>CAZZVQ010000010.1:51598-76998 GCA_964657565.1 uncultured Acetobacteraceae bacterium
ATGGCGATCTACGCGATCGCGATCCTCGGGCTGGCCCTGGTCACCGGCTATAACGGGCAGATCTCGCTCGGCCATGGCGCATTCTACGCGCTGGGCGCCTACGTCACCGCGATCCTCACCTCGCTCTACGACGTGCCCTACTGGGCGACGCTGCCGGTGTCGGCGGCGGTCTGCGCGGGGATCGGGTTCCTCGTCGGCCTGCCGGCGCTGCGCCTCGGCGGCCTGTATCTGGCGCTGACGACGTTCGCGCTGGCCGTCGCGACCCCGCAATTGCTGAAGCACAAGGCACTGGAGCACTGGACCGGCGGCGTCCAGGGCATCGTGGTCGATAAGCCGGACCCGCCCTTCGGGCTGCCGATCAATGCGGACCAATGGGTGTATCTGTTCAGCCTCGCGGTCGGCGCGGTGCTGTTCGGGCTGGTCGGCAACCTCGTGCGCGGCCGCATCGGCCGGGCCATGCGGGCCGTGCGGGACAACGCGCTGGCGGCCGAGGCGACCGGGATCGACGTCGCCCAGTTCAAGACACGCACCTTCGCCGTCAGCGCCGTCATCACCGGGATCGCCGGGTCGCTGAGCGCGATCGTGGTCGGCTTCGTCTCGCCGGACAGCTTCACGGTGTTCCTCTCCATCACCCTGTTCACCGGGCTGGTGGTCGGCGGCGCGGCGACGGTGGCCGGGCCGGTATTCGGCGCGATCTTCATCACCTTCTTGCCCAACGTCGCCGAGCAAATCTCCAAGGCCGCGCCGGGGGTCATCTACGGCGTCGTCCTGATCGCCTTCATGTTCCTGCTGCCCGCCGGGGTGGCGGGCGGCCTCAGTCGGCTGCTGCGTCAACGATAATCGAAGGAGGAAGCCCATGTTCCGCCGCACCCTACTCACGACCGCCGGCGCCGCGCTGGCCACGCCTGCCCTGCTCCGCCGCGCCTGGGCGGCCGAGACGCCGGGCGTGACCGCGACCGAGATCAAGATCGGCCACACCGACGCCTATAGCGGCCCGGCCTCCGCCTACGGCGTGATCGGGCTCGGGCTGCAGGCCTATTTCAAGCGGCTGAACGAGAACGGCGGCATCCAAGGCCGTCAGATCAACTTCATCACCTACGACGACGGCTACTCCCCGCCCAAGACGGTCGAGCAGACCCGGCGCCTCGTCGAGCAGGATGGGGTCGCCTTCACCATGAACGCCCTCGGCACGCCGACGCAGACCGCGGTGCAACGCTACATGAACCAGAAGAAGGTGCCGCAAGTCTTCGTATCCAGCGGCGCCAACAAATGGGCCAACACCAAGGACTTCCCCTGGACGATCGGCTGGCAGCCGAGCTACCGGACCGAGGGGCAGATCTACGCCAAGTATATCCTGGCCAATAAGCCCGACGGCAAGATCGCGGTGCTGTACCAGAACGACGATTTCGGCAAAGACTACCTGCTCGGGCTGAAGGACGTGCTGGGCGACAAGTTCGACAGGATGGTCGTCAACCAGTCCAGCTATGAAGTCACCGACCCGACCATCGACAGCCAGGCCGTCGCGATGAAATCGTCGGGCGCCGACGTGCTGGTGTCCGCCGCCACGCCGAAATTCGCCGCGCAGATCATCCGCAAGATCTACGATCTCGACTGGAAGCCGCTGCATTTCGTCACCGACGTGTCGATCTCGGTCGGCGCCGTCATCAACCCGGCCGGTCCCGAGCGCGCCACCGGGCTGATCGCGGCGTCGTACCTGAAGGACAATTCGGATCCGCAGTGGAAAGACGATCCCGGCATGAACGAATGGCGCGAGTTCATGAAGACATACATGCCCGATGCCGAGCTGTCGGACTCGAACTATCCCTATGCCTACGGCGTGGGGACATCGTGCATGCAAGTGCTGAAACAGTGCGGCTCCGACTTCTCGCGCGAGAACATCATGGCGCAAGCCAAGAACATGGCGCCGCATCAGCCGCCGACGCTCATTCCCGGCGTCATCGTCAGTACTACCGCGAGCAACGCCCACCCGATCCGCCACATGCACATGCAGCGCTGGAACGGCACGCGGTGGGAGCTGTTCGGCGACATCATCGAGGGCGCCGGCAGCTAACAGCCGGCCCCTCTCTGGTGTCGCGGTCCGCCCTCCCGATGTAAGACGGGAGCGGAGGGCGGATGGCACGCGAGCAGTATCACCACGGCAATCTACGCGAGGCGCTGATCGAGGCGGCGCTCGGCCTGATCGCCAAGCGGGGCATCAGCGGCTTCGCGGTGGCCGAACTGGCGCGCGCCGTGGGCGTCAGCGCGGCGGCGCCGTACCGGCATTTCCGCGACCGCGACGCCGTGTTGGCCGAAGTGTCCCGCCGCGGCTTCGAGGCGCTCGAAAGCGACATGCGCGGCGCCGCGTCCTCCCGCCCCGCCGACCCGGTCGCCGCGCTCGAGGCCTGTGCGCAGGCCCATCTCGCCTTTGCCGGCAAGGAGAGCCCGGTCTATGGCGCGATGTTCGACCCGCATTTCCCGATCGCCGCGCATCCGGAGCTCGCGCGCGCCCGCGATAGCGCCATGGCGGTGCTCCGCGGTGCCGCGCAGGCCGCGTGCGACCGCAGCCGCGCCCCGGGACGCCCGCCGGCGCTGATGGTGACGTTGCATGTCTGGGCGCTGACGCATGGGATCGCGTCGCTCTATCTCGGCCCGAGCGGGGTCGGTCAGTTGCCGATGGAGCCGAAGGATCTGCTGGAGGCCGGGTTGCTGGTTTATCTGCAATCGCTGCAGTTGGGTGATTGACAAGCGCCGTCCGTCATCCCAGGTGTAAATAAGACTTACATACTTAGGAGGCGGTAGTGATCAGCAAAATCGACGAGTTCGGCAAAGTAGGCTGGATCACGGTGGTCGTGGCCGGGTTCTGGCTGGCGTGGCCCGTCGGGCTGGCGCTGCTCGCCTTCCTCGCCGGCAGCGGCCGGCTGAGCGAGATGCGCAAGACAGCGCCGGGCACCTGGTTCAATCTCGGCGCCGGCGGCACGGATGGCCGGTGGAACGCCGGTTGGAAGGCACCCTGGGGCCGGCCGCAGGCGGCAACGTCGGGCAACAAGGCGTTCGACGACTATCGCGACGAGACGTTGCGCCGCTTGGAGGACGAAGAGCGTGAGTTCCAGGCCTTCCTCGACCGTCTCCGCAAGGCGCGCGACAAGTCCGAGTTCGACGCCTTCATGGCCGACCGCCGCAACCGGCCGAGCCAGATGCAGAACGTCGCAGAAACGGTTTAAACTCCACCGCCTGTAAAGCCCTCTCCCTCCGGGAGAGGGAGTAAGTTGCGGGTGTCCTGGCTGTCCGTCTAGGCTCTCCCGATGCACCGTCGCACCCTGCTCGGCGGCCTCGCCGCGTCCGCCCTCGCCGCTCCGGCCATCGCGCAACCGGCGAAACTGCTCCGGTTCGTCCCGCAGTCCAACCTCTCGGCGCTGGACCCGATCTGGACGACCGCGACCGTCACCAGCAACCACGCCTACTATATCTACGACACGCTGTATTCCGCCGACGCGTCGCTGACGCCGCAGCCGCAGATGGCCGAGGGTCATGAGCTCTCGCCCGACGGCCGGGTCTGGCGGTTCCGCCTGCGCGAGGGATTGCGCTTCCATGACGGCGAGCCCGTTCGCAGCCAGGACTGCATTGCCAGCCTCAAGCGCTGGGCGGTGCGCGAGCCGATCGGGCAGCTTCTGGCGCGCTTCCTCGACCGCTACGTCGTGGTCGATGACCGCAGCTTCGAGGTCCGGCTGACCAAGCCGTTCCCGCTGATGCTCGACGCGCTGGCCAAGCCGGACGCCTCGATCCCGTTCATCATGCCCGAACGGGTCGCCGCTACCGACCCGATGAAGCAGTTCACCGACCTCGTCGGCTCCGGACCCTATCGCTTTCTGGCGGACGAGTACGTCAGCGGCAGCCGGGTCGTGTATGGCAAGTTCGACCGCTATGTTCCCCGGCCGGAGCCGCCGGTGTGGGCCACCGGCGGCAAGATCGCGAATTTCAGCCGCGTCGAGTGGCACATCATCCCGGACCCGGCGACGGCGTCGGCGGCGTTGCAGCGCGGCGAGATCGACTGGTGGGAGCGGCCGCTCAACGACCTGCTGCCCAGCCTCGAAAGCAGCCCGGGCGTCTCGGCCAAGATCCAGGACACGGGCGGCCGGATGGCGCTGATGCGGCTGAACTGCCTGCAGCCGCCGTTCGACAACGTCGCCTTCCGGCAAGCCGTGCTGATGTCGGTCGACCAGGACGAGTATCTGCGGGCGACGTACGGCGACGACACGTCGCTTTGGAGCATCTGCCGCAGCATCTATCCGTGCGGGACGCCGTATGGCGCGGACCGCGCTGGGACCACCGTGATGCGCGGCGACCTCGCGGTGGCGCGCTACATGCTGGAGAAAGCCGGCTATGCGGGGCAGCGCGTCGTCATCATCAGCCCGACCGACTACCCGCAGATCGGCCCGCTGGGCCAGGTCACCGCGGACCGCCTGCGCCGCATCGGCATGAACGTGGATTTGCAGGAGATGGATTGGGGGTCGGTCGTCCAGCGGCGCACGTCGCGCGAGCCGGTCGACAAAGGCGGCTGGAGCATCTTCCACACCACGGGCTCCTCACCCGGCTACTCGAACCCGGCGGTCTCGACCCTCGTGCGCGGGCAGGGCGACAAAGGTTGGTTCGGCTGGTGGAGCAGTCCGAAAGTCGAGGAGATGGTCGAGGACTGGGTCGCCGCCCCCGACGCGGCGACGCAACGCCGCCTGGCCGACGCGATCGGGGACCTCGCCTTGGAGCAGGTGGCGACCGTGCCGCTCGGCATGTTCTACACCAAGACGGCGTTTCGTTCGGATCTCACCGGGATGCTCGAGGGTCCCGCGCCGTATCCTTGGAATTTGCGGCGGGCCTGACTTGGTGGGCTGAAGCCCACCCTACGATTCACCGTAGGGTGGGCTTTAGCCCACCAACTATTTGACTGTTACATAACGCAGCGGAAACGAGTTGTCGGCAAGCTGGACCAGATCGATGGTCGAACGCGTCGCCCACACGATCACCTGCTGATGCAGCGGGATCGTGGCGACGTCATCCTTGGCGAGCTGCGACGCCTCGTTGATCTCCTCCTGCCGCTTGGCCTTGTCGGTCTCGACCGCGGCCTTGTCGAGCAATTCGTCGAACTTGGCGTTCGTCCAGCCGCCATCGTTGAACACGCCGCGGGTTCCGTTGCGCGAGCCCAGCAGGTTGAACAGCGAGTTCCAGGCGTCATACGTGTTGGGGGTCCAGCCCAGCATGTAGAAGCTGGTGTGGTAATCGGGATTGCTGATCTCGGCGAAATACTTCAGCCGGGTCTGCGCGATCAGCGTGACCTTGATGCCGATGCGCGCCAGCATGGCGGTGACGGCCTGGCAGATGGCCTCGTCGTTGACGTAGCGGTCGGTCGGGCAATCCAGCGTGACGCCAAAACCGTTGGGATAGCCGGCCTCGGCAAGCAGCTTCTTGCCGGCCTCGGTGTCGTAGGGGTAGCGGACGTCCTGCTTCTCCTCGTAGCCACCGACGCCGGGGCCATACATCAGTCCGGTCGAGTGCGACTGGGTGCGCATGACCCGCTGATGGATCGCGTTGATGTCGATGGCTTGATAGAAGGCCTGGCGGACCCGCTTGTCCTGGAACGGGTTCTTGCCCTTGACGTCGGATTTCAGCAGTTCGGGCCGCGTGATGTCGAAGCCCAGGAACACCGTGCGCAATTCGGGCGCCATCCACAGCTTGATGTTCGGCGCCTTTTCCAGACGCGCCACGTCCTGCGGCGGCACGGTGTAGATCATGTCGACGTCGCCGGAGAGCAGCGCCGCCACCCGGGTCGCGGCGTTGGCGATGACGTTGAAGGTCACTTCCGTCGCGTTGCCGGAGATCTTGTCCCACCAGGCCGGATTGGCGTGCATGGTCGTGCGGCGGTCCGGCTCGCGGATGTCGAGGATGTAGGGGCCGGTGCCGTTGGCGTGCCTTGTGGCGTAGTTCTCGCCCACCTTGGTCAGGTCGACCGGCTGGACCGCGTCATGCGCCTCGCACCAGGCCTTGGACATGATCACCCAGCCGGTGATCTCTTCGGTGAAGATGGGGTCCGGCACCTTGGTGATGACGTCGACGGTGAAATCGTCGACCTTCTTCATGTCCTGGACGGCCTGGAAGTAGGAATTGATCTGGCTGCCCGGCCCGGCGGCGCGCTTCCAGCTGAAGATCACGTCGTCGGCGGTGAAATCCTGGCCTTCCTGGAACTTGACGCCGTGGCGGAGATGGAACCGCCACGTGGTCGCGTCCGGCGTCTCCCAGCTTTCGGCCAGCGCCGGCTCCACCTTGAGCGCGCGGTCGCGGCGGACCAGGGGGTCGTAGAAGTTCTGGGTGAAGGTGAGGAGGAACGTCTCGCTCCGCGTGTATGGGTCCATGGAGTTCGCGTCGCCGTCATTGGCGAAGGTGAATTTTGCAGCTTGGGCCGTTTCGGCCGCCAACAGTAATGCGGCCGCAAACACGGCGGTTTTCGCCAAAATTCTCAAGGAGATCACACCAGCCTCACGTCCACGATGCGGCCACACTAGATCATGTTGTTCAGGGTGCAAACAAAAAGGGCGGCCCCGAGGCCGCCCTTCGCTGTATGATTGTGGACGGCGCGTTACGCGGCGCGGCGGCTCGCGAGCGCGGCGGGAAGCCCCATGATCCCGCGGCTGACCAGTTCGGCATCCTGTTCGGCGCTGAAATCCTGGCTGATCACCTGTTCGGCGGCACGGGCGGCGATGTCGGCCGCAGCTTGGCGCACCTCGCTCACCGCCGCCTTTTCGGCAGCGCCGATCCGGTCCATGGCCATCCGCTCGCGACGCTTGGCGGCCTCGGCGGCCTCCTTGCGCGCCGCTTCGGCGACATTAGTCGCTTCGGTGCGGGCGTTGTCGAGCATGGCTTGCGCCTCCTTGACGGCCAACTCGCGCTGCGATTGGGCGTCGCGGAGCATGGCTTCCGCCTCGGTGCGGAGCCGCGACGCTTCCTCGAGTTCGGCGCGGATCGTCGCCGCCCGCTTGTCGAGCAGCCCGGTGATCGCGGCCCAAATCTTGCGGCCGAAGATCGCGTAGAAGATGAAGAAGGCGAGGCCGATCCAGGTGCGCGGATTGGCGAAGAAGCTTTCGTGATGGTGTTCCATGCTCAGCTCCGCGCGGTCATCGCAGTGCCCACGGCGGCGTCGACATGCGCCGGGTCGGGGGCGTGGCCGGTCAAGCGGGACACGACGGCGGTCGCGGTCTCGCTGGCGACTTGGCGCAGCGCGCCCATGGCATCCTTGCGCGCGGCGGCGATGCTCTGCTCGGCGTCGGCGAGTTGCTTTTCGAGGTGCTCACCGGCGATGCGGGCCTGCTCGGCGGCCTCCCGCTTGGCGGCGTCGGAGGCCGCGGCCACCTGCGCCTGCGCTTCGGCGGATGCCGAACGGCCCCGCTCGGCGATCTCGGCCGCGGCGCGGTCGGCCTCTTCCTTGGCCAGACGCGCCGTCGTGAGGTCGGCGTTGATCCGCTGCTCGCGCATCTCCAGCACGCCGCCGACTTGCGGCAGGGCCCAGAAGCGGAGCGCCGCGTAGAGGGCGGCGAAAATGATGAACATCCAGACGACCTGGGAGATCGTCAGCGGATTGGCGAAATCTAGCTGCGGCATGCGCCTCGCGTCCTCATTGGGCACAGGCCGGCCCGAGGGCCGGCCCGTATCGAGTGTCGAGGTGGTCTTAGGTGAAGAGGATGAGGAACGCGATGAGCAGCGCGAACAGCGCGACCGCTTCCGTCAGCGCGAAGCCGAGAATGCCGATCGGGAACACGGCGTCGCGGGCGGACGGGTTGCGGGCGACCGAGGACACCATGGCGGAGAAGATGTTGCCGATGCCGACGCCAACGCCGGCGAGGGCGATGACGGCGAGGCCCGCGCCGAGCGCCTTGTAGGCGGCGACGGTGGCAGCGGCGGAGACGGCGGCGGTTTGCGGGTCCATGACTCTTGGTCCTTTCAGAATTAACGAGTTGTTATCACGCCTGAACTACACTCAGTGCAGATGCACCGCATCATGGAGATAGATGCACGTCAGGATCGCGAAGACGTAAGCCTGCAGCGCGGCCACGAGGAGCTCGAAGCCCTCGAGGATCACGTTGAGCGCCAGCGGCAGGATGCCGAGCGCGCCGGTGACCGCGCCGGCGCCAGCCAGGATGAGGATGAAGGTGCCGAACACTTCGAACATCACGTGCCCGGCCACCATGTTGGCGAACAGACGGATGGACAGGCTGACCGGCCGCGAGAGGTAGGAGATGACTTCGATCGGGATGATCAGCGGCGCCAGCAGCTTCGGCGCGCCCTCGGGGAAGAAGTAGCTGAAGAAGTGCAGCCCATGGATGCGGAGCGCCACGACGGTGACGATGACGATCACCATCACGGCCAGCCCGGCGGTCACCGCGATGTGGCTGGTGTAGGTGAAGGAGTAGGGCAGCAGACCGAGGATGTTGCCCATCAGCACGAAGAAGAACAGCGCGAAGATGAAGGGGAAGAAGCGCTTGCCCTCGGGCCCGATGCTGCCGACGGCCATGTCCATGATGCCGGAATAGGCGATCTCGGCCAGCGCCTGCAGCCGGCCCGGCACGATCGCCCTGGGCTTGGCGCCATAATACAGCGTCCCCAGCACCAGCGCCGCGCCGACGACCATCATCAGGTTGGACTGGGTGAAGTTCACGGAACGCCCGACGGCGCCCAGGGCGCTGTGGAGCTCGAACTGGCCCAGTGCGTCGATCTTCGGTGCTGCTTCGGCCGCCAAAACCCTGTCCCCTCTCGTCACAACCCCGGAGTGCGCCGCGACGTCGGCGGCATCATCAGCCGCCACACATTCGCCACCCCGGCCGCACCGCCCAGCAGCACAAACAACGCCAGCAACCAGGGCTTCGTCCCCAGCAGCCAATCCAAACCCCACCCGATCGCCAACCCGACCGCGAGTGCGGAAACCAGCTCGACCCCGACACGAACGCCGATGCCCATCGGGCTCGGCGCACCGTCCGAGCCAGGTGCCGGCTTCGGCGCTGCCGCCTCTTGCCGAGCCTGCGCACTGCGCAGACGCTCCTCGAAGGAGCCTTTATCCTTGTCGCTCATTTCCGCCCCTCGCACGCCCAACGACCGCGCCGCAAAGGCGCGGGTTTGCTAGCTTCGGGGGGTGGGGGTGTCAAGGCTACGGGCGCATTCTTGGGACGATTGTCCCGCCACTACTCCGTATCGAGCGCATACCCCGCCGCACGCACGGTCCGCACGACGTCGAGTTCGCCCTCGCCGTTGATGCTCTTGCGCAGCCGGCGGATGTGCACGTCCACCGTGCGCGGCTCGACATGGATGTCGCGCCCCCACACCGCGTTCAGCAGCTCCTCGCGGGCAAAGACCCGGCGCGGGTGCTGCATCAGGAACTCCAGCAGCCGATACTCGGTCGGCCCCAGGTGCAGCGCGCGCCCGTTGCGCTGCACCCGGTGGGCCGACTGGTCCATGACGATGTCGTGGAACTCGAGCTGCCCGCGCGAGGAGGGCGGTCCGGCCCGGCGCAGCAGCGCCCGCATCCGCGCCAGCAATGCGTCCATGCTGAACGGCTTGGTGATGTAGTCATCCGCCCCGGTGTTCAGCCCGCGCACCGCGTCCTGGTCCTCGGACCGCGCCGTCACCATGATCACCGGCAGGTCGCGCGTCGCGGGCCGCCGGCGGATTTGCCGGCACACCTCGATCCCGGACATCACCGGCAGCATCCAATCGAGCAGCACGATGTCGGGCGGCGATTCGGCGATCCGCGCGATCGCCTCCTGCCCATCGACCGCCTCTTCGACGTCGAAGCCCTGCTTCTCGAGGTTGTAACGCAGCATCGCGACCAGGGAGGCTTCGTCCTCGACGACCAGGACCATCGGCTTCTGCATCATGCGGCGCCTTGCGGCCGCACGACCGCGTAGGCGGCGCTATCGGTCCCCTTCGGCCGCTCGTCGTCCAACGAGACGCCGGTGGCGGCGTAGTGCACCGTCTCGGCGATGTTGGTCGCGTGGTCGCCGATGCGCTCGATGTTCTTGGCGATGAACAGCAGGTGGGTGCAGGGCGTGATGTTGCGCGGATCCTCCATCATGTAGGTGACCAGCTCGCGGAAGATCGAGTTGTAGAGGTCGTCGATCGCTTGGTCCGACTGCCAGACCTGGACCGCCTTGGCCGCGTCGTTCTCGCCGACCGCGTCGATCACCAGGCGCAGGTTCTCCTGCGCGAGCCGGGCCATGGTGGCCAGGCCGGTCAGGCTGAACGGCAGGGTGAACTGGCCGAGCACGATGCTGCGCTTGGCGACGTTCTTGGCGTAGTCGCCGATCCGCTCGAGCTGGGCCGAGATCTTCAGCCCGGCCACGATCTGCCGCAGGTCGCTCGCCATCGGCTGGCGCAGCGCCAGCAGCCGGATGACCGCCGCCTCGATCTGCCGTTCGAGAGCGTCGACGGCGGCGTCCTGCTGGACCGCCCGGGTCGCGATGTCGGGGTCCAGGCCGACGATGGCCTGGGTCGCCAGGGCGACCTGGTTCTCGACGATGCCGCCCATCTCGGTGAGCATGTCGCGCAGGCGGTCGAGCTCCTGGGTGAAGCTTTTGACGATATGCGGCATCTCGGACATGGCCCTGTTCCCTCCGCTCAGCCGAATCGGCCGGTGATGTATTCCTGGGTCTTCTTCTGCTTCGGCGTGGTGAACATCTGCCCCGCCGGCGCGACCTCGATCAGTTCGCCGAGATAGAAGAACGCCACCTGGTCGGCGCAGCGCGCGGCCTGCTGCATGTTGTGGGTGACGATGGCGATGGTGAACTCGCTCTTCAGCTCGTCGATCAGCTCCTCGACCTTGAGCGTGCTGATCGGGTCGAGCGCCGAGGTGGGCTCGTCGAGCAGGATCACTTCCGGCCGGGTCGCGATGGTGCGCGCGATGCAGAGCCGCTGCTGCTGGCCGCCGGACATGCCGGTGGCCGAGCTGGTCAGCCGGTCCTTGACTTCGGTCCATAGCGCCGCCCGCGTCAACGACCACTCGACCCGCTCGTCCATCTGCGACCGGCTCAGCTTCTCGTGCAGGCGCACCCCGAAGGCGATGTTGTCGTAGATCGACATCGGGAACGGTGTCGGCTTCTGGAACACCATGCCGATGCGGCTGCGCAGATCGTTGACGTCGACATCGGAGGCCAGGATGTTCTGACCGTCCAACAGCACCTCGCCCTCGGCGCGCTGGTTCGGATACAGGTCGTACATCCGGTTCAGGCAGCGCAGCAGCGTCGACTTGCCGCAACCGCTGGGGCCGATCATGCCGGTCACCTGCTTTTCCGGCAGGTCCAGGTTGATCTCCTTCAACGCCTTGTTGCTGCCGTAGAAGAAGCTGAGATTCTTGATCGCCAGCCGTGGCGTCGCGATCGCGGCGCTCGAGCGAGCCGCCATCATGGTCATCGCGCCAGCACCGGCCGCTGTTTCGGTCGCCTCTTTGTCAATCACGGGCATCCTCAATTCCTTTTCCGCAGCGCGAACCGCGCCACGATATTCAATGCCAAGACGCCGATCGTGATGATCAACGCCCCGACCCAGGCCAGTTGCACCCAATCCTCATACGCCGACCCGGCATATTGATAGATCGTCACCGGCAGGCTGCTCATCGGGCGCGACATGTCGAGCGACCAGTTCAGGTTGCCCAGCGAGGTGAACAGCAGCGGCGCCGTCTCCCCGGCGATCCGCGCGATCGCCAGCAGCACGCCGGTCATGATCCCGTCCAGTGCCGCACGGTAGCAGACGAACACGATCGTCTTCCACTTCGGTGCACCCAACGCCATCGCCGCCTCGCGCAGCGCCGTCGGGATCAGCCGCAGCATGTCCTCCGTCGTCCGCACCACGATCGGGATGACGATCACCGCCAGGGCCATCGCGCCGGCCCAGCCGGAGAACCCGCCGAACGGGCTGACCAGGATCTCATAGACGAACAGACCGATCAGGATGCTCGGGGCCGACAGCAGGATGTCCGACACGAACCGCACCACGTCGCCGAACTTCGACCCGGCGGCGTATTCCGACAGGTAGGTGCCCACCATCAGGCCGATCGGCGTGCCGATCAGCGTGCCCAGCGCGGTCTGGATGATGCTGCCGACGATGGCGTTCAACAATCCGCCGCCGGAGCCCGGCGGCAGCGTGATGTGGGTGAACACCCCCAGGGACAATCCTTTGTAGCCGAGCATCACCAGCGTCACTAGGATCGAGGCCAGGAAGAACAGCCCGACCCCCGCCGCGACCCAGCACAGCGCGCGGACCACCCGGTCCGACAGCCGCCGCCGGCGACCCAGCGCGCGCGCCACCTTGTCGTCGCGGGCGACGCGACCGGCGGACAGCGTCGCGCTCATGTCCGCACTCCGGGCCGCAGCAAGAGCCGCGACAGCGCCAGCACGATGAACGAGATGACGAACAGGATGAACCCGAGCGCCAGCAGCGACGACAGCTTCAGGCTGCCGGCCGGGCTCTCGGGGAACACGAGCGCCACGATCGAGGCGATGGTGTTGCCGGGCCCGAACAGGCTGGGCGTGATCCGGTTGGCGTTGCCGATCACGAAGGTGACGGCCATGGTCTCGCCCAGCGCCCGCCCGAGCCCGAGCATGATGCCGCCCACCACCGAGCTCCTCGTATAGGGCAGCACGATGGAGCGGATGACCTCCCAGGTCGTCGAGCCCAGCCCGTAGGCACTTTCTTTATAGACGGCCGGCACCGTCATGAAGACGTCGCGCATGGTCGCCGCGATGAACGGGATGATCATGATCGCCAGCACCACCGAGGCGGTGAAGATGCCGGTGCCGAACGGGGCGCCGGAGAAGAGGTTGCCGATCACCGGCAGGTCGCCGAGATTGTCGATCAGCGGCGGCTCGATGTAGGTCGCCATGAACGGCACCAGCACGGCAAAACCCCACATGCCGTAGATGATCGACGGCACCGCGGCCAGCAGTTCGACGGCCGTGCCGACCGGGCGGCGCAGCCAGGCGGGGGCGAGTTCGGTCAGGAACACGGCGATGCCGAACGAGATCGGCACCGCGAGGATCAACGCGATGACCGAGGTGATCAGCGTGCCATAGATCGCGACCGCGCCGCCGTAGGTGTCTTGGACGGGGTCCCAGTCGGTGTTGACCAGGAAATGCGCACCGAACTCGCGGAAAGCGGGGAGTCCGCCCAAGAAGAGCGTGACGATGATGGCGCCCAGGAGCACCAGCACGAGTAGTCCTGATCCCCTTGCAACGAGGGCGAAGACGGCGTCGCCGGTGCTGGCACCGCGTTTCGGCCGTTGCGGGATGGGTTTTGATGCTGGAGCGGCAGCGAGGACCTCTGACACAATTGTTCCTAAAAAGAGAGCCGTCACCCCCGGACTTGATCCGGGGGCCCACCGCGACCCAAGCGCGGGCCCGGTGGCCTGGGTCCCCGGGTCAAGCCCGGGGATGACGGAACGTTCTTACTTGTAGGCGAGCTGTTGTTTCCACGTGGCGCGGACCATGTCCTTCACTGCGGCGGGAAGCGGGACGTATTCGAGCTGGGTCGCGATCGCGTCGCCGTTCTCGTAGTCCCAGTTGACCCATTTCAGCACGAGCTGCTCGCGGGCCGGGTCCTTGGGGTCCTTGGGCAGCAGCAGGAACGTCGCCGACACGATGGGCCAGCTGGTCTTGCCGGGCTGGTCGATCAGGCTGACGGCGTAGTCGGAGGCGTCTTTCCAGTTCGCGTTCGACGCCGCGGCCTGGAAGGCCGCCATGGTCGGCTTGACGAACTCGCCGTCCTTGTTCTTCAGCTCGGTGGTGGTCAGGTGGTTCTGGCTGGCGAAGGCGTTCTCGACGTAGCCGATGCCGCCGCGGACCTGCTTGACGCTGCCGGCGACGCCGTCATTGCCGCGCGCGCCGTTGCCGACCGGCCATTTGACGCTGGTGCTGGCGCCGACGCTCGCCTTCCAGCTCGCGCTGGCCGATGACAGGTAGCTGGTGAACACGTACGACGTGCCCGAGGCGTCCGCGCGATAGACCGGCGCGATCGCGATGCTGGGCAGCTTGAGGCCCGGGTTCAGCGCTTCGATCTTGGCGTCGTTCCATTTAGAGATCTTGCCTTCGTAGATCTCGGCCAGCACGTCGCCGGTGAGCTTCAGCTGGTCGGCCTCGATCCCCGGCAGGTTCACGATCGGCACCACGGCGCCCATTACCATCGGGAACTGCACCAGGTTGCTCGAGGCCAGCTTGGCCGCGTCGACCGGGGCGTCGGAGGCGCCGAAATCGACCGTGCGGTTCATGATCTGGTTCTGACCGCCACCGGAGCCGATCGCCTGGTAGTTCAACTCGACGCCGAGGGCCGCCTTCGCCGCCTCGCCCCACTTGGTGTAGACCGGGGCCGGGAAGGTCGCGCCGGCGCCGGTGATCTGCTGGGCCGCCGCCGGCAGGGCGAGCGCGCAGGTGAGCGCGGCCGACGCCAGCAACATGGTCGTAAATCTCATACTGGATTCCTCGTTGAGGTAGTCGCGCCGGATTCGGGTGATCGCGCCGGCGGTCCGTTGCGGCGGGTTTTGGCAGTGTTGGGAGGCAGTCATATTGCAATTCGATGACAGTTTGATGACAGCGTCGGCGGATCACCCTGCAATCGAGACAAGTTCATCAACCTTTACGGTTCCCATGCGATTACCAAGCGCGACCATGCCCGACACCACTGAACGCCGCCCGCTCGTCATGATCGCCGTTATGGCGGCCATGTTCATGGTCGCCATCGAAGCGACCATCGTCTCGACCGCCATGCCGCAGATCGCCGCCCAGCTCGGCAATTTGCGCCTCTACGCCTGGGTGTTCTCCGCCTTCCTGCTCGCGCAGACGGCGACCACGATCGTGTTCGGCAAGCTGGCCGACATGTTCGGGCGCAAGCCGGTGCTGCTGGTCGGCATCGCGATCTTCCTGGTCGGATCGCTCCTGTGCGGCTTGGCCACGTCGATGCCCGTGCTGATCGGCTTCCGCCTGCTCCAGGGCGCGGGCGCCGGCGCGATCCAGCCGATCGCGCTGACCATCGTCGGCGACCTCTACCCGGCGCATGAGCGCGGCCGGGTGCAAGGATACCTCTCGAGCGTTTGGGGCATCTCCTCCGTGCTCGGCCCGCTCGCCGGCGGGCTCATCACCCAGCATCTGAACTGGGCCTGGGTGTTCTGGATCAATGTTCCGGTCGGCCTGATCGCGTCGGCGCTGTTCATCAGCTTCCTCAAGGAGAATGTGGCCAAGACCGAGCGCCGGGTCGACGTGATGGGCGCGGTGCTGTTCACCACGTCGATCGCCGCACTGATGACGGCGCTGACCGAGATCGGCACCGCACCGCGCAACGTCGCCATCGCGCTGGCCGTGTTCGGCGTCAGCGCGGCGCTGTTCGTCGCGCAGGAGCGGCGCGTGTCCGACCCGATGCTGGCCTTCGCGCTGTGGAGCCGGCGCCCGATCGCGTCGGCCAACGCGGCCACGCTCCTGTCCGGCATGGCGCTGATCGGCCTCAGCGCGTTCCTGCCGATGTATGTGCAGGGCGTGCTCGGCCGCACCGCGCTGGTCGCTGGCTTCACGCTGACGGCGATGTCGTTCGGCTGGCCGGTCGGCGCCATGCTGGCGACGAAGCGCCTGTTCCCGGTGATCGGCCTGCGCGGCACCATGCTGGCCGGCGCCCTGCTGCTGCCGATCGGTTCCGGGCTGATGCTGTTCCTGGCGCCGGGGCTATCGCCGCTGATCGCGGGCGCCGGGTCGCTGGTGATGGGGGTGGGTATGGGGTTCCTCAGCACGTCGGCCATCGTGCTGATCCAGGGCAGCGTCGGCTGGGACGAGCGCGGCGCGGCCACGGCGTCGAACATCTTCGCGCGCAACCTTGGCAGTACCTTCGGCGCCACTCTGCTCGGCGGCGTGCTGAATGCCAGCCTGGCCGGCAACGCGGGCGGGGCGATCAGCTACACCCAGATCCGCAGCCTGCTCGAGCGCCCCGGGGAGGCGCTGGCCGACCCACTGGTCCAGGCCGCGCTCGGCCACGCGCTGCATTTGACGTTCTGGGCGATGTTCGTCCTCACCCTCGCCGGCCTGGCCGCGGTCACGATCGTCCCCCGCACCGCGATCCGCCAGCCAGCGCAGTAGCGATCGGTTAGAAGCCGTACAGCTGCATCGCGTTTTCGCTCATGACCCGGTCGGCGGTCGGACGGTCGCCCAACGCTTGCCGGAATGCGTGGACCAGCGCGGCGTAGTCGAGCGGCCGGTACTCGGCAGGCAGCGCGGCGCCATGCTGATCCTCATGCGCCGGCGTATGGGGCCAGTCGCTGCCCCAGACGCACCGCGTGGGCGCCGCCTGCAGCAAGGCCGCGAGCCAGAACGGGTCCGGGGTGATGCCGAGCGCATCCCCCGTCGAGCGATAGGGCGCCGATAGCTTCACCCACACATGCGGCCGCCGCACCAGCGCGAGCAGCGCCTGCCCGGCCTCGCTGTCCGGCCGCTGCAGCCCCGGCAGGCCGTAATGGTCGATGACGACCGGCACCTCGGCCTGCCCCAGCAGGTCTGCCGCCTCGATCAGCACCGGCAGGTCGGCGATCACCTGCACATGCCCTCGCATGCGCTTGGCCAACGTAGCAGTCGCCGCGAAGCGCTGCGCCAGGCCCTCGCCCGCCCCCGCCTTGCTGTAGAGATTGATCCGCAGGCCCCTTATGCCCGAGGCGGCGAGCCGCAGCGCGTCGCCCTCCCCGGTGGTCTCCGGATCCAGCACCGCGACGCCCGCGCCCCGCGGCCCCAGCGCCGCCAGCGTATCGAGCAGCAGCGTGTTGTCGGTGCCGTAAAAGCTGGGCTGCACGATCACGAAGCGCGTCACCCCGACCGGGCTGCCGAGCGCCTCCAGCTGCGCCAGCGTCGCGACCGGCGGTGTGTAGCGCCGATCCGGGACCAGCTTATAGCGGACCGGGTCGCCCACCACATGAACATGGGTATCGATGATCATCAGCGCAGCCCCGCCAACGGGTTAGCCAGCCTTGGCTTTCGGCGGCAGGTCGATCTTGATCGACAGCTCCCGCAATTGCTGCGGCGTCACCGCCGACGGCGCGCCCATCATCAGATCCTCGCCCTGCTGGTTCATCGGGAACAGGTTGACCTCGCGCAGGTTCTGCTCGCTGGCCAGCAGCATGACGATGCGGTCGATGCCCGCCGCCATCCCGCCGTGCGGCGGCGCCCCGTAGCGGAAGGCGTTCAACATGCCGCCGAACTGCTCCTCGACGGCGTTGTCGGGATAGCCGGCGATCTCGAATGCCTTCAGCATGATCTCGGCCTTATGGTTCCGGATCGCGCCAGACGCCATCTCGTAACCGTTGCAGACGATGTCGTATTGATACGCGCCGATGGTCAGCGGGTCCCGCTCGTTCAACGCCTGCATCTCGCCCTGCGGCATGCTGAACGGGTTGTGGCTGAAATCGATCTTCTTCGTCTCTTCGTTCATCTCATACATCGGGAAATCGACGATCCAGCAGAACCGGAACGCGCCCTCCTCGATCAGCCCCAGCTCGTTGGCCAGCCGGGTCCGCACGGCGCCGGCGAATTTGGGCGCCTCGTCCGGCTTGCCCGCCGCGAAGAACACCGCGTCACCGGCCTGCAGGCCACAGGCCGCCCGGATCGCCTCGACCCGGTCCGCCTCGAGGTTCTTGGCGATCGGCCCCTTCGGACCCTCGGTGTCGAACGCGATGTAGCCGAGGCCACCGGCGCCCTGCTCGCGCGCCCACTCGTTCAGCTTGTCGAAGAAGCCGCGCGGCCGCCCGCCTGCCCCCGGCGCCGGGATCGCCCGCACCACGCCGCCGGAGGCCGCGATCTTGGCGAATAGCCCGAAGCCGGAGCCGGCGAACTGGGCGGTCACATCCCGAATGACGAGCGGGTTGCGCAAATCCGGCTTGTCCGACCCGTAATCCAGCATCGCTTGCGCATACGGAATGTGCCGCCACGGCCCGGGATCGACCGCCCTGCCGTCGGCGAACTCCTCGAACACGCCGCGGACGACCGGCTCCATCGCCGCGAACACGTCGTCCTGGGTGACGAAGCTCATCTCGACGTCGAGCTGATAGAACATCAGGGTGCGGTCGGCCCGGCCCGCCTCGTCGCGGAAACAGGGCGCGATCTGGAAGTAGCGGTCGAACCCGGCTACCATGCAGAGCTGCTTGAATTGCTGCGGCGCCTGCGGCAGCGCGTAGAACTTGCCCGGGTGCAGCCGGGCGGGGACCAGGAAGTCCCGCGCGCCCTCGGGGCTGCTCACCGTCAGGATCGGCGTCTGGAACTCGTTGAACCCGGTCGCGATCATCCGCCGCCGGATGCTGTCGATGATCTTCGCGCGCAGGATCATCGCCCGCTGGAGCCGATCCCGCCGCAGATCGAGGAAGCGGTAGCGCAGCCGCAACTCCTCCGGGTAGGCATGCTCGCCCGCCACCTGGATCGGCAGCACGTCCGCCGCACTCTGCACGGTGACGTCGCTCACCTGCAGCTCGATCTCGCCGGTCGGCAGCTTCGGGTTGATGGTCCCCGCGCTCCGCATCACGACCCGGCCGGTGACGGTGATCACGCTCTCCTGCCGCAACGCGTCGACCGTCGCGAACCCCGGACTGCCGGCCGGCAGAACGCATTGCGTCAGACCATAATGATCGCGCAGATCGACGAACAGGAGGCCGCCATGATCGCGCTTGCTATGGATCCATCCGGAGAGCCGGACTTCGTTTTCTGGGCTCCCGGCGTCCGAAGCGCGGAGCGCGCCGCATGTATGGGTGCGATAAGCGTGCATGGAACACAGTGCCAGTTTGCGGTGACAGATCGCGCTCTGTATTGAGGCGCCCCATGCCACGCAAGCCCTCGCCCGATTTTCCCACCGCCGTCCTGATTACCGACACCGACGCGTTGAACGCGCTGTGCGCCCGCTTGCGCACCGAAAGCTTCGTCACGATCGACACGGAATTCATGCGCGAGCGAACATACTATCCCGAGCTGTGCGTGGTGCAGCTCGCCGGCGAGCACGACGTCGCCGTGATCGACGCCCAGGCCGACGGCATCGACCTGGCCTCGCTGGGCGGGCTGCTCGCCGACACCAGCGTGGTGAAGGTCTTCCATGCCGCGCGGCAGGATGTGGAGATCTTCCTCGAACTCTACGGGGTGGTGCCCAAGCCGATCTTCGACACCCAGGTGGCCGCCATGGTCGCGGGTTTCGGCGACCAGGTCGGCTACGACGCCCTGGTCTCGGCCACCACGGGCGGCCATATCGACAAGGCGCATCGCTTCAGCGACTGGTCCGCCCGCCCGCTCTCGGCCGCGCAGATCGCCTATGCGGCGGCCGACGTCACGTGGCTGGGCCATGTGTATCAGGCCCTTTGCGAACGGCTCGAGCGCGAGAACCGGCTCGAATGGGTGCGCGAGGAGATGGCGATCCTGGCCGAGCCCAGCACCTACCGCGCCGATCCCGACTCGCTGTGGGAGCGGCTGCGCCCGCGCAGCAGCAACCGCCGCATGCTCGGCCTGCTGCGCGCCGCCACCGCCTGGCGCGAGCGGGAGGCGCAGCGGATCAACATTCCCCGCCAGCGCCTGGTCAAGGACGAGAGCCTGCTCGAGATCGCCGCCAGCGCGCCGACCACCGTCGAGGCGCTCAGCCGGATCCGCGGCGTGACGAGGGGCTTGGCCGAAGGCAAGACCGGGGCCGGGCTGCTGGCGGCGCTGCGCGAGGCCGCGGCGTTGCCGGAGGAGGAGCTGCCCGCCGCGCCGCGGAGCCGCGAGGGCGCCAAGCCGTCGCCGGCACTGGTCTCGCTGCTGAAGGTGTTGCTGGCGGCCAAGTGCGAGCACCACAATGTCGCGCCCCGGCTGGTCGCCAGTTCCGACGACCTCGACCGCCTCGCCTCCGAAGACGCGCCGGACATCCCCGTGCTCTCCGGCTGGCGCCACGAGGTGTTCGGCGAGGACGCGCTGCTGCTGAAGTCGGGCGGCATCACCCTCGGCGTGGATGGCAAGCGCATCAAGCTGGTGCGGGTCTGACCTTTTCTCCCTCTCCCCCCGGGAGAGGGCTTCAGCTCACGCTTGCTCCGCCCCCCACGAAGCGGCACCCTCGCTGTATGCTGCCTCGGCCCATTGGCTTCACGCTCGCGCTCCTCCTCTGTCTGAGCCCGGCCCGCGCCGACGAGCCGCCGCCCGCCAACCAGGAACTCATCTACAAAGGCGAAGCCACCCGCATCCTCGGCCGGACCGTGCGCGATCCCGACGACAACGAGGTCGGCCGCATCGTCGACGTGCTGGTGGACGACCAGGGGGTGCCGAAGGCCGCACTGATCGATTTCGGCGGCTTCATGGGCGTCGGCAACCGACGGATCGCCGTCGCCTGGCGCGCGCTGCACTTCCTGCCGGCCGCCGAGCACTACCAGATCCGGCTCGAGATGACCGCCGACCAGATCAAGGCGACCCCGGACTACAAGCCCGCCGCCCGCCCGGATGCGCCGCCGGTGACCATGGCCGTGCCGCCACCGCCCCCCGGAATGCCCACATCCGGCAAATGAGCAAGGGACCCGGCCAATACGCGCTCGACTGGCACAATTTCTTCGTCGCCAACGTGCAGACCGGGTTCGGCCCCTTCATCGCGGTCTACCTGACCTCCGAAGCCTGGACCCAGGGCCAGATCGGCACCGCGCTGAGCATCGGCACCATCGCCGGCATGGTCAGCCAGTTGCCCGGGGGCGCCCTGGTCGATTGGCTGCACAACAAGCGGCTCGCCGCGCTGGCGGCCTGCGTGGCCATCTGCTTCAGCGCCACCATGCTCGCGCTGTGGCCCGAATGGCTGCCGGTGCTGGGCGCCGAGGTGCTGCACGGCTTCGCCAGCGCCATGCTGCCGGCGGCCATCGCCGCCATGAGCCTCGCCCTCGTGGGCCGCGCCGCGCTCGGCGAGCGCGTCGGCCGCAACTCGCGCTTCGCCGCCCTGGGCAACGGCGCCGCCGCCGCGGTGATGGGCGCCGTCGGGTCCTATGTCTCCGAGGTCGCGGTTTTCTACCTGACCGCCGCCCTGATGCTGCCGGGCATCGCCGCCCTGTTCTGGATTCCGCAACGGCGCACCGTCCCGCCCACGGCCGAGGCGTCCGACTCCGGCAGTTGGGGCGAGGCCATCCGCCTGCTGCTCGGCTGGCGCGTGCTCGTGTTCGCCGCAATCGTCACCCTGTTCCACCTTGGCAACGCGGCCATGCTGCCACTGGTGGCCGGCGAGGTGACCACGTCGCTCGGCAAGCAGGCGAGCCTCGTCATCGCCGCGTGCATCGTGCTGCCGCAACTGCTGGTGGCGTATGCCTCGCCGCATGTCGGCCGCCTGGCCGACCAGTGGGGGCGCCGGCCGGTGATCGCCCTCACCTTCCTCGCGGTGCCCCTACGCGGCGTGTTGCTGGCGCTGTTCGGCGGCGGCAAATTCCTGCCCCTGATCCAGATGCTCGACGGCATCAGCGCCGCGGGGTTCGGCGTCATGCTGCCGCTGATCGCCGCCGACCTCACCCGCGGCACCGAGCGCTTCACCCTGTGCATGGGCATGTTCGGCCTGGCCACCGGGTTGGGCGCCACCGTCAGCACCGCCCTGGCGGGACACCTTGCCGACCGGTATGGCAACGAGACCGCGCTCTGGGTGCTGGCCTCGGCCGGGTTGGGCTCGGTCCTGCTCGCTCTAGCCACCCTGCCGGAGACGCGCCCGGCAAAAACCGCTGTGATGCCCGCATGACGCTGCGTCCCTCCCCTCGCGCCATCAAGCGCCTGCGCCGCGGGCCGCTCACCTCGCCGCGGCTGTGGCGGCGGCGGATCGCGATCTGGGGTGGGGCGGTCATCGTCAGCCTGGCCGCGATCGCCTTCGCGCAACTCGCCGACTGGGCCGGGGCCGGCTTCGTCCAGGTGGCCGGGCCGTATCCGTTTCTCGCGCTGCTGCTGTGCCCGGCCGGGCTGATCCTCTCGGTCTGGCTGACCCAGCATGTTTTTCCCGGCGCGCAAGGCAGCGGCATCCCGCAGGTCATCGCCTCGATGCACATCCACAGCCCGGCCGTCGTCGCGCGGATCCTGTCGCTGCGGATCGCGCTGGGCAAGGTGCTGCTGACGCTGCTCGGCCTGCTGAGCGGCGCCTCGATCGGCCGCGAGGGCCCCACGGTCCAGGTCAGCGCCTCGATCATGCAGGCGCTCGGCTCGTGGCTGCGCCTGCCCCGCGCCGAGGCGCAGCGGGCGCTCGTGCTGGCCGGGGGCGCCGCGGGCGTCTCGGCCGCCTTCAACACGCCGCTGGCCGGCGTCGTGTTCGCCATCGAGGAGCTGAGCCACTCCTTCGAGGCCCGCACCAGCGGCACGGTGCTGACGGCCGTCATCATCTCCGGCATCGCCACGCTCTCGCTGGTCGGCAACTACACCTATTTCGGCTCCACCGGCGCCCAGTTCGACCTCGGCTCCGCTTGGCTGGCGGTGTTCGTCTGCGGGGTGGCCGGCGGCGCGCTGGGCGGGGGCTTCAGCGAGTGCCTCATCCGCTTCGCCAACGGGAGGACCGGCATCTTGGGCCGTGCATTCTCCGGCCGGCCCCTGGCGTTCGCCGGGCTGTGCGGGGTGCTGATCGCCGCGCTCGGGCTCGTCACGCACGGCGCGACCTACGGCACCGGCTACGAGCAGGCCCGCTCGATGGTCGAGGGCCACGGCGATCTGCCGGCGGCGTTCTTCCTGGCCAAGCTGGCGGCCACGACGATCTCCTATCTCAGCGGCATTCCCGGCGGCATCTTCGCGCCCTCGCTCGCGGTCGGCGCCGGGCTGGGCCACACGCTGACGGCGATCATGCCGGGGCCGGCGGGCGCGATCGTGCTGCTCGGGATGGTCGGTTATTTCTCGGGCGTGGTGCAGGCGCCGATCACCGCGACGGTCATCGTGCTCGAGATGACCGAGAACCAGAAGATGACCATCCCGCTGATGGCCACCTCACTGCTGGCCTACGGCGTCTCGCGCCTGATCTGCCGTCGTCCGCTCTACGGCGCGCTGGCCCGGCGCTTCATGCAGGGGCTCGACGCCCGCCCGTAGCGCCGGGTCAGGCGGCCTGCTCGACCGCGAGCACCTTGTCGAAGGTCTTGCGGCGCCGCTGCAGCAGCGTCCATGCCAGCCGCGCCGCGCCGGTGCCCAATCGCCCGCGCGGCGGCAGGCCGACGGTCTTGAGCACCATCCCGGTGCTGCGCTCGATATGCTTCCATTTATAGAAGCTGATCGCCCGGCCCATGTAGCCTGCGATGCAGCGCGCGTGGTCGTATTTGACCGATTCGGCTTCGTTGCCGCAGTGGTAGGCGAAGGCGAGTTCGTCGTCCTCGCTCTCCGTGATCCGCCCGGCCGCGATCTTCAGCCGCGAGAGCATCCCCAGCTTCTCCCGCCCGAGATACCGGCGCATGTGGTCGTAGAACAGCTTGAAATGACGATACTCGTCCGCCGCGATGAGCTTGCAGATCTGCTTGAGCACCGGCTCGTCGGTCGAGTCCGCCAGCGCCGTGTAGTAGCTGCTGGTCCCGGTCTCGACCATGCAGCGCGCGATCAGTTCGCCCGTGCGCGACCCGCGGATGCTGGAATCCACATCGAGCGGCAGCTTGTAGCCGTCCCGGTAGCGCTGGAACGCGGCGTCGAAGTTCCAGCTCGGATCAGCCAGCATCGACCACTTGCCGAGCGCGTCGCCGTGCTGGACTTCCTCGATCGCCCAGTTGTCGCTGGCCTGCTTGAAGTCGGGATCGTCGTTGAACACCCGCTTGAGGTAGACCGCATAGTCGAGGCCGTTCTTCTCGACCATGGCGGCCGCCTTGACCAGCGGCACGATAGCGGGGTCGAGCTGGGACGCATCGAAGCTGTCCCAGGCCACGTCAGTCAAAGTCCAATGTTTCATGACGGATTTCTTACAGTCAGCCCGTCACCGCGACTATGACCGCAGGGTCACAGTCGCGGCGTCGCGACCGTCATTCGCGACAAATAGCGTTATGGCGCGCCAGCCGACGCGATCATGGCACGGGCAGACTGCATCCGCGCCTGCACGGCGTCGATGGCCGGCACGTTCATCTTGTCGACCGCGGCGTAATCCGCCTCGGCCTGCTTGAGCCGGGCCTCGCCGGTCGCCTTGGAGACTTCGGCGACCGGAGTCGCCTCGTCGGCCAGGACGGTGCAGCGCTCCGGCGTGATCTCGGCGAAGCCGCCGCTGACGTAGAGCTGCGCCGTCGGCCGGCCGCCCTCGTGCAGCGTGATGGTGCCGCCGCGCAGCAGCACGATCATCGGGCTGTGACCCGGCAGCACGCCCATCTCGCCCTCGGATGCCGGGATCACGGCCATGTCGACCGGCTGCGACAGCAGCAACCGGTCGGGAGCGACGATCTCGAGCAACGTCGGCATGGTTACGCCGCCACCTTCAGCGACTCGGCCTTCTTCACCGCGTCGTCGATCGTGCCGACCATGTAGAACGCCGCTTCCGGCAGGTGGTCGTACTGGCCGTCGACGATCGCCTTGAACGACCGCACCGTGTCGGCGATCGGCACGAAGATGCCGGGGCTGCCGGTGAAGACCTCGGCGACGTGGAACGGCTGCGACAGGAACTTCTCGATCCGGCGGGCGCGACCGACGATCAGCTTGTCGTCTTCGGAGAGCTCGTCCATGCCGAGAATGGCGATGATGTCCTGCAGGCTCTTATAGGTCTGCAGCACGCGCTGGACCTCGCGGGCGACCGCGTAATGCTCGTCACCGACGATGCGGGGGTCGAGCGAGCGGCTGGTGGAGTCCAGCGGGTCGACGGCCGGGTAGATGCCCTTCTCGGAGATGGCGCGGTTCAGCACCGTGGTGGCGTCCAAGTGGGCGAAGGAGGTTGCGGGCGCCGGGTCGGTCAAGTCGTCGGCGGGCACGTAGATGGCCTGCACCGAGGTGATGGAGCCCTTCTTTGTCGACGTAATCCGCTCCTGGAGCGCGCCCATGTCGGTCGCCAGCGTCGGCTGATAGCCCACCGCGGACGGGATGCGGCCCAGCAGCGCGGAGACTTCGGCGCCGGCCTGGGTGAAGCGGAAGATGTTGTCGACGAAGAACAGCACGTCCTGGCCTTCCTCGTCGCGGAAGTATTCTGCCAGCGACAGGCCGGACAGGGCGACGCGGGCGCGGGCACCCGGCGGCTCGTTCATCTGGCCGTAGACCAGCGCCACCTTGGAGCCCTCGGTCGTGCCCTCGCCGAGCTTGATGACGCCGGCGTCGATCATCTCGTGATACAGGTCGTTGCCCTCGCGGGTCCGCTCGCCGACGCCGGCGAACACCGACACGCCGCCATGGGCTTTGGCGATGTTGTTGATCAGCTCCTGGATGAGCACCGTCTTGCCCACGCCGGCGCCGCCGAACAGGCCGATCTTG
>CAZZVQ010000011.1:0-33085 GCA_964657565.1 uncultured Acetobacteraceae bacterium
TAACCTGAAGGTCACAGGTTCAAATCCTGTCCCCGCAACCACCGATACTTGACTCTCACGCAGAGCGCTTGCCGACCCCGGCGAGCGCCTACTTGTGAGCGCCGTGCCGAGCTTCAGCGCTACGGCCATGTCGCCATAAAGCTCGATTTGGTGACGGTCAGGCGCTACAGCGTCGGGCACCATGACGATCTTGTCGATCAACGACCGCAACGCCTCCGCGGCCCCTGCCCGGTCGTCGACGTCCGACAACGCCGCAGTGAACTTGATCACCAGGTTTCGGTAGGTCTCCGCCGTTGCCGGACGGATCTCGATGACGTTCGTCGGCTCTGCCTCGATTGACTGCGTCGCGATTATCGCGCGTTTGTCAGTTTCAAGAGCAGTCAGCCGCTCCTGCAACGTCGGGCTCCAAGCCCCGTTCTCGATCGCGTCGATGATCCCGCCGATTTTGCGATCGATCTCGACCAGCTCGGCCGCCCGCACCACCAGCTCACGAGCCGCCGCCGTCCGCGCCGCCGCGACCTCGTCGTTGTAGGCGACGATGAATTCGGCCATCGCATCCGGCGCCATCATCTTGTCCCGCAGTGCGTCCAGCACCCGCCGCTCCACCGCAGTGCGAGTGATCGTGCTGCCGTTGCTGCACGTGCCCGCCTTGACGTGCATGGCACAGCCGTATCGGTCCTTGGCCATTACCGTGTAGCCGGCGCCGTAGACACCACACTGAAGCAGTCCGCTCAGCACGAACCTGCGGCGATGCGTCCCGTTCAGCCGCACTTGGGTTAAGTCACCGCTAGTTCCAAGCGCGCAATCCGCTTGCCGCCGCCGCACAGCATCCCAGAGCGTCTGATCGACGATTCGCAAGGCCGGCACCGCCTGATGTTCCCACAGTTCAGGTGGATTGAGCCGGGCCTCTCGACGGCCGGTTGCTGGATCCTTGACGTAGCTGACCCGGTTCCAGATGAGGTCGCCAGCGTAGAGGCTATTGTTCAGAATGCCGGTTCCGCGCTCGGGCTGGCCGCGAATGGTCGTGTCTAGCCAGGGCCGGCCGCCCGGACCCCCTAAACCTTCGTCGTTGAGCTTGCGCGCGATCTGCCGCGGCGACGTCCCGGCAGCATAGTCGCGAAAAATGCAGACCACGACGGCGGCCTCCGCCTCAATAATCCGCCGCTCACCGGCCTCTTTGCAGCCCGGCAGGGGAGGCACAACGGCATAGCCGTAGGCGAGTCCTGCCGGGATGCGTCCAGCCCGCACCCGCCCTGACTGGCCCCGCTTGGTCTTGGCCCCGAGGTCGGCAATCTGCATCTGCGCCATCATGCCCATGATGCCGATGTGCATCGTCGTGATCGCGCCGATCGACGGCGCATGGATCATCACGCCCCGGAACGCCAGTCGATCGTGCAGCGCTGCCACATCCGACAGCCGACGGCTGAGCCGATCGACTGCCTCACACACCACCACGTCGAACGCGCCCGTCTCTGCCGCCAGCATCATACGCTGGTAGCCCGGCCGCAGCATCGTGCTGCTCCCGCTCTGCGCCGCATCATCGAACACCGCCACCACGTCCCAGCCTTGTAGCGCGCAATAGCGCCGGCAAACCTCCACCTGATCGGCAATCGACTCATCATGCTGGTTATCGCTGCTGTAGCGAGCGTAGAGCGCGGCCTGCAGCCGATTATCTGGACCGCGTCCCGGCGAACCTCGCCTGTTCACGTGCACCGCTCGATCATCCCTGCTGGGCGCGGTTTAGGCCCGTTCCGCATTGCGCCGACCTTTTGCTGTTACTGATTGAAGATACGATCGGGGCTATGGACGCTGGTGGCAAGTCGGCTCAAGCCGCGCGATTGAGATGTGGTGGCTTACCGAGTAGCCGTCAGCGCAGCCGCATGATGACACCCCACACCAGCGCACCCGCAATCATGGCTGCAACAACCGCCACCGCGTCGGCCATCCCCATTATCGCTACCGCGCCACGACGTGCCCGACGCAGATCGGCTTGCGCAGCGCTCCGCCCAAGTATACGGGCCAGTGCGAGTAATCCGGGATGGGAGCCGACAACGCTGTTCGGGGCGGATGCGGAGATGTCGGTCTTGCTGAGAGTGGAAGCGGACGAACGCATATCGGTGCTGTTCGCTCCACAGTAGCTGGAAGTCTCCTTCGGGTCGGGCGGAGCGTCCTGTGGCGGCCTTGTCACGCTCATTTTGCCGCACCGCTGCGGGCGTCGTTACTCCAAGCGGGAAGCGGCGGCAGCTTGGCCATCACGCCGTCCAAGAGCATCGGGACGTAGCAGTACCGCCGCCCATTTGGCGCAGAGACGATGCTCGGCGACTTGGCGCAGGAATTAACCAGATATGGAAGATCGTTTTGTAACATTACCAAGGTCCACTCGGCGGGGAAGCTCCCGGACGCCGCGTGAAGAGCTGCAGCATCGGGCGTGTCGCGATGCGCCTCGATTACCGCCCAAGCGAAAATGGTGCCCAAGATGATTGTCCCAGTCGCATAGAGAACGCCGACCACCATTGAGAACCGCATCCGTTGTTCCAAGGCGAGAGCCTTAAAAGACCGAGCGAGTTGATCCTCGATGGCCGTTGTGGGGCGGCTGACCTGATGAACGACACGGGCAGCCTGACGAAGAGCCTGCCGTGTCGCTATTTTCGTCTCAACGAGCATGGCCGTGATGTCCAACTGGACCGCGAATGCGTGCTTGAGCGCGTGGTTCCCGTAACCAGCTCTCTTCAGATACGAATCGACGTCGCGGCGAAGTTGTTCCAATTGCACAGCATCATGTTGGTCGTCGCTATCCATCAAAAGCCTGTTCTGACCACCAGACCGCCCGGCTCCGCCGCGCATCGCGCGGCGGAACCATTTAACAATCATCATGATCACCAGGCAGCCACGTGCGAATCGGCGCCAACTCGAACCATACCCTTTCCAACCATTCAGCGATCATCAGACAGTGAAAGGGATCGACGGCGCCGAGACGCGGATTGGGTCCCAACTTGCCTGCCACAGCGTCTCCAAAAAGCAGGCGACGCCCTTCCACTTCGTTGATGACGGCCCGAGGCAGCGCAGGGAACCAAAGCTGCGGCACACCGCCACGCTTTGCTGCCCTAATGGATGCCTGCTTGTTGATCAGCTCAAAAGCCGTCTCACGGGAGATATCTTGGCCGATACCCGTCTCGTTGAAAACGAGCGCAGATGCACGCGGCTGAAAACCTTCCCGTTCTAACGAAGCAAACACGGACACGTTGTCGACGCTGGCGGTCATGACGTGGAGCACGACCAATTCCACCTCCAGCGACTCGCAGAGCTTGAGCAGCTTGTCTCCTTTATTCAAGGCGAGAAGTGCCAGCTCCCCTCCAGCTCCCATATCAACCAGAGCATCCCAATCTTCCTCGGCGGCGGTCCTGATCACACTAACAAGGAAATTGGAGGCCGCTTCGACGCCGTTGCCATCAGGTTGCTCGATATTGTCAAAATACTGCGTCGACGAGCGATTACCAAGATCTGCAGCCGCTAGTATTGTTGGCCTACACGCAGACTCGAGAGCGCGCTCACCAATTACGCGGAACTGCACCGATTTCCCGTTGCCGCCGCGGCCAATGAACAGGACGACCTTAATCTTCCGGGTCAAGGCGAGTTCGACAGGCGGGAACGTCGATGAAGTTAGCAGTCCGTTTCTCGCTGACGTGGGCACAAAGACATCAAGCGAGTCTTCGTCTGTGAGATCGGACCACGACGAGCTAATCAAAGATGAGCCTACAGCACTGCCCATCTTACCTTTTGAACGCAGGAGACTTGTGCCCTTCTTGCTTTCCGTAGACATCGCTATGTCTTCCTCTTCCCCGGTTGCATGGTCCTAACCTTCGATCTATCCTTCGTCGCGCCAAGGTCATCCTCATCAAACGAAGGCCAGACCTTCTCGGAGACCACCACGCCTCTGCTGGCCCGGTTTTGCGCACTATTTGCAGGGACAGAACGCTTAAGCTTGTTGCTCATACGGTACCAAGTCAGACGACAGCATGCGGGCGACGGCAGCTGACCTTCCGCGTTAACAAGGCCTTTTGCATGGGCGGACTCCGACAAAGAGATCCAGTTCATACGACCGTTCACACTGAAGTTTTGAGTGTAGACTTCATGATTGACTTCGAAGTCGTGAGCCAGTGGCGACGGAAACGATCGATTGCGTGGCACGTCAGCAATCCAGTCACAAGAGAATGGTCCAACAGCCAGGTCTTTGCTCACTACGCTGCAAGATGCGCTGTCAGTCTCACAACAGTAAGCGCTGTGACGCCGCAGGCAATAGCGCAAATTACTCATCGCAAGAGCCGTCCGTATCAGAAGCGCTTCAGAAACGTATCTGATGCGGTCTTTAGAAGGAGGGCACGCTACCGGCAAACGGTATGCACCCTGGCGGGCGCATACACGTTTGCTTATAGCAGCCTTGTGAAAAACACATGGCTCAAGATTCAGCACGGAGGCGGCATTTTAAGCGGGCGAGTTTTGAAGCGGGGGATGACAGCGGGAGGGAGCGGGAGGGGAGACGAGTTGGTCGCCCCAGGGAAGGGAGCGGCGCCACGGCTGCTCCTCAATGGAGACCCGTTCATGCCGCTAATGAAGGCCAAATACGATGCTACGACAGACGCCTATACGGAGGAGGCATTCCGCTTTGACCCGGTGCCGATCAGTCCGGGACCATTACTTGATGCCGATATCGGTGTCGTCCTGTCTTGCTATGCCCGGGCCGGAGTGCTGCCGACGGGTCCATCGCTTCTTTTCTCGAATGAGGCTGCAGCTGGCCTGTTTCTCCGGCGCAATGCTACTCGTGAGGCCTGGAACGAGTTTCTCGCCGAGGTCGGCCGGCGCCATCCGGGGTTGTTGGCGCATGACGCCGAGGTCAGGGAGCGCGTTGTCGCTTTGGCGACAGGTGATCGATCGGGCACGACAACCGTGTGGCGACCGACCCTGCCGGAGGTTTGCGTCGAGTCGGCGGTTCTGGACCTGCGGGCGGATGGGGTGACGGTGGTGGGGGATGCGGCCTTGCCGGGTGGGCGTGGGCCGAAGGGGCACGTTCGGCGGTGCGACTTCTGCCTCGCATCGCGTCTTAGTTTGCTGCGGATCGAAGTCGCCGGCCTCATCAACCGTGTCGGTCCGCCTGTGACCATCCACAGTGCCCGATACGCACAAACCAGGATGCCCGCCCGGTTAGAGGCCTATGCGGCGCTCGGCTTGCCGCCTCCTGTGACGATCTACGCCGACGAGGCCCTCGACAGGTCACGCCTCCTACCGATCGTCGCTGACATCATGGCACGACTGGTCTGACGCGGCCCGATCCAGCGCACCCCTAAACAACACTGACTGGAGCGGTTGGGGACCGCCGTAGCCGGTGCCGCTACCCCAACACGCGACGCAATACGACGGCCCTGCCCGTTCTGCCGCAAGGGGCTTGCGTCCGAACCCATCCGGGGGTGGAGATATGGCTGCAGCCAGGATTTGCCCGTGAGCCAACCCGCCTCCCTCTCCGCCCTGATCTGGTCGGTCGCCGACCTGCTGCGGGGCGACTTCAAGCCGTCCGAATACGGGCGTGTCATCTTGCCGTTCACCGTGTTGCGCCGGCTCGACTGCGTGTTGGCGCCCAGCAAGGCGGCGGTGCTGGCGGAGAAGGCGGCGCGCGAGCCGCTCGGCATCGACCCGGAGCCGTTCCTTCTGCGCGTCGCCAAGACCAGCTTCGTCAACACCTCCACGCTCGACCTGCGCACCCTCATGGGCGACCCTGACAACCTGCTCGCCAACCTGCTCAGCTACATCCGCGGCTTCTCGCTGCCGGTGCGCGACATCTTCGAGCGGTTTCGCTTCGCCGAGCAGGCGGAGCGGCTGCAGAAGGCCGGGCTGCTCTACCAGGTCACCGAGCGGTTCGCCGGCTTCCCGCTCGGCCCCGACCGGGTCAGCAACCACGATATGGGCCTCGCCTTCGAGGAGTTGATCCGAAAGTTCGCCGAAGCCTCAAACGAGACCGCCGGCGAGCACTTCACGCCGCGCGACGTCATCCGCCTCATGGTCAACCTGCTGTTCATCGAAGACAACGACATCCTCACCCCCGGCGTCTCGGCCGTCCGTACCATCTACGACCCCACGGCCGGTACCGGCGGCATGCTCTCCGTCGCCGCCGAGCACCTGCTCGCGCACAACCCGCAAGCCGCGCTGACCATGTTTGGCCAAGAGCTGAACGACGAGAGCTATGCCATCTGCAAGGCGGACATGCTGATCAAGGGGCAGGATGTCCGTAACATCGTCCCCGGCAACACGCTCTCCGAGGACGGCCACGCAACCCGGCGATTCGACTACATGCTGTCCAACCCGCCGTTCGGCGTGGAGTGGAAGAAGGTGGAGAAGGAGGTGCGGCGCGAGGCGGAGCAGAAGGGCCATGCCGGCCGTTTCGGCCCGGGCCTGCCGCGCATCTCCGACGGCTCGCTGCCGTTCCTGCTGCACCTGCTGAGCAAGATGCGCCCGGCGGCCGAGGGCGGCAGCCGGGTCGGCATCGTGCTGAACGGCTCGCCGTTGTTCACGGGGGCGGCCGGGTCGGGCGAGAGCGAGATCCGCCGGCACGTGCTCGAGAACGACCTGATCGAGGCGATCGTGGCGCTGCCAACCGACATGTTTTTCAACACCGGCATCGCGACCTATGTCTGGATCCTGTCCAACCGCAAGCCTGTGGGGCGGCGCGGGGTGGTGCAGCTGATCGACGCGTCGTCGCTGTGGAGCAAGATGCGCAAGAGCTTGGGCTCCAAGCGCAAGCAGATGGGCGACGACATGATCGACGAAGTGACCCGGCTGTTCGGTGACGCGGCGCCGGCGCGGCTGGCCAGCGTGACAGACATTGAGGGACGGGTGCGCCGGGTGGTGGTGCGCGAGGGCGAGGGGGTGCCGGAAGCGCCGGAGGGTGGGACGGTGAAACTGGCGCCGCTCTCGCTGCTGTTCCCCAATGCGGCGTTCGGCTTCCGCACGATCACGGTGGAGCGCCCGCTGCGCGACGAAGCGGGGGCGCCGGTGCTGGGTCAGAAGGGCAAGGTGAAGGGCAAGCCCCAGCCAGATAGCGCGTTGCGCGACACGGAGAACGTGCCGTTGGGCGAGGACGTGGCCACCTACATGGCGCGCGAGGTGCTGCCGCACGCGCCGGATGCGTGGGTGGACGAGGACAAGACGCGGGTGGGCTATGAGATTCCGTTCAACCGCCATTTCTACGTGTTCGAGCCGCCGAGGCCGCTGGCGGCGATCGATGCGGATTTGAAGGCGGTGACGGATCGGATCAAGGCGATGCTTGAGGAGCTGGCGGCGTGAGTGCGCGCGCGTATCCGGCTTACCAACAGAGTGGCGTCGTTTGGATTGGGAACGTTCCGAAGCACTGGAAAGTTCTGCAGATCAAGCGCCTCTCGCCAGTTCTCAGAGGCGCCTCTCCTCGACCTATCGATGATCCCAAATATTTTGACGAAGAAGGCTTATTCGCTTGGGTGCGAATAGCAGATGTTTCCTCGTCGGATAGAAGGCTTCGGGAGACGACGCAGAGGCTCTCCGATTTGGGAAGCTCCCTAAGTGTTAAGCTGCAGCCGGGGTGTCTATTCCTCAGCATCGCAGGCAGTGTGGGAAAACCCTGTATTTCTGAGATACAAGCGTGCATCCACGATGGATTTGTTTACTTTCCGCGCCTTGCAGGCCTAGATGAGTATCTCTACAGAGTTTTTTGAGGCCGGTTTGTGTTATGCTGGACTTGGGAAATTAGGTACTCAGCTAAATCTTAACACGGACACAGTCGGCTCTATCGCGGTTCCTCTTCCGTCAGGCGACGAAATCACTTCGATTCTAGGATTCCTCGACCGAGAGACCGAGAAGATTGATGCGCTGGTGGGGGAGCAGGAGCGGCTGATCGCGCTGTTGAATGAGAAGCGGCAGGCCGTCATCTCCCAGGCTGTCTCTAAGGGCCTCGACCCCACCGTGCCGATGAAACACTCCGGCGTGGAGTGGCTGGGAGAGGTGCCGGCGCACTGGGAGATCCGACGGCTCAAAAATATCTCGCCTTTCATCACTGTAGGGATCGTCGTGAACCCAAGCACCTATCAGTCAGATGAGGGGTATCCGTTTATCTACGGCGGCGACATACGGGAGGGAGTAATCGACTGGCAGAACGCCCGACGGACAGATCAGGCGTCGAGCGAGGCGAACTCTAAAACCCGCTTACAAGCTTGTGATCTTTTGACGGTTCGTGTCGGCGCACCGGGTGTGACCGCCGTCGTCCCTGCAGAATGCGAGGGAGGGAACTGTGCCTCGGTGATGCTTGTGCGTCGAGGTAACTTCAATTCGCACTGGTTATGCTTTGTGATGAATACGCGAATTGTCCGCTTCCAGGTTGAGGTAGTTCAGTACGGTACGGCCCAAGAGCAGTTCAACATAGCACACGCAATAAACTTCTGGGTGCCAACTCCACCACGTCATGAGCAAGACTGCATTAAGGATTATCTCGATAGGGAAACCGCTACTTTCGATGCTCTTACAATTGAAGCTTACCGCGCCATCACGCTTCTGCGCGAACGCCGCGCCGCGCTGATTGCCGCAGCCGTTACCGGCAAGATCGACGTGCGTAAGGCCGTCGACGTGCCTAGCGCGTAGGCGGCCTGAGGAGCGTCGTGCCAATATTCGAAGCCACCGCGCAGGCGCTCACCGCCATTCCCGTCACCAGCTTCGCCACGCTTGGGTTCAAGGAGCGGGGCGATCTGCAACGACTGCTCGCGGCGCGGATCGAGGCGCTGGAGGAAGGACTGCTCGTGTTGGCGGAGGAGTTCGCCGAGTGGACGGACAGCGCGCGGCGGATCGATCTGCTGTGCCTCGACCGGGAGGCGCGGCTCGTCGTCGTCGAGCTCAAGCGGGACGAGGAGGGCGGGCACATGGCGCTGCAAGCGCTACGCTACGCCGCCATGGTCTCGGCCATGACCTTCGAGCAGGCGGCCGGCACCCTGGCGCGGCGCCGCTCCATCGAGCCGGGTGCGGCGCGCGAGGCGATCCTGGCGCATCTTGGCCGGGCCGGGCCGGACGAGGGCGCGTTCGCGCAGGAGACGCGGATCATTCTGGCCGCCGCCGATTTCGGTAAGGAGATCACCACCACCGTCCTGTGGCTGCGCACGCGCTACGCGCTGGATATACGCTGCGTCCGGCTGCGCCCGCATCGAACCGCGGATGGGCGGGTGCTGCTCGACATCCAGACGCTCATCCCGCTGCCGGAGGCGGAGACGTTCCTGACCGGGATCGGCGCCAAACAGGCGGCGGAGCAGAAGGAACGCAGCGAGCGCGAGGTGCTGCTCGGGCGCTTTCTGGATACACTCGCCACGCGGGCCGCCGCGAAGACCGATTTGCACAAGGGGCGCACGCCGGACGCCGGCATGGGCGTGCTCTTCGGGCTTTATCGCAACGGGTTCAGCTTCAACTACGTGGTCGGCAAGGAGCAATCGCGCGTCGAGTTGCTGATCCAGAGGGATGATGGCGCGGCGCGGATGGCGCAGCTGCGGGAGGCGGCCCCGGCGATCGAAGGCGCGTTCGGCGGGCCATTGGCGTGGCTGGAGAAAGACGGCGTACGGCAGCGCCGGGTCGCATACGCCTTAGAGGGCGGCTATCGGAGCGACGAGACGTCGTGGCCCGGTCTGCACGATGCCATGATCGACGCCATGATCCGCTTGGACGCCGCCATTCGCCCACATTTGCCGGGGCTGCTGTGACCGGGCTGCACAAGGAGATCGCGTTCGAGGACGGGATATGCGCGCACCTGGCCGCGCATGGCTGGCTGTATGAGCTCGGCGCCGCGCAACGCTTTGACCGCGCGCTCGCCTTGTTCCCCGAGGACTTGGTCGCCTGGGTGCAGGGGACGCAGCCGGAGGCTTGGGAGGCGCTGCGCCGGACCTATGGCGATGCGGCTTCTTCCACCCTGGCAGAGCGGCTGCGAGCCGCGTTGGACAAGCAGGGCGTGGTACCGCTGCTGCGCGAGGGGCTGGATGTCGTCGGGCTGAAAGGGCGGATCGCGTTGTGCCAGTTCCGCCCGGCGCTGGGCCGCAACGAGGTGCTGGAGGCGCGCTATGCCGCCAACCGGCTGCGCGTGCTGCGGCAGGTGCGATACTCCGTGCACGGGGAGGACTGCCTCGACCTCGTGCTGTTGTTGAACGGCATTCCAGTGGCGACGGCGGAGCTGAAATCGGACTACACGCAGTCGGTCGGCGATGCGATCGACCAATACAAATTCGATCGGCCGCCGTGCACGCCGGGTCGGAACGCGCCGGAGCGGTTGCTGAGCTTTCCCGGCGGTGCGGTGGTGCATTTCGCGGTCAGCAACAGCCGGGTCGCGATGTGCACGAAGCTGGCGGGGGCAGAGAGCGTGTTCCTGCCGTTCGACCGCGGGCACGAGAGCGGCGCCGGAAATCCTCCCAACCCGAGCGGCGCGCCGACGGCCTATTTGTGGGAGGAGGTCTGGCAGCGGGATAGCTGGCTCGAGATCCTCGGGCGCTACGTCGTGCCGGTGCGGCGCAAGAAGGAGCTGGCGGGGTGGATCTTCCCGCGCTTCCACCAGCTGGATGCGACGCGCAAGCTGGTAGCGCAAGTGCGGGCGGAGGGGCCGGGGCAGCGCTACCTGATCCAGCACTCGGCCGGGTCGGGCAAGACGAACTCGATCGCGTGGACGGCGCATTTCCTGGCGGATTTGCACGATGCGGCGGACCGCAAGGTGTTCGACACGGTGCTGGTCGTGTCGGACCGCAAGGTGCTGGACGGGCAGTTGCGCGAGGCGCTGGAGGCGTTCGAGCGGACGCTGGGGGTGGTGGCGACCATCACGGGGGAGGGGGCGAGCAAGAGCAAGGAGCTGGCGGCCGCGTTGAGCGGGGGCAAGAAGATCGTGGTCTGCACGATCCAGACCTTCCCGTTTGCCATCGAGGAGATCCGGCGGTTGGCGGCGACGGGCGGCAAACGCTTCGCCGTGATCGCGGACGAGGCGCATTCGTCGCAGACGGGGGCGACGGCCGGCAAGCTGAAGGCGGCGCTGTCACCGGAGGAGCGGGCGGCGCTGGACGATGGCGGCGAGATCGACGTGGAGGACCTGCTGGCGGCCGAGATGGCGACGCGGGTGGTCCAGGACGAGCACATCTCCTACGTCGCGTTCACGGCGACGCCGAAGGCCAAGACGCTGGAGCTGTTCGGCCGACGCCCCGATCCGGGGCAACCTGCCGGGCCGGACAACCTGCCGGCGGCGTTCCACGTCTACGCGATGCGACAGGCGATCGAGGAGGGGTTCATCCTCGACGTGCTGCGCAACTACACCGCCTATCGGCAGGCGTTCCGGCTGACGCATGAGGGAAGGGAGATCTCGGAGGCGGAGGTCGATGCTGATGCCGCGCGCAAGGGCATCATGGGGTGGGTGCGGCTGCATCCGGTCAATATCGCCGCTCGGGTGCGCATCGTGGTGGAGCACTTCCGGCAGAACGTGGCGCACCTGCTGAACGAGCAAGCGAAGGCGATGGTGGTGACGGCGAGCCGCAAGGAGGCGGTGCGCTGGATGCGGGCGATGTCGGATTACGTGCGGGAGCGGCACTACGACATCGGGCTGCTCGTCGCGTTTTCCGGCGAGGTGGACGACAAGGAGAGCGGGCCGGAGCCGTTCACCGAGACAAACATGAACCCGGCACTGCTGGGGCGCGAGATACGGGATGCGTTCGCGACGCCGGAGTTCAGCGTGTTGCTGGTCGCCAACAAGTTCCAGACCGGGTTCGATCAGCCGCTGCTCTGCGCGATGTATGTGGACCGCAGGCTGGGCGGCATCCAGGCGGTCCAGACCCTGTCGCGGTTGAACCGAGCATATCCGGGCAAGGACACGACTTTCGTGGTCGATTTCGTCAACGAGGGCGAGGAGATCCTGGCCGCGTTCCGGCAGTATCACACGACCGCCGAGCTTGGCGGCGTCAGTGATCCGAACGTCGTGCTAGACCTGCGCAACAAGCTGGACGCGCAGCGGTGCTACGACTGGCCGGAAGTAGAGCGGGTTGTGCGAGCCGTGCTGAACCCGAGGGCAAAGCAGGCCGATCTAGACGCCGCAATCGGCCCGGTCAGCAACCGGCTGCTGACGCGCTTCAAGCTGGCGCAACAGCAGGCTCGGGCCGAGCCGGAAGGAACTGCTGCGCAGCAGGACGGCAAGGACGAGACAGAGGCGCTGCTGCTTTTCAAGCGCGACCTCGGCAGCTTCGTCCGCGCCTACGAGTTCCTCGGCCAGATGTTCGACTACGGGAACACGGACTACGAAAAGCTGTATCTGTTCGCCAAACTTTTGCTGCCGCTCCTGGACTACGGTCGGGAGCGGGACGGCATCGACCTGTCGGCGTTGAAGCTCACGCATCACCGCATGCGCGAGCTCGGGCAACAGAAGCTAAACCTTGGTGGCGGCGACCCGGCCGAACCATTGACGCCCCTGACCGAAAGCGGGTCCGGCTCAATCCAGGATAAGCAGAAGCTGCGCTGGGCCGAGATCATCCAGGCGATCAACAAGCTGTTTGAAGGCGACGTCACCGATGGCGACGCCGTCACCTACGTCGACAGCGTGATCAAGGGCAAACTGCTGGAATCGCCGATGCTGCGAGACCAAGCTTCCGCCAATACGAAGGAGCAGTTCTCCAACTCGCCGACGCTGCAAAGCGAGCTGACCGGCGCCATCATCGACGCAATGGCGGCGCACCAGACGATGAGCACTCAAGCGCTTGGCTCGGAAATCGTCCGCGCCGGGATACTGTCGGCCTTGATGGGTCCTGGCCTTCTTTGGGAAAGATTGCGCGAGGGGGGAACAGGTTAAATTGTTCAAGATGGCCGACAGTGGACAGTTCGGTTCGGAGCGGTCGATTGCTGAAGCGGACGTCCGGCCAGCGCAGGTAAAGCGGCAGCTTTCGACCCAGCTACAACATCCACGACCTCGCCCGACTGTCGCGGAAGCAGACATCGATACGTTTGCTCCGTGGATGGCTTTACGCTCTTCGCCGCCGTCGGGAAGATCTGATAAGGGGCACAGGGCGCCATTCCGTAAGGTAAGTCGACACCGCGAATTTCGGCCCTGCACTATTAAGCCTACACTGCCGCAACTGGCAGCGATGGGAACGCCTATCGCAGCCGCCTTCTGATCCCTGCTTCCGTGTCGTGGTGCGTAGCTTCGTGTTCGTAGGTTTTGGCCATGCTCGTATGCACCGAAGCGACGAACGGATGAGAGTATTGCAGCGCCCGTGCGCCTCTGCGGTATTTCTCGGCAAGGTCGCGTTCCTGCCCGCCGCCTTCGCCGCGCGAATGGACACCTCGAGAGTTGTACAGGCCGGTGTGAGCGCCGCGGCCCAAGGCTTCGGTCTGGATTTCCTCCATGACCTCCCGCACAGGCTCACACGGCCAGATACCGTCCGTTCCCTCTGGCGCTCCGGCGAACAGCTTGCCGAGGCATACGTCAGCGATGTCGCCCCTGCTAAGTTCCGCGCACGTCTCGCGAACTGACGTCACCCACTTAAGGAGGCGCTCGGCCTGCAACTCGCCGAGATCATCGTGACCAGGAATGCGGTCAATCGCTTCAAGGAGTTTGTAGCCGCGCCCCGCGAGGTGTTGGACGTCCTCTGCGGGCGTCTTCCATTCCGGCGGGTCCTCGCCACCATCCTTGCGCCGATACATCCACACAATGGCCTGCGTGAAGAGCGAGGGATTTGCCTCTGTGTATCTTTCAAGGTTGGGGATGCCGTAGCCTTCACGGCGTCCGCCCGGATGAGAGAGAGCGTCGATATAGGCGAATTCGAGCCGCGCCTTCTCTTCGAGAGTCACTTCATTCGACTTGTCGAGGCGCGAAAACGCCTGTTCGACATGATAGTGCTCCAGTTGGTAGGTGCCTTCCTTGTCCCTGCCGCCTTCCGCCATCTTGGTAAGCAGCTTGTGGAGCAAGGTTGAAGGGATCACATCCGTCTTGTGGCGGATGCTGGCGAAGGCCGCGCGGGGACGCTCCGCCGCCAATAGGCGCTCTACGGCTTCGCTGCTCTCATCGTTCGACTCGTGAATCCAGTCTGGAGCAACGCCCTCCCAATAGGCTTGGCGGCTGGCTTCATCGAGCTTGTCGACCATGAGCCACGTGCTGCGGCGGAACGGGGCCAGCAAGAGGAGGTCAGCGAACGCGGCTTCCGGAAGCTTCTTCTTCAACTGCCGCAAGATGCGCTCGCGCTTCGCGTCGTCGGGGAGCGACCGCAAAGCGCCAAGAACAAGGTTCCTCCGCGGCCACGGGCCGTTATCGTCCGGTTGCGGCAACGCCCGGATGGTGAAATCTACGAGCGCCGCCTCGTCCAAAATCTCCCTCGCCATCAACCAGCCGACCTGCACGGCCGCCTTTCCCATCTCTGCGAGCTGGATCACGCCGTCAACGCCCTGCGCGTCGAGCACTTCACGCAATGCCGCGGCGCGTTTGGCCGAAGTGCGCTCCTCCCGCTTGCGAAAATCCATCTCGTCGTCGCCGTAGATGTCGTCGGCAGATTCATCCACCCACGCCTCGCGAAACAGCCACTCGTGCTTGTGCAGCAGGTCGGTCGGCTCAAGCATCGCATAGGCTGCGGTCGCTTCGGCGGACAGCACCGCTACGCCAGCTTCCCGCGCCTTCTTTGCCCGCCGCGCGGCGCGGCGTGACAAGGTCGCCACCCGAATGCGCTCGCGGACAACCGCCTTGTCAGCATCGCTCGCCGTCGCCGCCCAATCTGCGACTAGCTTCCAGACTTTGGCTTGGTAGTCATCGGGGAGGTCGCGTAGGTGCTCGACGAGATCGCTGAGCATCCGGCCCGTGTGCGCCTTCCACCCGAGCGCCATATCAGCCATCTCGCGCATGAAATCGACAACCGGCTTCCATGTCGGAAAGGGCTCGCCGAACCCGTAGCCATCGGGGCGCCATCTCGGCTTGTGGCTGTAGTGACCGACCCCGTGGCCGCTGTCGATTTGCGCGATGCAGACTTTCCAGGCGACGCTTGGATGTGACTTGGCAAGGAGCTTCATTACCGCAAGCCGGGCCTCATGGCTCGCCGCCGTTTGTGGCATCCAGACCCGGAAGATCGACAGCAATGAGCTGATCGGGGTGTTGCCCCAATTGTCCTTGATCTCCACCTCCGCCAGCCTGGCCAGCACACGCGCGGCGCGCGGCAGCGTTGCCGGATTCCACGCCAAGCCCTCCAACGCCCACAACAGTCCACTTCGCGGGCAACTCCCGAACGCGCCCGTATCCGCAGGTCGCATCAAGCCGATCATGGCGGGGTTGGCGGTCTTGAGGTCGCCTTCGAGAATAGACAGGAACTCGTCCGGCGCGACTTCGGCGTAGGTCGGCAAGTCGCGGTCGCTGGCTTCCAGCGTTCGCGTCGTCAACGGCGTCAGCAGATCGCGGACAAGTCGCGCCGCTTCGGCCTCGCAGTCAGTCCCAAGGCCCGCCTTGAAGAGGTGGTTGCCGTGGACGGCGAGCAGAACCAGCGTTTCAGAAATCCCTTCGCGCAAGGCGGGCGAAAACTCGCGCGTCTTGCCGCGCATAGCCGCCGCCCATCGCTCATCTTCGGGCAAATCCAATGCCGGGTCGTCTTCGCCCAGCACCATCCGCGCTATAGAGAAAAAGCGCTGCAGGTCTTCGCGGGTGACGGCGCCAGCACCGGCGTAGAGGGCGTCGATCTTTGAAATGAGCCCTCGGAAGGTGCCAATCGACCAGATGGGCGGATCATTCAGCGCAGCGAGGCGTTGACACTCCTTTTCGAGGGCCTCGTATGGCGTGTCGTTTGCGAGCAGCGATAGCGCGAGTTGATCCGCGTCCCGTCGCGAATCCCAAACACCGACGAACAGGAACGGCACCAAGCTGACGGACGCCTTCGCGTCCGACGCCCACGCCGGCGTCCTTACAGCAGGAACGGTGGAAAGCCTTCGGCGCAGCACCGTTACGGATCGCCCTGACTCGTCCGCGTATTTTGAGACGTCATCACGGTCGAGGCTCATTGCCTCAAGGCCAACGCGAAAAGCTTCATGACTCAGCGGCTCAAGAACAACGTGCGGTGAGGCATTGGCAACATTGCGGGGGTAGACGACTATGGTTTGGAGCGTGGTGGCCAGCGGCCCCATCTCGCGCTCAACGTCGCGGTTGGTTGTGACGGCGATGAAGCCCGGCTTGCCCTGTGCGAGGCGGTGAAGAACACCCGGCTTGTCGAAGGTAAGAACTCGGTCGCGGTAGCCCGCAAGCTCATCGCCTCCTTCATCGCTGAGTAGCTGCGCCAAGAACGCGAGCCCTTCTTCGGCAGAGTCCGCGGCGATGATCGTGGGCGATTCCGGCGCGCCTTTCAGCCGGGAAGTCATCGTACGTTTTGCGGCGTCGATTGCAGATTTGAAGAGAGCGCCGGAGAGCTTCGGCTGGGCGACATCCGCAAAGTCAGCCCAACACTGGTCGAGCGAGCGCACCCCCTCCGATGGCGCCTGCGTCTCGTTGGCGAACCATGCCTGGCCAGGATGGGATTGCTCCAGCCACTGCTCAAGGTCGCTGGCGTCGTAGGCCCGTACATCCTTCCACTGGCCCGCAGCTTTTTTGTCCGCCACCCATTCCGCTCTACCGGCCCACCGACGCGGCGTGACGAACACGAACGTCATCTGGTCGCGGTCGGCCTTCGTGGTGGCGGTGACGCTTTTCGCGAAATCGCCGTCCGCCTTGCCCTTGATGTTCTTGTCGACGCCGAACTCCCACCCCGAGCTTCCTTCGGGAATCCACGGCGTCCCTTCGTCGGCTTCCACCTGGCCGTCCCACCCGGGACGCATGGCGTCGTCGTTACCGGGGAAATCGACCTTCCGCAGACCCATGCCGGTCGAGTGAATCAATGTGCGGAGGAAGACGCTGAGGCGGACGCGAGCGCTGACGTTCAGCGTCGCCCACGCTTCAATGTCGTTCCCCTTGAACGACAGGAAGGGCGGCACAAACGCCTTGCTAGTCGCCCCGGCACCTTTGCGCTTCGCGTGCGCCGCATCATAAGCGGCCTGCATATCGAGAAGCTTCTGCGCCGGAATGCCGAAGGCGCGCTCGACCCGCGCTGCCATGTCGGGTGTCGTAGACACCTTCCCATTCAGGAAGTTGGAGGTGCCCGGTCGGCTGATCCCAAGCAGCTTAGCGGCGTCCGTCACGGACATGCTTTTGGGCGTGAGGGCGACGTCGCGAACGTGCTGGCCGGGATGGACGGGGGCGGATTTCGTCATGATAGCGTCATCATATCGCACTGTAAGGTGTAAGGCAACACCAAACAGTGTTCGAGTTTGTTCTGGGCTAACGCCGCGCTGGGCGACGCTGCGGAATCGCGGGTAGCGCTCGGTCGGCGAGTTTTAAATCGATGACGAACATTTAGTGGCCGTCGCCTGTAGAGCGGCGCTGACGTGGGAGCCGAGACCGGGCCAAAACCCGCTATATGACCGCGCCCGACGTTCCCTATTGGGCAAAGTAGACAGCGCGGCCTGGTTTAGTGACCACCTGCGGATCTGTTGCGACCAGGTCAGCAAAGGATTGGCGCCAGGTTCAAGTCTCGGTGCGCTCTGGTCCCCGCAACCACCAAAACTTGACTCGCATACACAACGCCCGCCGACACCGGCGAGCGCTTGCTATTGAACGGCGCACCTAACTTCAGCGCCACTGCCAAATCGCCGTAAAGCTCGATCCTATGCCGGTTAGGCGCAGCCGATTCGGCACCAGCACGTACGCAGACGCTCGGCTGTCGCTGCGGCGGGCCACTTACCCACAGCGGCTACACCACCTCTGGGACGCGGCCCCTGCTAATGACTGATCATCCAGGGCCGTGCCTCGGGAAACGATTTAACCCCGACTGCTTCCGCCACGCGTTTGCCGGCCGGGCGGCAGCACCCACACGACGCTGCATGGCGGCTCGATCGTGTCGGAGCGCTAGCGCTGCGCTCGTTCGTCGCATGCGCGCGCCGCACGCTTCCCTCCATGCCAGCGAAAGCGGGCGCGGAGAGTATCGCTCGCGGCGCCTCGTTCCCACATTGGGTGCAGGGAGCAGGTTCGGCATAGGCCGACATCGGGCGCGTCGCGGCAAATGGGCCGCAACCGTCGCAAAGATACTCGTAGACCGGCATGGTTATAGGTCGGGCGCCAGCGGCATCGTGACACCGCCCTTGATGCCGCCGGTTGGGCCGTCCATGCCGGGATTGATGTCGAACTCGAAGATCTCGGTCGGCAGCCATAGCGTCGCGCACGAGTTCGGAATGTCGACCACGCCGCTGATGTGGCCCTGCACCGGCGCGGTGCCGAGGATCGAGTAGGCCTGGGCGCCGGAATAGCCGAACTTCTTCATGTATTCGATGGCGTTCAGGCACGCCTGCCGATAGGCGACGTTCACGTCGAGGTAGTGCTGCTCGCCGCTCTCATCGACCGAGATGCCCTCGAAGATCAGGTAGTCGGTGTAGTTCGGCTTGATCACGCTCGGCTTGAAGATCGGGTTCTTGATCCCGTATTTCGCCATGCCGCCCTTGATCACCTCCACCTTGAGGTGGATCCAGCCGGGCATCTCGATCGCGCCGCAGAAGGTGATCTCGCCGTCGCCCTGGCTGAAATGCAGATCGCCCATCGAAAGGCCGGCGCCAGGCACGTAGACCGGGAAGAACACGCGGGCGCCGCGGGAGAGGTCCTTGATGTCGCAGTTGCCGCCGTGCTCGCGGGGCGGCACCGTCCGCGCGCCGGTGGCGGCCGCGGCTGCCTTCGCGTCACCCTTGAGACGGCCCATATGCGCGGTCGGCGCGAATGGCGCGTTGGCCAGCGGCGGCATCCGGGTCGGGTTAGTAGCGATCAACCCGGTCTCGCGCTTGTTCCATGTGTCGAGCAGCTTGGGGTCCGGCAGGCAGCCGATCAGGCCCGGATGGATCAGCCCGGCGAAGTTCACGCCCGGAACGTGCCGGGACGAGGTGAACATGCCCTTGAAGTCCCAAATGGATTTTTGGGCTTCGGGGAAGTGGTCGGTCAGGAAGCCGCCACCGTTCTTCTTGGAGAAGAAGCCGTTGAAGCCCCAGCTATTGTGCGGGAAGGCGCCGATATCGAGGAAATCGACCACCAGAAGATCGCCGGGCTCGGCGCCCTCGACGCCGACGGGGCCGCTGAGGAAATGGACGATGGAGAGATCGATGTCGCGGACGTCGGAGGCGTCGTCGTTGTTCTTGATGAAACCGCCGGTCCAGTCGTAGCACTCGATGATGAAATCCTGGCCGGGCTTGACGGTGGCGACCATCGGGATGTCCGGGTGCCAGCGGTTGTGGATCATGTCGTTGTCGTAGGCGGATTGCGACAGGTCGACCTTGATCAGCGTGTCCGTCATGTGTTTTCGTTCTCCCTTACGATTCAAACGGCGAGGTAGCGGGCAACCGTCTCTTGATCGACGTCGGCGCGGTTGTCTTCGTGCACGATCGTGCCGCCCTCGAGGACGATGACGCGGTCAGCGATGTCCAGCGCGAAGCTCAGCACCTGCTCGGACGCGATGATGCTGAGGCCGCGCTCGTCACGGATGCGGCGCAGCGTGCGGCCGAGTTCGAGGATGATGGAGGGCTGGATGCCCTCGGTCGGTTCGTCCAACAGCAGCACCTTGGGGTTGGTGGCGAGCGCGCGGGCGATGGCGAGTTGCTGTTGCTGGCCGCCAGACAGATTGCCGCCGCGGCGGGCGCGCATCTCCTTCAGGACCGGAAACAGCTCGTAGATATCCGGCGGGACGGTCTTGCCGCCATGGACGAACAGGCCGGTCTCGATGTTGTCCTGGACGGTCATGGTGGGAAACACCATGCGGCCCTGCGGAACATACGCCAGGCCGGCCTTGACGCGGAGATGGCTCGGGAGCTTGGCGATGTCGGTACCGTTCAACTCGATCGAACCGGCCTTGACCGGAATGGCGCCGATGAGCGAGCGCATCAGGGTCGACTTGCCCATCCCGTTGCGACCGACCACGACCAGGATCTCGGCTTGCCCGAGGCTGAAATCGAGCCCGTGGAGGGCCTCACTCTGGCCATAACCGGCCCGCAGGCCGCGGACATTCAGCATGGTTTAATGTCCAAGATACACCTCGACGACTTTGGGGTCGGATTTGACGTGCTCGATCGAGCCCTCGGAGATGATCTTGCCTTGATGCAGGACCGTCACCTTGTGGGCGATGTCTTCGACGAAGCCCATGTCGTGCTCGATCACCAGGACGGAGCGGTCCTTGATGATCCGATGCAGCAACTCGGCCGTCTTCTTGCGCTCGCTCACGCTCATGCCGGCGACCGGTTCGTCGAGCATGAGCAGGGCCGGGTCCTGGATCAGGAGCATGCCGATCTCGAGCCATTGCTTCTGGCCGTGGCTCAAATACTCGGCGTAGTCGTCGAGATGGGCTTCGAGGAAGATGTCGTGGGCGACTTGCTCGACCCGTTCGCGGACTGCGGCATCGCGCTTGAAGGAGAGTGCGCCGAACACGGTGCGGCCGCGCGGGTAGGAGATCTCGAGATTCTCGAAGACGGTGAGGTCTTCGTAGATCGACGGTGTCTGGAACTTGCGGCCGACACCGGCGCGGACGATCTCGTGCTCCTTCATCTTGGTCAGCTCGCGCCCCTCGAACGCGATGGAGCCGGTGGTCGCCTTGGTTCGACCGCAGATGAGGTCGAGTACCGTGGTCTTGCCGGCACCGTTGGGCCCGATGATGACGCGGATCTCGTTGCGGTCGAGGTAGAATGAGAGGTCGTCGACGGCGCGGAAGCCGTCGAACGAGACGGTCAGCCCTTCGACGGAGAGGAGGAAGTCGGTTCCAGGATTACTCACTGCCGGGCTCCCTGCTCGAGCGCATGCGGAGCCTCGACGCTCGCAATGGTCGGCTGGCGGCCCTTTGGCTTCGGCAAGATCCGGTCCAGCAATGGATCGACATATTGGCGGTAAACCCCGGCGAGACCGTTCGGGAATGCGACCACCACGATGATGAACAGCGACCCCATCGCCAGTAACCAGGCCTGCGGTGCCGCCTCCGAGAACGATGTCCGCGCCCAGCAGACGATCAGCGCGCCGTAGATCGCGCCCAGCAACGACGTGCGCCCACCGACGGCACAGTAGATCACCATCTCGATCGAGGGCACGATGCCGACGAAGGACGGCGACATGAAGCCGACCTGCAGCGTGAACGTCGCGCCGCCGATCCCGGCCAGGGCAGCGGCGAAGCAGAAGACAAACACCTTGAAATGCGCGACGTCGTAACCGGAGAACCGCACCCGATCTTCCTTGTCGCGCATGGCGACGAGGATGCGCCCGAGTTTGCTGCGGCGGACGAACTGCGCCAGCAGCACGCAGCCCAGCAGCAGCCCGGCGTTGACGAAGTAGAGCACGTCCTTGGCATGGTCCGGCCGGATGTCCCAGCCGTGCAACGTTCGCAGGTCGGTGATGCCGTTGACCCCGCCGGTGTAGCCCTGTTGGCCGATGATCAGGATGGTCAGGATGGCGGCGACGGCCTGGGTGATGATGGCGAAGTAGGTGCCGCCGACCCGGCGGGTGAACATGGCCAGCCCAATGACCAACGCGAGCAGCATCGGCACCAGTGGAACGGCCAGGATAGTGAAGACCAGGCTGTGGAACGGCTCCCAGAACCAGGGCAGCGACGTGATCTGGTTCCAGTCCATGAAGTCGGGGATGCCCGGCGTGGACTGGATCTTGGTCGCCTCGGGCGTGGACGCCTCGAGTTTGAGGAACATCGCCATGCAGTAGCCGCCGAGCCCGAAGAACACGCCCTGGCCGAGGCTCAGGATGCCCGCATCGCCCCAGCAGAGGACGAGGCCGAGCACGACGAAGCCGTAGGTCAGGTATTTGCCGACGAGGTTGAGGCGGAACGCGTCGAGTGCGAGCGGGAGAACGACGAGCAGGAGCAGCGCCAACATCCCGATCCAGAGAATGTCCTTGCGGTTCAGGAATGTCATGGCCGGCTCCTCACCGTCTAACCTTGAGGGCGAAGAGCCCCTGCGGCCTGATCATCAGGATCATGATTACCGCGAGCAGCACGATGACTTGCGCCATCGACCCGCTGAGGAAGAATTCGAGTGTCGAGCGTGCCTGCGAAATGGTGAACGCCGAGGCGATCGTTCCGGCCAGGCTCGCCGCACCGCCGAACACGACGATGAGGAACGTGTCGACGATGTAGAGTTGGCCGGCGGTCGGGCTGGTCGAGCCGATCATGGTGAATGCGCTGCCGGCGACACCGGCGATGCCGCAGCCGATGCCGAAGGTGACGCGATCGACTTTTTCGGTATCGATCCCGACCGCGCTGGCCATCATGCGGTTGGCGACGACCGCGCGGACCTGCTTGCCCCAGCCCATGCGGTAGATCAGCAGGAGCACACCGACGGTGATGATCGTCGTCAGCACCATGACGATGATCCCGTTGATCGGGATCTGGATCGATTCCGTGAGATCGGCCGCGCCCATCATCCAATCCGGCTGGTCCACGCCGACCTCGCGGGCGCCGAACACGGAGCGGTAGACCTGCTGGAGGATCAAACTGAGGCCCCAGGTAGCCAGCAAGGTGTCGAGCGGCCGCTTGTAGAGGCGGCTGATCAGCGCCCATTCGATGAACATCCCGAGCGCGCCGGCCACGATGAATGCCAGCACGACGGCCACGAAGAAGTATGCCGAGAACAGACCCGGCATATACTTCGTGAACACCTGTGAAGTCAGGTAAGTGACGTAAGCGCCGAGGATCATGAACTCCCCATGCGCCATGTTGATCACGCCCATTTGGCCGAAGATAACCGCCAGCCCCAGCGCCATCAACACGAACACGGAGAACAGGATCAGCCCGGCAAAGCCCTGCATCGCCATGATCGAGCCGAGCTCGCCCATCGTATAGCCTGCGAACATTTCCCGTTCTCCGTTACTCTGATGTTTCTGCGAAGTTACTGATAGCCGGCCGGGAACGGGTCCGGCTTGATCAGCTCGGGCGACTCGTAGACGACCTTGAACTGGCCATCGAGTTGAGCCTGCGCGACCCGGGTCTTGCTCCACAGATGGTGGTTCGGGTCGATGCGGACGTAGCCCTCGGGCGCCCCCTTGAACTCGATCCCCCCCGAGGCGGCCGCGATCTTGTCGACGTCGAAACTACCGGCTTTCTCCACCGTGAGCTTCCACAGCCAGGGCCCGAGATACGCCGCCTGCGCCACGTCGCCGATCACGCTCTTGGCACCGTAGGTCTTCTTGAAGGCAGCGACGAACTTCTTGTTGTTGTCGTTGTCGAGACTTTGGAAGTATTTCATGCAGGAATAGGCGTTGGCAATGTTGTCGCCGCCGATGCCTTCGACTTCGTCTTCGGTCACCGAGATGGTCAGCAGCGTCTGCTTGCTCAGATCGACGCCGGCCGCCTTGAGTTGCTTGTAGAACGCCACGTTGGAGCCGCCGACGACGGTGGTGAAGATCACGTCCGGCTTGGTCAGCTTGATCTTGTTGATCACCGAGTTGAACTGGGTGTGGCCGAGCGGGAAATAATCCTCGCCGACGACCTTGCTGGCTTGCAGATGGCCTTCGATGTGCTTGCGGGCGATCTTGTTGGAGGTGCGCGGCCAGATGTAATCCGACCCGACCAGATAGAAGCTCTTGCTGCCCTTGGTCTTCTGGACCCAGTCGAGGCTGGCGAGGATTTGCTGCGTGGCTTCCTGACCGGTGTAGATGACGTTCTTGGATTGCTCGAGACCCTCGTAGAAGGTCGGGTAATACAGCATGCCATTGAGCTGCTCGAGGACCGGCAGCACCGCCTTGCGCGAGGCCGAGGTCCAGCAGCCGAAGATCGCGGCGACGTGGTCGCTGGCGAGCAGCTTCTTGGCCTTCTCGGCGAAGGTCGGCCAGTCGCTGGCGCCGTCCTCCTGGATGATCTTGATCTGCCGGCCCAGGATGCCGCCGGACTCGTTGATCTGCGCGATCGCCAGCTTTTCGGCCTCGATCGACCCGGTTTCGCTGATTGCCATCGTGCCGGTGGCCGAGTGTAGGATACCGACCGTGACGGTGTCGTCGGTCACCGCCAGCCCGGTCGTGCTGACCGCCGAGGTGGCGGGGCCAGCGGCCCAGGCGGAACGCGGCAGCAGGGCCGCGGCCGGCAGGGCGGCCATCCCTTGAAGCAGGCGGCGGCGAAGTGGCGAGTGCGGAGCGTCGTCCATGAGTGATCCTTGATTGAATGATGGAACTAGCGTGGTGCGCCGCACGATCAGAGCGGAATACGTTAAATGACGTATAGAGGAACGTTTCGCTGCGGTGCAGCGTGACCCGCCACGGCGAGCGGAGGATTGGACGACATCCATGGCGGCGCGACAGCGGATCGTGCGAATACGGCGTGACTACAACCAATGGGTCGCCAATCAGACCCTGGAGGACTACGCGCTCCGGTTCACCGCCAAGGCCTCGCGGCGCTGGTCGGCCTCGCGGGTCGCCAACACGGCACTGGGCGGCATCTCGTTCTTGGCGCTCGAGGCATTCGGCGGCACCGTGACCATCGGCTACGGGTTCAGCAACGCGATCCCGGCGATCCTGGTCGTGAGCCTGCTCATCGCTCTGACCGCGCTGCCGATCAGTTTCTACGCCGCGCGCGATGGCGTCGACATCGACCTGCTCACGCGCGGCGCCGGGTTCGGCTACATCGGCTCGACCATCACGTCACTGATCTACGCGTCGTTCACCTTCATCTTCTTCGCCATCGAAGCGGCCATCCTCGCCGCGATGCTGGAGACCTGCTTCGGCATCCCGCCCTCGCTCGGCTACATCTTGTGCTCCGTCGCCGTCGTGCCGCTGGCGACGCACGGCATCACCTTCATCAGCCGCGTCCAGCTCTGGTCTCAGCCGCTCTGGATCGTGCTGCAGCTCTTGCCGTTCATCGTCATCGCATTCAGCGGAGCCGGCGCCTTCCAGGATTGGGCGTCGTATCCGGGCACGGCGCCTGGCGCGGATGGTGGGTTCCACCTCGTCTTGTTCGGCGCGGCAGCGTCGGTGGTGTTCTCGCTGGTCGCGCAGGTCGGCGAGCAGGTCGACTACCTGCGCTTCTTGCCCGCCCGTGTGCCGGGTCGGTCACATGCAGGGTGGTGGGCGGCGATGCTGGCGGGTGGACCGGGCTGGATCGTGTTCGGGTCGCTCAAGCTGTTGGCCGGGTCGTTTCTGGCGTGGTTGGCGGTTTCGGAGGGGGTCGCACCCACGCTCGCACGCCAGCCGAACACGATGTACGAGGTCGCGTTCAGGCATGTGGTCCAGTCGCCGATCGCGGCGCTCGCGCTGGCGGCGTGCTTCGTCGTGATCTCGCAGCTCAAGATCAACTTGACGAACGCGTACGCCGGGTCGATCGGCTGGTCGAATTTCTTCTCGCGCCTGACCCATAGCCATCCCGGCCGGGTCGTTTGGCTCGTGTTCAATATCGCCATCGCGCTGCTGCTGATGGAACTCGGGATCTACCAGGCGATCGAGCATACCTTGATGCTGTATTCCGCCGTCGCCGCGGCCTGGGTGGGTGCGCTGGTGGCCGACCTCGTGGTCAACAAGCCGCTCGGCCTCAGCCCGGCCTACATCGAATTCAAGCGTGCGCATCTCTACGACATCAACCCGGTCGGCTGCGGCGCGATGCTGATCGCCGTCGCCGCCGCCGCGCTGTCCTTCAGCGGCGCGGTCGGAGCGGTCATGGAGGCCTTCACCCCCTTCGTCGCCTTCGCGGCCGCCTTCCTCGCCGCCCCGCTGATCGCCTGGGCAACGGACGGGCGCTACTATCTCGCGCGCAAGCCGCGGGCGCATTGGATGCGGCAGAGCACGATCGTCTGCTCGGTCTGCGAACACCCGTTCGAGCCGGAGGACATGGCGTTCTGCCCCGTCTATGCCGGGCCGATCTGCTCGCTCTGCTGCTCGCTCGATGCGCGGTGCCACGACGCTTGCAAGCCGCACGCGCGGTTGTCGCAACAGATGCTGCAGACGATCGAGGGATGGACGTCGCCTGCCGTGCGCACGCGCCTGGCCGGGCCGCTCGGCCGGTGGACGGGGATGGTGGCGCTTCTCACCGCCCTGATCGGCATCGTGTTGGTTGGTATCTACGGCCACCTGGCGGCCGCGATCCCGGGTGAGCAGGAGACGCTGGCACAGGCCTTGTGGACCGCGTTCCTGATCCTCCTGCCGGTGATCGGCGTGCTTGCTTGGCTCGTCACGCTCAGCCAGGAGAGCCGGCGCGTGGCGCAGCAGGAGTTCGAGCGGCAAGCCGATCTGCTGCACCACGAGATCGAGGCGCACGAGCGGACCGATGTGAACCTGCAGAAGGCGAAGGAGGCGGCCGAGGCGGCCAACCTCGCCAAGAGCCGCTATGTCGTCGGCATCAGCCACGAGTTGCGCAGTCCGTTGAACGCGATCCTCGGCTACGCGCAGTTGATGGAAGGCGACCCCAGCATCAGTGCGCACCGGCGCGAGCACATCAAGATCATCCGCCACAGCGGCGATCACATGGCCGGGCTGATCGAAGGCCTGCTGGACATTTCCAAGATCGAGGCCGGCCGGATCGACATCTACCGCGACCAGGTCCGGCTTGGTGAGTTCCTGCAGCAATTGGCCGACATGTTCCGCATCCAGGCGGAGGCCCGCGGGATCGGGTTCGTGTACGCCAGCCCGGGCCGCATGCCGGGAATCGTGTTCACCGACGAGCGCCGCCTGCGGCAGATCCTGATCAACCTGCTGTCCAACGCGGTGAAGTTCACCCATACCGGCGAGGTCCGGTTCTCGCTCCGCTGGCGTAGCGACGTGGCCGAGTTCGAGGTGGCCGATAGCGGGATCGGCATCAGCGCCAAGGACATCGATCGCATCTTCGAACCGTTCGAGCGCGTGGATAGCGGTCGCAATCTGGCGAGTCCCGGCATCGGGCTGGGGCTGACCATCACCAAGCTGCTGACGCAGATCATGGGCGGGGAGCTGACGGTCAGCAGCACGCCCGGCGAGGGGAGCCGTTTCACCGTACGCGTGCGCCTGTCCGAGGCGTTGCAGCCGCACAAGCCGGCGCCGATCGAAAGCCGCGTTCTCGGCTATGCCGGACGGCGGCTCACCGTACTGATCGCCGATGACGACAAGGTGCATCGAGGCCTGCTGCAAGACTTGCTCTCGCCGCTCGGCTTCATCGTGTTTGCCGCACCCGACGGGGATGCGTGCGTTCGCATGGCCGCAGAATGCCGCCCGGATCTCCTGCTCGTCGACATCTCGATGCCGGGAATGAACGGCTGGAGCGTTGCCAAGCGGATGCGCCAGGACGGCTTCGACCGGCTGAAGATCATCGTCGTCTCCGCCAACGCCGCCGAGCTGATCCGCCCCGAAGGCGAGCCGCATTTTCATGACGACGTGGTGGCTAAGCCGATCGGGCTGGCCGACCTGCTGGCCCGTATCCGCGCCGTCATGCAGTTGGAATGGACCGCTCCCGACCCGGTCGTGGAGGCGCCGGAGGAGACCGGGCCCATCGGCGCGCTCGACCCGGTCGATCGCCGGTCCCTCATCGAGCTGGGCTCGATCGGCTACGTCCGCGCCATCCACGCGCGACTGGACCAGATCGAGGAGGCCGAGCCGGCCCGCAGCCGCACGGTGGCGCGCCTGCGGCAGCTCGTGTCGCAGTTCCAGATCAAGGCGTTCATGGACGCGCTCGGCCCACCCGGCGACGCGCCGTGACGCCGGGCGGCACCTCGCGCGAGGTGGTCCTCGTCGTCGACGATAGTCCGGCGACGCTCGGTTTGCTCAGCGAAGCGCTCGAGCGCGCCGGCTACACGGTGCTGGTCGCGCAATCGGGCCAAGACGCATTGCGGCTGATGCAGCGGATCACCCCGGATATCGTGCTGATGGACGCGATGATGCCCGGGCTGGACGGCTTCGAGACGACGCGATTGATGAAGGCGAACGGCACGACCGCGACCATCCCCGTGGTCTTCATGACCGGCCTGACCGAGACCGAGCACGTGGTCCGCGGCCTCGAGTGCGGCGGCGTGGATTACGTGGCCAAGCCCGTTGCGCCGGACGAAGTCGTCGCCCGTGTGACGGTCCATCTCGCCACGGCGCGCCTGGCCCGGAGCGCTCGCATGGCGCTCGATACGACCGGGCGGTATCTGCTGTCGGTGACGCGCGACGGACAGGTGCTCTGGTCGACACCGCAGGCGACAAGGCTGCTCGAGGGCAACGGCGCTGTCACGCCGATGCCCGCTTCGATCATTGCGTGGCTCGAAGAGTGCATGCGCGGCCAGGGGACGGGCGTCGAGTTCAATCTGCCGCCCGACCGGGCCGGTGAGCGCCGGGTTCGCGTGACGTTTTTGGGGGAGGTGAGTCACAACGAGATCCTCTTGCGCCTTACTCCCGGAATGACTGATGAGATGGCGTTGAGCGGAAGCCTCAGCATCACGCGGCGTGAGGCGGAGGTTTTACTTTGGCTGAGCCGTGGCAAGAGCAATCGCGATATTGCGGCAATACTGGATCTGAGTCCGCGCACCGTAAACAAACACTTGGAACAGATTTTCACTAAGTTGGAGATCGACAACAGATCTTCTGCTACGGCCATCGCCGTTAGGGTTCTTGGGACGATGCAGTAATTAGGGCAGGAAGGCGCGGATCGCGGCGGCGGTTTCGGCGGGATACTCCTCGTGCGCGGCCAACGCCCCGAGGATCGTGGCGAGGGTGATGCCCGCGGTGGTCGAAAGGGCGTCCATTTCGGCGCCGGATTTGGCGGGCGCGCCGGAGGGACGGAGCAGGAGGGTCGGGGGAAGGCCGGCGGCGAACAGGTCGAGGAAGGCGTCGCGGGTCTGGACCGGGTCGAGCCCGCCGCTGACGAAGGCGGCGGTGCCGAAGCGGGCGCGGGGCTGGCGAGCCACGGTCCGCTTGGCAGCGAGGAGGGCGGGCGTGACGTGCGCCGGGTCGGCGTAGACATGGGCGCGGAGCATGCGACCGATGACGGGGTCGCTGAGATTGAGCCGGTACAGCGCCTGACCGACGATCGGCGCTTCCATGGCGGCGCGGATGCTGCGGCAGAGGCCGGGGCGCTGGCCGCGGGTCATGGTGGGGAACGGACCGCGCCATGTCGGAGCGATGAGGATGAGGCGGGCGAGGCGGCCCGGGTGGCGGCGGGTCGCTTCGGCGAGGTAGGTCGCGGCGTGGCCCGCGGCGATCCCGACGGAGCCCGGCGCGAGCGCGCGCATTTGGTCGTCGACGAAGGCGCGCAGGGCGGCGGGAGAGATGGGTGCCGTGCCCCGGGGACGCGCGCCGAAGCCGGGCCAGTCGGGGATGACGCAACGAAGGCGGTCGGCGAGCTGGTCGGCGAGGGGCTGCATCTCGTCACGGGTCGAGACGGAGGAAATGGCGGGCAGGAATAGGGCATCGGTCAGCATGGGCCGAGAGTGCCTCAGCGTTGCGCGAGGCGGAAATACATGTCGGTGAGGCGGGCTGGGAGGTCCTCGAGGCGGCGGACGAGCATGGTGTTGTGGCGGCCGAAGATGGTGGGGCCGGAGCCGGCATCGGTCGGATCCATGACGATGCCGTAGACGTCGATGCCGCGCTGGCGGAGGTCAAGGATGGCGCGGCGCGCGTCTTCGACGAGTTCGGCCGGGTTCGCGACGTCGATGTCCGATGGCTCGCCGTCGGTGAGGACTAGGACGAGTTTGCGCGTGGTGGGGAGCGGGGCGAGTTCGGCGCCGGCGTGGCGCAGGGCGGCGCCGACGCGGGTGGACAGGCCCGATTGCAGCCCGGCGAGCCGCTCGAGGACGATCGGCGCGAACGGTTCGGCGAAGTCCTTGAGGCGGGTGACGCGGATGTCGTCGCGGCCGGCGGAGGCGAAGGAACGCAGCGCGAAACGGTCACCGCGGGCGTGCAGGGCGGCGGCGAGCGCAGCGGCGGCGCGGCGTTGGACGTCGAGGATGGTGAGGCCGGTGGGCGTTCGGGCTGCGGTGGATTGGGAGCTGTCCAGGATCAGCAGGGTGGCGAGGTCGCGGCCGGTGGGAGCGCGATCGCGGTAGAGGCGAGGGTCGGGTGCGAGGCCGGTGCGGCGCGCGGTGACGGCGGCGATGGCGCGGTCGAGGTCGAGGTCTTCGCCGTCCTCGTGCGGCGGGCGGCGGCGGCGGGGGCCGATCGCGACGCTGCGGATGAGACGGGCGAGGTCGGCGTGCAGGCGCGGGTCGGTTGTGTCGGTGACGGGCCGGCGGAGGGGGATTGCGTCGCGGATGGTGACCCAGTCGGGGCGAAGGGTGCGGGCGGCGGCGTCCCACTCGGGGTAGGTGGCGAGGATCGCGGCGCGGTCGTCTTGGCCGGCGTCGCGGGCGCGGGGGGCCGGGTCAGGGTCCGGCGTGTTGCGGGCGGTGTCGACGGAGAGGGCGAGACTATCGTCGGGCGTTTCGGGCAGGTCCCAGAGGTGCATGTTGTCGTCGCGATAGGCGGGGTCGACGACGTAGGTCTTGGCGTTGAACTGGATACGCATCTGGCCGAGATCGTTGCCGAGCAGGCTGCCGATGGTGCGGCTGATGGTGGGGTCGTTTGGATCGGCGGCGGCGAAGAGGCTGCGGCCTTTGTCGACGAAGCCGTCCGGGTCGGCATAGGCCGGGTCGAGGAGAGCGCGGGCGAGGCGCGCGAGCAGGCTGAGGGCGATCCGGTTGCCGCTTGGGGTGGCGATGTGAAACGGGGACCAGAGCGCGCGCAGGCCGGGGAAGCGGGCGATGGCGAGGGCCTCGACGCGGGCATCCTCGATGAGGCCGACCAGGACGCGCTGGATTGGGCGGAGCGAGGCGATCGGGAGCAGGACCGGGGGTGCGGTCAGGTGGGCGTGCGCGTGGGCGGCGGCGGCGCGATAGAGCGGGGCGATGCGGTCGGGAGACGTGCCGGGGTAGCTGGCGGGCAGGATGACGGTGCCGGACGCGATGGTAGGGCGGGTCAGGGTGCCCTGGGGAGCGGGCGGAAAAGCGCGCAGCCGGGGCGTGCCGCCCCAGAGGCCGGCGACGAAGGCGGTGAGCATGCGCTCGGTCTCGGCGAATCCCTGCGTGTCAGGACGGCGCGCGAGCAGCGCGTCGGCGAGCGGGTCGGAGCCGGTGAAGAAGGCGACGCGGCGGCGCTTATCCGTCGCGGTCGCTTTCAACCCGGCGGCGACGAAATCGACAAAGGCGGCGTCGTCTCCGCTGGCGAGGAGATAGGTCAGGCGGGCGGCGACGGGGGCGACCACGTTCGAGGCTTCGCGCGCTAGGCGAGCCATGGCGTGCCACCACTGGTGGATGCCGGCGGGGCCGAGGAGGCGCGTCGCGGTGGGGAGCGCCTGCAGGCAGGCAAGGGCGGCGCGGGCGCCGGCGTGACGGCAGATGTCGGCGGCAGCGATGCCGGCGGCCGGGTTGGGCGGGTCGAGGCGCCAGAACGCCTCCATAGCGGGAATACCGGCGTGAACGCGGGCGAGCTCGAGCGTCGCGGCGGCCCAGGCGCGCTGAAGGGCCGGGTCGGCGCGCGAGATCGTGCGCCAGGCGATGGCGAAGCCCGGGCGGAGCGCGTCGCGGTCGCGGACGAGGCGGTGGACGAGGTCGAGATCGGTGACGAGGCGGGTGGCCGTCTCGCTCAAGGGAGGCAGGCGGACACGACGGCGTCCAGGGCGTCGCGCATGTCGGTGTCGTCGGTGAGCGGCAGGACGATGCCGGCGCGCAGGGCGTCGCGCATGGGGATGCCGGCGGCGGCGAGGCTGCCGGCATGGATGAGCATGCGGGTGGAGGCGCCCTCGCCGAGGCCGCGGCCACGCAGATTGCGGGTGCGGGCGGCGATGTCGACGAGGATTGCGGCGATCTCGGCGGCGATGCCGGCTTCGCGCGCGACGATGGCGGCCTCGGCGGCCGGTTCCGGGTAGGTAAAATCGATGGCGACGAAGCGCTGCTTGGTCGACTCCTTGAGGTCCTTCACGGCGCTCTGGTAGCCGGGGTTGTAGGAGACGACGAGCAGGAAGTCGGGGTGGGCCTGGACGAGCTCGCGGTTGCGATCGAGCGGGAGCACGCGGCGGTTGTCGGCGAGCGGGTGGATGATGACGGTGGTGTCCTGCCGGGCCTCGACGATCTCGTCGAGGTAGCAGATGGCGCCGTGGCGGACGGCGGTGGTGAGCGGTCCGTCGGCCCAGACGGTGCCGCCCGCATCGAGCAGGAAGCGGCCGGCGAGATCGGCGGCGGTCATGTCCTCGTGGCAGGCGACGGTGATGAGCGGGCGCCCGAGATCGAACGCCATGGTCTCGACGAACCGGGTCTTGCCGCAGCCGGTAGGACCCTTGAGCATGATCGGAAGCCTGCGGGCGGCGGCCGCGGCGAAGAGCGCGGCCTCGTTGGCGGCGGGCTGATAGAACGGCCGCGCCGCCAGACGGTACGCAGCGAGGTCCATCGCCGGATCAGCGCACCAGCGTTGCCAGGCGGCCACCCAGGCCCGGGTCGCGCTGCGGTGCGAGCAGCCGCTCGGCGGCGAAGCCGAAGACCACGCCGAATGTGCTCCACATGACGAGTTGCAGACCCATCGAGGCGAGGCGGAAGTGCCACAGGACGGTGGCGGGGAAGTCGGACGGGACCTCGTCAATCGCGGGCAGGATGATCGCCGCGGCAATGATGACGGCGACGTAGGCACCGAGCGCGGACAGGGTAGCGGTCCAAGCGTCGGTCCGTTCGACCAACTTGGTGCGCAGGACGATCGCGCCGACCGTGGCGGCAACGGAAATGGCGATCATGATGAAGTAGAGCGCTGTGCGGTGGGCGATGGTGTCGGGTTCGCCGACAGCCGGCGGGTTGGAGGGATAGATGATCATCGGCACGACCGAGATGGCCAGGAAACCAGCGGCGGCGAGGAGTGCCGCCACGGCTCGAGGCCGGGCTGAGCCGAGGCGGCCGAAAGCATAGGCGAAGACGAGGGCGAACAGGCCACCAAAGGCGGTGCCGTATACGGCGACCCCGGTCAGCAGGCCGATGCCTGACTGCGTGCTGCGGCTGAACAGCTCGGGCTCCGGCTCCTCTGCCGAGGCGAGAGCGTGGTCATGCGCATGACCAG
>CAZZVQ010000011.1:33095-75124 GCA_964657565.1 uncultured Acetobacteraceae bacterium
CCCGCGGCGGCATGGTCGTGGCCCGGGGCGGCGTGATCAAGCAAGGCTTGATCGTGGGCAGATTGGGCCTTGGCGGCATCTGCGGCGGCCTCGAAGGCGATGGCGCGGTCGACGCTCGGCTCGCCGAACACTTTGCCGAACGTGAACATCAACAGCCCGGCGAGCAGGCCAACGAGCATGCCGCGGATGAGAAGAGAGCGCGCCATTCATGACCTCCGGTCGGGGCGGAGCGGGTCAGTAACCCGCTCCGGACGGTGTGTGGATGTTAGTGGCAGGGGAAGCCGAGCAGATGGCGCGCATCGTGGACGAATTCATGCACATACATGCCCTTGAACAGCGAGGTGGCGCCCTCCTCGGCACCGACGAAATACAGCGCGAGCAAGAACAGGGCGCCGAAAATGGCCCACGGCATGAGTTCGCGAACCGGAATTGGCGCGGCGATCGCGCCGGGGGACAAGGCTAGGTCAGACATCGTCATTCTCCTCGTGTCCATCGAAAGCACCGCGACTCATTTCGCAGTGCGACAACATCCATCTCGAATCGTGGTTGCAGACTGCCAGATCCAGCGTGAAACGATCCAGGCTGGGGATCATGCGCCGGCCGCGACGGCATTGGCGGGGCCGGTAATCCGTCTACTGGTCAAGACTAGGAAGTGCGGTCCCGCACTGTCAAACATATAAATACATCATGTCCATTCAATTGACCCTGGTCTCTCAGGCAGCCACTTCAGCGACGCGCCTGGCCGCCTTCGCGACGGATGATCCGCTCGATGCGGCAGGGTTGGAGGCGGCGCAGCTTGTGGCAAGGACCATCCGGCGGGTCGATGCAGCGTGGTCGAGCCCGGCGCAAGCGGCCCGCGAGACGGCGGCAGCGCTGGGACTGACGGCGCGCGAGGAACCAGCGCTGCGGGAGATCGATTACGGCGATTGGGCCGGGCGGACGATGGACGAGGTCGGCCAGACGGACCCGGCGGGCTTCGCCGCGTGGCTGGCCGATCCGTTTTCAGCGCCGCACGGTGGCGAAAGCATTGACAGGGCGGTCGCGCGAACGGCGCAGTGGATGGGTTCGCTCGATCAGGAGGCCGCGCGTGTCGTTGCCGTCAGCCATGCCAGCATCATTCGCGCGGCGATCGTCAGCGCCCTCGATGCGCCGCTCACCGCCTTCTGGCGCATCGATGTCCCGCCGCTCTGCCGTGCCAGCCTCCAGCAGCGCGGGCGAGTGTGGACGTTGCGCTGGGTGGGGCCGATGCAAAGCGTGGGCTGACCGCGCGGGACGTGGCTGAGCATGCCGTTTGCGCTGAACCTGACGCCGGATCCCGAGGCATCGCTGGGCGTGGAGCGCGTGTTGGCCGGGCTGCCGGCGTTAGGGATCGGCGAGGAGCAACTCGTTACACAGTATGGGCCGTGCGTCACGTTGCTGGTCGTCGAGGACAGCGTGCATCCGGACGACTTGCTGGAGATGCTGCGACGGCACGTGCTGCGGACGGCGCCGATCCCGCTGACGCTCGTCGAGCCCTGCGTCATCCCGGGCAATCCACCGACGCTGAGCCTACGCGCGGCTCCGGCGCAGGCGCTATTGACGTTGCACAACGCGATGTTCCGCAGCGTGCCCGAACAGGCGGTGCACCTGCATTACCGGCCGGCTTATTGGCAGCCGCACCTGAAGCTCGCCAACGTGTCGGCAGACCCGGCGGTGTCGCGCACATTCGTCGAGCGGATGGCCGCGAACTGGGTGCCGCTGCAGGGCTGGCTGGTCGCGTTCGAGGCGGTCCATTATCCGCCGGTCGAGGCGATCTGGCACGGGCGATTGCTGCCTGCGCTTGATGGGGCTTGAGGATCGAGCGCTTCAGGAAATGCTGGCCCGGGTCATTCCGCCAGCATTGGCGCGGCTCGCGGTTGGGACAGTGTCTGGCGAGACGGTCGCCACGTTCGATCTGCTCAACCCGACGATGCTCGCGCGGGTGCTGAGCCCCGAGTCACGGGATCGGCGGGCGGTGGTGTCCGTCTGGGCATTGGAGGCGTTCGAGACGGTGTTGCCGCCGGTGATCGCCGCGGCCGTGCTGTTGGAGCGGGTGCCGGATGCTGAGGTGGGATGGGTGATCGGGAAAGACCGGGTCACCGGGTTGCGGGCACGGGCTTGGAATGAGGAGAGCTTCGCCGCGTTCGCGGTGGGGGTGCTGGCACCGTTCGTGGCGATCGTGGCGGAACGGGGCGGCGTGTCGCAGCGGGTGCTGTGGAGTAACGCAGGACATATCGTCGAGGCGTTCCTGGGAATGATCGAGCGGGAAGCCGGGATTTCGGCGGGGAGCGCGGCCATCCGGGAGTTGCTCGCGAGACCGGTGGTGGCCGGCGTAACGAACGGGCTGTTCGCGCCAGTGCGATATGTGGATGGGCAGCGGTTCAGGCGCGTGTGCTGCTTGCGGTTCCTGGTGCCGTCTTGGCGAATTTGCCTGATCTGCCCGTTGCCACAGGGGCATGCCGGCCGGAACCGGGGTGACCCTCCCCTGGCCGAGGGGAGGGATTAGGGGTCAGCGGTGTGTGACGGCGGGGATGCCTTCGATGGGGCATTCGGGCGTCCCGACGGTGGTGCGGGTCATGGCTTCGACCATCTCGCGGGTGGCTTCCGGATCGGCGATCCAGCGCTTGTAGAAATCGTAGGGGCAGGCTGCCTCGCCCTTGTCGCCCTCACCGGAGTTGATCATGCCGGTGTAGCCGCGGTGGACCAGTTTGAAGAGGTGGTTCTCGGACTGCATATTGGTGCGAGCGTCGCGGATGAGCGACGTCGAGAGCGCCGCGTACTGGATGCCGTATTCCTCGGTGCCGCATTCGCCCAACGTGCGGCCATCGAAGCCGATGATCGAGGAGTGGCCGAAGTAGGAATAGACGCCGTCGAAGCCGGTGGCGTTGGCGACGGCAACGTAACAATTATTGGCCCAGGCCATCGACTTGGACATCAGGATCTGCTGTTCCTTGGCCGGATACATATAGCCCTGGCAGCGGATGATGAGTTCGGCGCCACGCATGGCACAGTCGCGCCAGATCTCGGGATAGTTGCCGTCGTCGCAGATGATGAGGCTGATCTTCAGGCCCTTGGGACCGTCGGAGACGTAGGTGCAGTTGCCGGGATACCAGCCTTCGATCGGCACCCAGGGCATGATCTTGCGATATTTCTGCACGATCTCGCCCTTGTCGTTCATCAGGATTAGCGTGTTGTAGGGAGCTTTCTTCGGGTGTTCCTCGTGACGCTCGCCGGTCAGCGAGAAGACGCCCCAAACCTTGGCGGTGCGGCAAGCTTCGGCAAAGATCTCGGTTTCGTCGCCGGGGATCGAAGCCGCGGTTTCGTACATCTCCTTGCTGTCGTACATGATCCCGTGGGTGGAATATTCTGGGAAGATGACGAGGTCCATTCCGGGTAGGCCAGACTTCATGCCGATCAACATGTCGGCGATCTTCTTGGCGTTGTCGAGAACCTCTGCCTTGGTGTGTAGGCGCGGCATCTTATAGTTCACGACCGCGACGCCTACGCTGTCCTTGCTGCTAGAGATATCCCCGTGGATCATGCTTTCGTGTCCTTCTCTAAGTAACTAGTTGCAATTGCAGAGGTTATGCTAGCAGTCAAAAGGCATGCAACAGCACGCCTCAACTCTGCGATAGCGACCGGCGCAACGGCATTGTTGCGTCGCCGATTTAACCATTGCTCGAACGTAGACACTGGCGTGCCCCCAGTTCAAGACCTGATTTCACCGGCGCATCTGCCACTCGCAATCCTGTTATGAATTTCGCGCTTGACTTACCCGGCTGAGACTTGGCACGCTGCCGTCTAGAATTCGGTCGCCGTCCCACGGATCACCAAAGTCGCTGATCCTCCGAATTAGGCCTTTGTCGGCCTGTCTTATGACAATTTGAAATTATTGCGGGGTCAGTAGCTGCTTGGCAGTCTCTGTATCGCATTACTTTGCTCGTACACCTAGAACAGGAGTATCGATGAGCCTTTCGATGGAAGACCGACTGAAGCGGCGCAAACTGGATGCCCTCAAGCGAGGCGTGCACCGGGCGAGCGCAGGCGAGTCCACTTCCGTCGCGACGCACATCGTCGGGATTGGCCGGGCCGGGGCAAACGTCGTGGCGCAAGCGCTGCGAACGCTGCAGCCCGGGGCACCGCATCTGACCGCGTTGGTGGTCGACATCGGCGATCACGACTTGGGCGAGTTGCGGGCGATCGCAGCCGAAGTCGATCCGCAAGCGGCCTCGATCACCATTCTCGCGCTCGAAATCCCGACCCGGCCCGACTTGCTGGCGGTGCTGGAAGACTACCCTGGTTACTTGATGCTGGAATACCCGCGGTATCGGCCGAGCCCGCAATACCAGCCGTGGCTGCCAGCGGACTTCCCGCTACCGGCGCCGGGCGGCGCCTTCAAACGGGCGGTGGCCAAGGCTATCTACGGCAGGGCTTTCTACGCGGCCGACAAACCTGCGGCGGCAGCGTTGCGAGCCTTCGCCGAAGACGTCGATGCCGTACCGGGACATGCGATGGTCGCCGTGGTCTTCGGGCTCGGCGGCGGCACCGGCAGCGGGATCGCGGTGGATCTGGCGCGACATCTGTCGAACCGGGGCTTCGGGCGCCGGGTCCTCATGGCAGGGATCGGGATCGGGCCGTGCGACGGCGACATCGAGGCGCATCGGGGCGCGGCGTTGTATCCGACGCTCAACGAACTCGACACCATGGGCGACGAGGAGAAGAACCGCGGCGTCGTGATGTCGTGCGGGGAGATGTTCCGCAATCCGTTCACCGCCGGCTTCGTGGCGGTGCCGCAACAGCAGGCATGGCTGGCAACGCAAGACCTGGCCGCGACCCAGGCGCGGGGCGACCGGGAGATCGCGTCGATATTGACCGCGCAAGGCGGCGTGCATTTCTGGGAGTTGCTGAAGCTGCTCAATTGGGTGGCGGCACCCTCGACGCAGCATTCGGCCGCGCGGACGCCCTGGGGTGCGCTGTGGTTGCACATGTTGGGCTTTGCCGATCTGGACGGCGTGTCGCCCGATCTGAAAAGCCGCCTTGGTGTCGTATCGGGCTATGCGCCAGAATTCGTCGAGATGCGGGTTTCCGGGCAGCCAGGCCCAGGGATCGCGGAGGCGATGGAGGCAGCGCTGGGGCCGGACGTCCCGCCAGTGGTGGTCGAGGGTGCGCCAGAGGGTTCGGTGCAGTTCATCATGCCAAGTCTGGCCAAGACGCATCTGGCCGGATTTGCCGGATGGCGCTCGGCCTACGAGGCGGAATCGGCCGAGGACAAGCTGCTCGACCACTCGCTATTGCTCGAGCAGGGCGTTCTGTTGAGCGCTCCATCGACGCGGATCGCCGGAATGGCAGGAGCGAGCCTGTGGGGTGGCGACGCGTGGGTGGCAGTACCGTTCGACGAGCTGATGGGCGATCTACCCCCCCCGGGTCCGGCCCTGACCTTGTCGAAGCTGCAGCAGGTTCGTGAAGGGGTGGCGTAACGATGCCGATCGATTGGGCGGACATCGTCGTCAGATATGGCAAAGGAGCGAAGGTCCCAACCGTCACCGGCGGCAAGTATTTGGATGTCGCGGGAGCCGACGAGACGGCGATCTATATTCAATCGCCGATCTGGAGCGCGACGCTGGACCGATCGAATCTCGAAAAGGGCGTAACCCTGATCGAAGAGGGCGTGATCTCCCGCGATCCAGGATTGTTCGTCGAAGACTACATGCTGTACGTGGCCAATCAGCGTGCCACGTCGGTAGCACATATACTTCGAGATCTGGGTTTTCTCGATAAGACCGAGACGTTCTCCATCCGGTGTTGAAACCGGAGGAACGGTAGCCGCCCGTTGGAGGGCGGCAAGACGACTGGACTGACCCTAACCGCAACGAGGTGGAAAATGTCTGCATCGCTTTATCATAGTGCAACGGGTACCCAGGCGCCGCATTGCATGCACGTGATCGGCATCGGCCGCACAGGCGCCGCCTATGTCGAGGCGCTGCTGCGGACCGGCGAGATCGAGGATCACCTGGCGGATCCGCGGGCGACGTTCGCGGCCATGGTCGTCGACATCGGCGATCAGGACATGGGCCTGGCGATGGATTATGCGGCCGCATTCAAGAAGCGGCTGGAGTCCCGCAACATCCCGGTGGATCGCTTCAACTTCCAGGCGGTCGCGTTGCCGGTGCCGTCGAAGGAAGACTTCTTCGAGGGGATGAACCGGACTCGTGAGTTCCTAAAGATCGAGTATCCCCGGTATTACTGGAATCCGAATTTCGAGTCGTACGTTCCGAAGAAGTACGTCATGCCGAAGGCGGGCGAGCATTTCCCGCGTGCGGTCGCCAAGGGTATCTATGCGAACGCTTACTATGCCGGCGACCGTCCGATGGATGCGGCACTGCGCAAGTTCGTCGAGATGATCGACAAGGCCGGGCTGCCGTCGATGGTGACGGTATGCTTCAGCCTCGCCGGCGGCACCGGCAGCGGCATGATGGTCGACCTTGCGCGCCATTTGTCGAACGTCAAGCTGGGCCGGCGGATCCCAGTGATCGGCGTGGGTCAGTTGCCACATTCGGGCGATCCGGACACCTACAAGAACAGCCCGGCGCTCTACACGACGCTGAACGACCTCGACTGCATGCTCGACGACGACAAGAACGCCGGCGTGACCGCGGTGTGGGGCGACCTGTATCGCAGCCCGTTCACCGGCGGCTTCTTCGTCGTCAACCCCGAGCAGAGCTGGCAGCGCCTGACCGCCTACACCACCACCGGTGAGGCCGCCATCCGCCAGAACTTCAAGGAGATGGTCACCAACCGGTTCGTCGCCGACAGCTTCATGCGCTTCGTCGTCGTCGACCATGGACGCGACCTGTTCCGCGCGCTGCGTCCATCGGGCCTGACCGGTGCGCCGCACGAGACCGTCAGCGCGAAGTCGCGCAATTGGACGATGTTCAACGTGGCCAAGCTGACCCATCCGGGCGTGCAAGTGCTCCCGGGCGAGGGTGCGGCCAAGTGGGACAATGTCATCAGCCAGTGGATCGACTTCACGCCGAACTACGATGGCCTGAAGGACGGCTTCAAGACCGACTACGCCGAAGTCTTCATCTATGGCTCGCGTAACATGGGCCATGCCGATATGAACGAAGCGTTCAAGAAGATGATGAAGAAGAACTATATGCTCGACGGCGATTCGACACTGCAAGTGTTCAATCACGAGTTCTTCGACGCGTTGACGGCGTATGCGAACGTCATCCTGCCGGGTGTCGCCAAGACCGACCTCGATGCGTTCTGGGACAGCCAGAAGGTCTATGACCAGCTCTCGTGGGAAGACAAGCTCAACGAGCACGCGTGGCTGATCGACATCGGGCCAATGCTGTCGGAACCGGCGATCCGCTTCGAAGGAATGGCGGGCGAGTGCATCTGGGGCTGCGCCTGCTGGGTCGTGGTGCCGTACGACGAGCTGCGCGGCGACAAGCTGCCGCCGGCCAACCGCAAGGTGATCCTCGAGCAGGGGATCGCGGCGATGACCAAGACCGTGGTGGCCACTCCGGGCGGCATGGCGCCGACCAAGGAGACCGCCTACGTGATGTCCGAATAGGGCAGCACGCGATACGGGCGGCGGCCAGCGCCGCCGCCCACTTTCCTTCCACGGAGGCCAATGATGCCCGACACAAACGTCACCCCGACGACCGATGGGCGTGGCCCGGCCACGACGGATACGCGCGTGCCGGCCACGGTGATCACCGGGTTCCTCGGCTCGGGCAAGACGACGCTGATCAACCGTATCTTGCGCGAGCAGCACGGCCGCAAACTCGCGGTGATCGTCAACGAGTTCGGTGAGATCAGCATCGACGGGCAGCTCGTGATCCATGATCAGGACCAGCAGCTCGTCGAGTTCAACAACGGCTGCCTCTGCTGCACCGTGCGCGGCGATCTCATCGAGACGCTCGGCCGGTTGCAGGAGCGGGCGGGCACCCTGGACGGCATTCTGATCGAGACGACGGGCCTTGCCGACCCGGCCCCGGTCGCCTCGACCTTCTTCGCCGACGATCAGGTCAAGGCCGGGATCAAGCTCGATGCCTTCGTGACCGTGGTCGACGCCGTCAACCTCGAGCGCAACCTCGATCAGTGTAACGAGGCCGTCGAGCAGGTGGCGTTCAGCGACATCGTGCTGATCAACAAGATGGACCTCGTCTCATCGGCGCAGGTCGAGAAGATCGAGCAGCGGGTCCGGGCGCTGAACCCGCTCGCCAAGATCTATCACACGACCAACGCCGAGATCGATCTGGCCGGGATCATCGGCATCGGGGCGTTCGATCTGGTGCAGAAGCTCGAGGTCGACCCCGAATTCCTCGGTAACCACGAGCACGAACATGATGCCGCGATCGGCTCGTTCGTGTTGGAGGAGACCCGGCCGATCGACATCAACAAGCTGATGATCTGGATGAACGCCATGGCGCAAGAGCGCGGCGATTCGCTCTATCGCACGAAGGGCATCTTCTATGCCCACGGCTTCGAGGAGCGGCTGGTGTTCCAGAGCGTGCGCATGCTGACGACGCTCCGCCGTGACCGCTTTTGGCAGCCGGACGAAACGAAAATGACGCAGTTCGTCGTCATCGGAAAGAGCTTGGACCGGGAGGAGTTCGCACGTGGCCTCGCTGGCTGTGTGTTCGGCCCCATTCATCAATCGTAAGGAGATTTGCTTTGCCGATCGAACCAGGAGCTCCGGTCCCGAACGCTACGCTCAAGCAGATGACCCCAGACGGTATCAAGGACGTCGAACTGTCGACGCTGATGGCCAATCGCAAGATCATTCTGTTCGGACTCCCCGGTGCCTACACCCCGGTCTGTTCGACGTCGCATCTGCCGGGCTACGTGGCGCAGGCTGAGGCGCTCAAGGCCGAAGGCACGGCGGAGATCGCCTGCATCTCGGTGAACGATCCGTTCGTGATGTCGGCTTGGGGCGAGCAGCATGGCGTCGAGGGCAAGGTGCTGATGCTGTGCGACCCGGAGGCGGCCTTCACACGCAGCATCGGCATGGAACTCGACCTCAAGCATATCGGCCTCGGCGAACGCTCGCAGCGCTACTCCATGGTCGTCGAGGACGGCGTGGTGCGTGAGGTCAACGTGGAAAAGAGTATCTTCGACCACGGGGCCAGCGCGGCCTCCAGCTTGCTCGCCAAGGTAGACGCCTAGTTACGCCGATGCTGGACGCGATCGAGGCAGAGCCGCTCTACCGCGTCCATGTGTTCTGCTGCACGAACCAGCGCCCCGCCACCCATTGGCGGGGTTGCTGTTCGAGTAAAGGCAGCCGGGCGCTGTGCGATTACATGTGCCGGCTGGGAATGACGCTGGGCGCGCGGCGGATCCGCATCAATCATGCGGGATGTATGAACGTGTGCGAGCACGGGCCGGTGATGGTCGTCTATCCGGATGCGGTCTGGTATCGTTACGAGACCCAGGCTGATGTGGAAGAGATCATGCGCGTGCACGTGCTGGGCGGCCGCCGGGTCGAGCGGCTGTTGGTCACGATCAATCCGGGAACGCTGCACGGCTGAACGGCATCATGCGCGCGCACCCACGATAGTGGCGGCGATGTCTTCGATCGGCAGCCGGCGGGCCATGGCTTGTCGGCGGATGGATTGGTAGGCCTCGTCTTCGGTCAGCTTCTGCTCTTCCATCAAGATCAGCCGCGCCCGTTGTATGGTGCTCATCCCTGACAGCTTGCGTTGCAGCTTGACGACCCGGCGCTCGGACTCGTGCTGGAGCTGCCAGAGACTGCGGGCGATGACGAGTTGGGTGAGCAGACCAAAGGGTCGGATCGGACGCTCGATGACGGCTTGGGCGCCGATCTCGAGGACGAGTTGGAGCGTCGACGGGTTCTCGTAGCCGACGATGCCGATGACGGTCGCCCGCAGCCGGTTCGCGTCACGGAATATGTGGCGCAGCACCTCGCGGCTGTCGTGCTCGATGGCGACGACGACGAGGTCGGCCTTCGGGGACAGGTCGTCCGGAAACGGCCAGACGGCGAAGGGAAGGCAGCCGATGCGGCTGAGATGCTCGATGAGACGGGCCCGCTCGACATCTGGCGGGTGCATGACTTCGACCCGAAGGCCGCGGAGGTCGCGAAGAATCTCAATGGCCATTGGCGACCTCCATTCGACGCTACGTCACGCGGGCAGGTAGTCGTACGGCGGTTGGGATTTCTGCCGGTTTGGACCAGCTATCGAGCCGCTGGTCGATGCAGTAGGGATCTGGACGGACCCGGACGCCTGGATCCCAGACGACGCGGAAACGGCCGCGATGGTCGATCTTGGCAACGCGCGGCCACAGGAACGTGTGATTGGTCGTGGCGTCGACCGTGATCCGGCCCTGTGGCGCGTCGAAGTCGAGGCGGCCGAGCATGGCCCGCACGTTTTCGGGCTCGTCCGACCCGGTGCGTTCGATGGCGTTGGCGACGAGGCGGAGCTGGAAATAGGCCGCTTCGGCGCCGGCCGTGACCGGGGCATCGTCGCCGAAGCGGGCGCGGAAGGCGGTGACGAAGGCGGCGGCGGCGGGAGTACGGAGTTCACCGAAAAACGGTGCGGCGCTGATATGTCCGGCCGCGGCGGCGGGCGCCATCTCGGTGAGTTCGGCTTCGCTGGTGGTCAGGCTGGCGATCGGCATACGGGCCGGGTCGAAGCCCGCGGCGTGATAGGCCTCGTAGAAGATCGAGGTGGCCCGGCCGACGACGGTCGAGAAGATGACGTCGGGCTGGGTGCGGGCGATCTGGCGGATCGTGCGGTCGAAATCGGCACGCTGGGCGTCGAGCGGGACATAGATCTCCTCGACGACGGTGGCGCCGGCCTGGCGAGCGAGGTCGGCCATGATCCGATTGGTCTCGTAGGGATAGACGTAGTTGGATCCCACGAAAAAAACTCGTTTGCCGTAGCTCTTGAACAAGTAATTTGCCAGCGGCTGCGAGTTCTGGTTGGGTGCGGACCCGGTGTAGATGCAACTGGACGAGTATTCGAACCCCTCGTACAGCGTAGGATACAGGAGCAAGGCGCGGTATTCTTCGACCACCGGCAGCACCGCCTTGCGTGTGCTGGACATGTAGCAACCGAAGATCAGGCGGACGCGATCCTTGCTCAGCAGGCGTTCGGCGAGCCGGTGGAAGGTTTTCGGGTCGGACTGCGGATCGTAGGCGACGAGTTCGATCGAGCGACCACGGATGCCGCCGTTCGCGTTGATGGCTTCGGCGGCCAGGATGGTGCCGTTGAGTTGGGTTCGCTCGACCGTTGCCGTCACCCCCGTCTGCGAGAACAGCACGCCAAAGCGCCAAGGCTCGCTCGAGTTCGGCATGCTGACGCGCGACGGTTTCATTTCTGGCCGCGCAGCAGGTCGCAGAGCGCGTCGACCGCGCCCCATTGCGCCTCCGTCTGCGCCGAGCCGGCCATACGGTCGAGCTGCATCCGAACGGCGACGAGCGGATAGTTCCCGACTGCCGTTCGCGCAGCATCGTACGCCTCTCGATAGGTCAGCGGCTTCGAGAGGCCTGGACGATCCGTCATCGGCGGCTCAGGAGGCGAGCTTCGAGGGGCCGGAAGAGCTGGCCTGACGAGCCGGCGCCGGGAGGGTCCTGCCCGTGAGCGCGTCAGCTTCAACCGCGTTCCAGCATGTCGCCCCGCTCACGGCCGAGCCCGACGCGGGCGCCAGGGCGGCCGACCCGGCCGGAAGTGTCACCCCGCTATCGACGATCCAGGCATGCTCGGCGAGTTGTTGGGCTGGCGTGAGGGCGTCGTAGCGTTTCTGACTGGCCCAGAACACCGCCAAGTCGGTCTTCGCGACGCCTGCAAGGGCGATGTTGGCATACGCGGTCAGCGTGTCGAAAAATTCGTGCGTGTAGACCTTCAGGGTTGATTCCGCATCGATCAGGTATTCCCGGATGACCATGTTCTTGAACGCGGCGGTCATCGTCTCCTGTTCCATGTTGCGCGACGCATAGATGAAGATCTCGGCGTAATCGGTCTTGAACCCGTCGGTCAGGCCATCCCATTTCGGCGTGAAGTCGACCCATTGGCCGATGACTGAGCTCCACTTGCTGCGCGGTTCGCCCGGCAACACCTGCACGCCGGGATGGGTAAGCTTGGCCACGTTGAAGAGGGTCCAATGCCGCGAAACTCCGCTCACATCATCGGTGGCACCCTCGAGGCCGGACGGGCGCAGCGCGCGCACCAGGTCGTGGCCGTGCTCGACCACGACGAGGCGCATGAAGCTGTCGGCGACGAACCGGTTGGTGACGGTCTGCTTGATGCGCTGGCGGATCGGGGGTTCGCCGGTGGTGGTATACGCCGTCAGACGCTGCCAGCTCTGCTCGGGGTTGACGACGAAGAACCCGCCGGTGAACGGCCCCCGATAGCTCTCGCCCCAGGCATCGACGACAGCCTGGTTCTTTTCGGTATCCAGCATGCAATCGAGATCGTTGAGCGTGGCGTAGAGGCGCGGACTGGCCTGCATGTCGGCCGGGTCGCCGCTCGAGGGCAACTGCCCGACGCCGATCACCGGGACCCGGCCCCCGAGCTTGCCGTTGCCGAGATGGCGCGACAGATCGACGGCCATGCCGCCGCCGACCCCGCCGGCGAGGCTGAAGCAGACCATTACCATCGAGGGCCGGGTCGCCTGCTCGACGTGTTCGGCAAAGGCGCTGAGCGCCCGGTCGAGCGGTCGCTCGCCCCCGTAATAGGCGTCGGCGTAAATCGCCTTGGCGAGACCGCGAGACGCATGCCCGTCCGCGTCGAGCGCTGCTGGCGCTTCGGTTCCGGTCCCGATCGGACCTGCCGCCAGCGTGGCCGGTTTACCCTTGAGGAATTCGACGCTCTTGGCGAAATCCGTGGTGAGTGTTTCCGACGGCGGGGGCAGCGTCACGGCCTCGAAATGGAAACGGTCGACCGGAATACCGCGACTTTCGAGCCGCTTCTGGAACGACACCGCGTAGTCCGATGCGATGCCGGTATCGTCGTCGCCGATATCCACGACGAGGGCGGCGAAGCGTGCGCCTGCATCGAGGAGCTGGTCCTCGATTTCGCCAGTCCGGAGCAGGGCCTCCACATACGCCGCGCCGGTTCGGCCGAGACCGACGACATGGATGCAATGAGGCACGAAAGGAGTGACTGGCGATGAGATAGTGGCCGACATGGCTTTGGTCCCCGCACTTGTTTCGAGCAGAAGTGAGCGTCTTCAGGTCATCATTCGATCGTGGAGCGAACGACGCGGCTCGTTCTCAGGCGTTGCCGCCTTTCGGCCCGGTTGGCATCAGCGACATTGGTGATACCAGCCCGCCCGTCCTAGGCTGAAAACTGCTGCTGCACCGTTGGCATTGTCAACCAATTTGCGAGTGTATTTAGATCACGGAAGCGATTTGATCCCTGGTCGTCCGCTACGCGCCGCATCTCGACACCGGTCGTCGCGCTCTTCCGCTGCGAGCGGTTCGAACAGTGCCGGATGCTGCCCTGCCAAACGCGGCAGGGAATGGATTATGGCGGCCATGTGCGTTTCCATGGCGGCGGCGGCGGCGGCGGCGTCTCGCCCCGCAACCGCCGTCAGGATGGCCGTATGCTGCTGGATGATCTTGGCGCGAGGCACCGGCTCGGTCATGCTGAGATAGCGCACTCGATCCATTTGCGGCTTCAAATCCTCTACGACCGTCCAGGCGTTCGGCCGGCCGGCCGCGCAGGCCAGGAGATGGTGGAAGGCGTCGTCCAGCGCGAAGAACGCCGGGGCGGGATCGGTCACCCGGGCGCGGCGCTGCAGGGCAAGATTGGCGTGCAGCGCGCCGAGCGATTTTGCGTCGACATGGAGCGCAGCATCATGCGCGATGGCGCGCTCCAAGGCGGCACGGGCGAACCTGGCGTCCTCGACCCCCTGCTGCGAGATCTTGCGCACCAGCGTGCCGCGCTGCGGCAGCACGCGGATCAGCCCGGCGTCCCGCAGCTTGACCAACGCTTCGCGCACCGGCGCCCGGCTGATGCCGAGATGGGTGGCGATGTCCTGCTCGGACAGCATCTCGCCGGGCTGGATGCGCATCGTCACGATGGCGGTCCGCAACTCCCGCGTGACCTGGCGTGCCAATGTCTCGCGGCTTTCCGCATCGATCGCGATGTCCACGTGGTTGCGCCTTTCCCGTTGACAAACCAAGACCGCATAACACACCGTTGCTCCCGTCGACTAGTCGACCAGTTCTAAGGAGAAACGTCTCGTGGGCCCACCCGTCGATCCCGTCACGCCGACCGCCGCCTTGCCTGCGGAGGTCGATGTCGTCGTGATCGGGGGCGGCATCGTGGGCACCAGCACCGCGCTGTTCCTGGCCGAGAAGGGCCTGCGGGTCGCGCTGTGCGAGAAGGGCGAAATCGCGGCCGAGCAATCCAGCCGCAACTGGGGCTGGTGCCGCACGCAAAGCCGCGATCCGCGCGAAATCCCGCTCGCCGTCGAAAGCCTGCGGCTATGGCGCGGCATGGATCAGCGGATCGGCGGCCAAACCGGCTGGAACCAGTGCGGCATCCTCGCTCTGTGCGAGACCGCCGGAGACATGGCGGCGGCGCAACGCTGGGACGATGAAGCCCGGCTGTTCCAACTCGACAGCCGGGTCATCTCGGCGGAGGAGGCGGACAGACTGGCCCCTGGCTCTGCCAAGCGATGGAAGGGCGCGTTGTGGTCGCCGACCGACGGCCGGGCCGAGCCGCAGATGGCCGCCCCCGCCATCGCGCGCGGCGCGCAGCAGGCGGGGGCGGCCGTGCTGACCAACTGCGCCGTGCGCGGCGTCGAAACGACCGCCGGCCGCGTGTCGGGCGTGGTCACCGAACGCGGCAGCATCCGGTGCAGCAGCGTGGTGTTGGCCGGCGGCGTCTGGTCCAGCCTCATGTGCGCCCGGCTCGGCATCCGGCTGCCGCAATTGAAGATCCTGGGCAACGTGATGCGCAGCGCGCCGCTGGCCGGCGGGCCGGAGGTGTCGTTCAAGGGCACCGGCTTCGGCGTACGCAAGCGGATCGATGGCGGCTACAACATCGCGTTCGGGCAATCCAACGAAGTCCAGATCGTGCCCGACAGCTTCCGTTACTTCTTCGATTTCTTGCCGCGGGCCTTGCTCGAATGGCAGACCGTGCGCCTCCGTGTCGGCCGCCGTTGGGGCGAGGAGCGGCGCCAGGCCAGGCCCTGGCGCATGGACGAGGTCTCGCCCTTCGAGCGGGTGCGCATCCTGGACCCCAAGCCCGTGGAGGCCGACATGCGCAAGGCGCGTCGTAACCTGGAAGCGGCGTTCCCGGCGTTCCGGCAGATGAAGATCGAGCAGATCTGGGCCGGGCTGATCGACGTGACGCCGGATGCGGTACCCGTCGTCTCCGCCGTGGACAGCCTGCCCGGCCTGTTCCTCAACACCGGTTTCTCCGGCCATGGTTTCGGCATCGGACCCGGCGCCGGGCGGCTGGCCGCCGAGCTGGTGGCCGGCGACGCCCCCTGCGTCGACCCGGCGCCGTTCGCCTTCAACCGCCTCACCAAGGGCAGCAAACCCGTTCTGAAGCGCGACGTGATGGCGCGCACGACCGACATGGCCAACCGCGTCTGACCGAAGGAGTGTCCAGCATGAAGAGACGGTCGTTCGCATCGCTGCTGTCCGGCGCGGTGCTCGCCCTGTCCACCCTGTCCGCCGCCGCGCAGGAGGCGCCCCTGCGCTGGGGCTACAATGCGGCGCCGTTCCCGCCCTTCACCGCCAAATCCGGTTCCGGCCAGTGGACCGGGTTCGACGTGGACATCATGAATGCGCTGTGCCGGCAGATGCAGGCGCGATGCGACATCGCGGAAGTCGCTTGGGACGGTATCATTCCCGCGCTGCAGGCCAACAAGATCGACATCATCTGGTCCGGTATGTCGATGACCGCGGAGCGCGACAAAGTGGTCGACTTCACCGACCGCTACCGCCGCGGCCCCGCCGCCTTCGTGGCCGACCAGGCCGATCCGCTGAAGGTCACGGCGGAGGGGCTGAAGGGCAAGGTGGTGGGCGTGCAGAAAGCGACCAACTTCCAGCGCTACCTCGAGCATTACTTCGGCAGTGCGGCCAAGGTGAAGCTATACGACAGCCTCGACGACGCGACAGCGGACCTCGCGGCCGGGCGCATCGACGTGGTGATGGGCGACATCCTGCAGCTGAAGGTGTTCATGACCACGGCGGCCGGCAAATCGTTCGACGTGAAGTTCGTCACCCCCGTCGATCCGCTGCTGGGCCGCGGTGCCGGCGCCGGGGTGCGCAAGGGCGATGACGCGTTGCGGCTGCGCTTGAATGCCGCCATCAAGGCCATCCGGGACAGCGGCGAATACGACGCGATCGCCAAGAAGTATTTCGACTTCGACCCGTACGGCGCCGGCTGACGCACGATGGCCGAACCGTCGCTGCTGCAGATCGTCGGCTTCGGCTCGGACGGGTGGGGTGCCCAGTTCGCCGCCGGCACGGCCGTGACGACGGCGATCTCGGTGGGGGCTTACGCGGTCGGCATCCTGTTCGGCCTGGCCGGCTGCGGTGCGCGGGTTTCGGCATCCCGCCCGTTGCGCCGGGTCGCGGCGGGGTACACCACGGTCGTGCGCGCGGTCCCGGAATTGCTGCTGATCATCCTGCTGTTCTACTCGGGCAGCGCTGCGCTGGATTGGACGTTGGCCGCAGTCGGCCTGGGCGGACGCGTCGGCGTCAGCGGCTTTACCACCGCGATGCTGACCTTGGGCTTCGTGCAAGGCGCCTACATGACGGAGGTGTTCCGCGGTGCGTTGAGCGCGGTGCCGGCCGGCTGCCTGGAAGCCGGCCGGGCGCTGGGGTTGCGCCGCTTGCCGCTGCTGCGGCTGGTCGTGGTGCCGCTGATGCTGCGCGTCGCGCTGCCGGGCATGGGCAACCTGTGGCAAAGCGTGCTGAAGGAGAGCGCGCTGGTCAGCGTGGTCGGGTTCAGCGAGCTGCTCACCGTCGGCAAGAACGCCGCCAGCGAAACGAAGCAGTATCTGGGCGTGTTGTGCTTCACCGCGCTGATCTATCTCGGCCTGGCCATGGTTTCCGGCCTGGGCTTCGGGCTGGCGGAACGCCGGCTGGAGCGGGCGTATCGCTAGCCATGTCGGGCGAGGAAATCCTGGCCATGGTGCCGCCGCTGTGGGACGGGTTGCAGATCACCCTCGCGCTGTGGCTGCTCTCCGGCGTGCTCGGATTGCTGCTGGCCATGCCGGTCGCGATGGCCCGCCTGTCCGACGGGATCGTGACCCGGTCCCTGGCCCGGCTGTTCGTTGCCGTGATCCGGGGCACGCCGCTGCTGCTGCAGATCTACATCGTCTATTTCGGGCTGGGGGCGGTGCTCGCCCAATACCCGGCCGTGCGTCACAGCGTGTTGTGGCCGTTCCTGCGCGAAGGCTTCTGGTACGCGATGACCGCGCTGGCCATCAGCACGGCCGCCTATGCCGGCGAGATCCTGCGAGGCGGGATTGCCGCCGTGCCGCCGGGCGAGGTGGAGGCGGGCCGGTCCTTGGGGCTGCGGCCCTGGATGGTGTGGCGGCTGCTGATCCTGCCCCGGGCGCTGCGCATCTGCCTGCCGGCCCTGGTGGGCCAATTGATCAACCTCCTGAAGTCCACCGCGCTCGCCTCTACCATCACCGTCATGGACCTGCTCGGCACCGCCAACTACATTCGGATGCAAAGCTTCCGTGTGTATGAGCCGTTGCTTGCCGTTGCTGCCGTCTATGTCGTGCTGACGTTGGTATTGGTGCGCGTGCTGGAGCGGCTGGAGGGCCGGCGCGCCCGCCTGAGCCTCCCGACCGAGCTGGCCGCCTGAGATGTCGGCCCGTCATACGGCGGTCAGCCGCTCGATGCCGTAGATGCGGTCCAGCACGAGGAGCGCGGTCACGGCGATCAGCATCTGCACCGTGGAGATAGCCGCGATCGACGGGTCGAACTGGTTCTCCATGTAGCTCAGCATCACCACCGGCAGCGTGTTGACGGTCGCCGTGCCGAAGAAGAACGACAGCGGCAGGTTGTCCAGCGAGGTCAGGATGGCGAACATGCCGCCCGCGAAGATGCCGGGGCGCACCAGCGGCAGCGTCAGGTGCCAGACGATCTGCCACCGGTTGGCGCCCAGGATGGACGCGCACTCCTCGAGTTCCGCTGGCACGCCACGATAGGTCGCGAGCACGGTGCGCACGATGTACGGGATACCGGCCACGGTATGCGCCACCAGCAGCGACAGGAACGACAGGCCGAACGACAGCGCCGCCAAATAATAGAGCAGCGCGAACCCCAGCACGATCGCCGGCACGCTGATGGGCGCGAGCAGCAGGTTGCTGACCATCCCCGCCACGCCGCCGCTCGCGCGGGCCAGCGGCAGGGCGGCGGGGACGGCCAGCAGGGCTCCGAGCACCGTGGAGGCAACGGCCAACTCGATCGAGGTGATGAGCGAGGTGATGAAGGGCCGGTATTCGAGGATGTGCCAATACCAGCGCAGCGTGAGCCCGGGGATCGGGAACACGATGAACGAGGACGACGAGAACGACACGGCCACGACCGCGCCGATCGGCAGGATGATGAAGCCGAGGAACAGCGCCATGTAGCCGAACAGCATTGCCACGGGCAGGCCGGGCCAACGAAGGCGTCTCATGCGAGCGCGCTGCGGCGGCGCAGCATACGGTATTGTAGGGCGAAGCAGGCGACGGCGGCCAGCATCAGCACGTTGCCCATGGCGGCGGCGAACGCCACGTCCTGGGTGGTGTTGAATTGCTGGTAGATCAGCAGCGCGAGCGTGGTGGTCTTGCCGCCGCCCAGCAGCAGCATGGTCAGGAAGCTGCCATTGGTGACGACGAAGGTCAGCAGGCAGCCGGTCACGATGCCGTCCAGGCTGAGCGGGAGCGTGACGTGCAGGAACGTGCGCAGCCGGCCGGCGCCGAGCACGCGGGCGGATTCCTCCAGCCGCACGTCGACGCCCTGCAGTACGGCGCTGACCGACAGCACCATGAACGGCACGAGCACGTGCACCAGGCCGATATAGACGGCGATCGTGGTGTCGGCGATGTTCTCCGGCCGGCCGATCAGGCCGAGACTGCCGAGCACCGTGTTGAGCAGTCCGCGCCGGGCCAGCAGCACGCGCCAGCCGAAGGTGCGCATGATGATGGAGGTGAGCAGCGGCGCGATGACGAAGAACACGATCACCGCGTTCCACCGCCCGGCGAAGCGCACCATGAAGAAGGCGACGGGATAGCCGACCACGAGGCTGATCAGCGTCACCAGCACCGAGACCTTCATCGTTTCGAGCAGCACGCCGAAATAGTAGGGGTCGGTCAGCAGCTTGACGTAGTTGCCGGCGATGCCGTCGAGGGCGAGTCCGTTAGGCGTTCGAAACAGGTTGGCGCCGAGCGGGACGACGAAGAAGACGAGCAAGAAGATCAGCACGGGGGCCGCCCAGAGCGGGTGGGCGAGGCGGAAGCCGCCCGCCCTCAAGCGCCGGCTTCCAGCACGGTGGCGTCCACCGGCGCCCAGGACAGCCCGACCGCGCCGTCGGCGGCGATGGGTTGCCGGGTCTGCGTGTAGGCGAAGAGCGGCGTGTCCTGCCCATCGGCCACCAATTCGTAGGCGAAATAGGCGCCGCGGAATACGACGTCCTTGACCACGGCGCGCAGGCGGCCGGGGGCGGGTGGCCCGAGTTCCAGCCGCTCGGGCCGCACGGCCAGGGTGACGCCGTGCCCGGCGGTCAGATGGCCGGTGACTTCGGCGGTGGCGCCGGGCTGCAGCGTCAGGCCGACGCGCCATTGGCCGGCGGCGGCTTCGGCCTGCACGGTGGCATCGAAGATGTTGGCGGTGCCGAGGAACTCCGAGACGAAGCGGTTGCGCGGGCGCTCGTAGACGTCGGTCGGGCGGCCGACCTGGACCACCTCGCCGGCCGACATCACCGCGACCCGGTCGCTCATGGTCAGCGCTTCCTCCTGGTCGTGGGTGACGAGGATGGTGGTGATGGCGAAGCGGCGCTGCAGCGCGCGCAGTTCGGAATTGCATCCGCTCGCGGAGGGATTTGTCCAGCGCGCCCAGCGGTTCGTCGAGCAGCAGCACCGCCGGCTCGGTCGCCAGGGCGCGGGCGAGCGCGACACGCTGCTGCTGCCCGCCGGAAAGCTGCTGCACGCGGCGGTCCGCGAATTGGTCGAGGCGGACGGTCTGCAGCATCGATCGCGTGATGCGGGCGCGATCGGCGGCCGGCGTGCCGTGCATCTTCAGGCCGAAGGCGACGTTCTCGGCCACGCTCATGTGCGGGAACAGGCTGTAGCTCTGGAACACCATGCCCAGGCCGCGCTTGTTCGGCGGCAGGCGGGTGACGTCGCGGTCGCCGATCATGACCCGGCCGGCGTCGGGCCGCTCGAAGCCGGCGATCAGACGCAATGTCGTCGTTTTGCCGCACCCGGACGGGCCCAGCAGCGCCAGCATTTCGCCGGCTTGCACGTCCAGCTGCAATGGCTGCAGCACTTGCACGGCGCCAAAACTCTTGCTGATCCCGTGCAGCCCGAGCGGCGCCGGCGCCCGGGTCACAGGCTGCTCGCTGGCACGGCGCCCATGATCCATAGCACCCGCGCCGGGGTTTTGAGCGGGTTGTGGAAACTGTGCGGGTCCATGCTGTCGAACAAGAAGCTGTCGCCCTCCTGCAGCTGCGACGCGACGCCGGCGACCGTCAGCACCAGCTCGCCCTCGAGCACCATGCCGCCCTTCTCCGCCGGGTAGCTCATCGGCTTGTCGGAGCTGGCGAAGGGAGGGATGTGCAGGATCATGAATTTGAGGCTCTGCGGGCCGCCGGGCGAGAGCAGCTCTTTCTTCAAGTGGCCGAGATCGAGCCACGGGCGGTCGTCCGCGCGGCGGACGAACGCGGCGTCCTGCGCCGGGCTGCGGGGCTCCTCGAAGAGCGCGCTGATCGGGGCGCCGAGCGCGGTGCGCAGTTGCGAGAGGATGCGGAGCGACGGATTGGCCTGGTCGCGCTCGATCTGGCTCAGCATGCCGACCGACACGCCGGCCGCGATCCCCAGCTCCTGCAGCGTCATGCCCTTGGCGTGGCGAAGCGCGCGGATCGCCTTGCCGACGCGGGGCATGACATGCGGTTCAGGGGCCGGCGGGGTTGTCTGGAACGTGTCTGGCAAGCTTAAATCCAGGGTGAGAGCGATCCGACGGTTATTTCCATTATAATGAAATCTGCCCGATCACAATCGTCAAACTGACTTGCACCGCCGTTGATATAATGAATAGGCTGCGATCCATTCTCACGGCGGGGCCATCGATGCGCGCACGACAAGCAGTTTGGCTGGCGGCTCTGGCCGTTCTGGCAGTCCCGGCCGCAGCCGCATCGGCGGCCGATCTCACCGTCGGCGCATTCGGCGGCGTGTGGGAGCAGAGCCTGCGCAAATGCGTCGTTGCGCCGTTCGAGAAGCAGACCGGCAAGACGGTCGACGTCGTCCTCGGTACGCCCACGCAATGGCTGAACCAGATCGCCGCCAGCCCGGGTAAGCCGCCGCTCGACATCATCTACAACCCGACCGAAACCGCTTACGAGGCGATCGGCCGCGGGTTGGTCGACTCGTTCACCCCAGCGGAGGTGCCGAACGCTGGCGACGTGGTGCCGCGCTTCGCCGAAATGACCGGCGGCTATGGCGCGGTGCATAATTACGGCGCCATGGGCATCATCTACAATGCCAGCACGGTGAAGGATCCGCCCAAGGACTGGAAGGCGTTCGTCGAAGGCACCATCGCCGGCAAGTGGAAGGCCTCCATGCCGAGCGTGAACTACCCGAGCGGGGGCTTTACGGTGTCTATCTGGTCGATGGCCAAGACGTTCGGCGGCGATGTCAACAACATCCAGCCGGGTCTGGCCAAGGTCAAGGAGATGCAGCAATCGGGCAATCTGCAGTTCTGGACCGATCCCAACAGCGTGCTGAACGGGCTGAAGGGCGGCGACATCGACATGGCGATGTACTGGGACGGGCGCGCCTATTCCTTCATCGATGACGGCAATCCCGAATTCAAATACTACTCGCCCGAGCCCGGTGTCGTCGTGGCGCTGACATGGATCCAGAAGGTCAAGAACAGCTCGCCGCTCGGCTTCCAATTCGCCAACTTCGCCCTCAGTGCTTCAGCGCAATCCTGTTTCGGCAGCGCCATCCGCTACGGCATGGCCAACAAGGACGCCACCTTCGACCCCAAGATCGCCCACGAGATCACGCCCGTCACCGTCCTGGTGGTGCCGCCGTATAAGGAAATCGTGCCCAAGCAGGCGGCCTGGATCGAGGCCTGGAACAAGCAGATCGGGCGCTGACCGTGGGATACCGCGTCGGCGTGGACATCGGCGGATCGTTCACCGACTTCGCCGTGTTCGACGAAGAGACGCGCGCCGTGAGCAGCCTGAAAGTGTTCTCCCGCCCCGACGAGCCCGGCGCCGAGGTGCTGGAGGGCATAAGGCTGCTCGGCGAGCGGCACGGCATCCCGGCCGACGCCATCACCTATTTCACCCACGGCACCACCGTCGGCATCAACACCGTCATCCAGCGCAAGGGGCTGCTTCTGGCGCTGTTCACCACCGAGCATTTCCGCGATGTGCTGGAACTCGCCCGGCTGAAGATCCCCGACATGTACAGCCTGCTGTCCAAGCGCCCGGTGCCGCTGATCCCGCGGCACATGGTGTGGGGCATTCCCGGCCGCGTCGGTGCCGACGGCGCCGAGATCGAAGCGATGGACGAGGCGGCAGTCGAACGGGCCGTGGCGGCGGCGCAGGCAGCCGGGGCGGAGGGCATCGTCATCGGCCTGCTGCACGCCTACCGCAACGGCGCGCACGAGCAGGCGGCCAAGGCGGTGGTGGAACGCGTGGCGCCGGGTCTGCCGGTGTTCTGCTCCTCGGAGACCTGGCCGATCATCCGCGAATACGAGCGCACCATCACCGCCGTGATCGGCGGCTACGTGCAGCCGCGGGTCGCGCATTATCTCACCTCGCTGCAGGCCGCCTTGAAGCAGGTCGGCGTGCGGCCGGAGCCGCGGCTGACCAAGTCCAATGGCGGCGTGATGACGGCCGAGCAGGGCAAGGCCGAGTGCGTGCAGATGATCCTGTCGGGCACCGCCTCCGGCGTGATCGGCGCCGCCTACGTGGCCGAAGTCTCCGGCCTGCCGCGCTGCATGAGCCTCGACATCGGCGGCACCAGTGCCGACGTGGCCATCATCACGGACGGGCAGCCGCGCTACGGCACCGGCGAGCGGATCGGCGACTTCCAGATCTTCGTGCCGTCGGTCTCGGTCAGCTCGATCGGCGAGGGCGGCGGCTCCATCGCCAGCGTCGACCGGCTGGGCGTGCTGAAAGTGGGGCCGGAGAGCGCCGGGTCGCGGCCGGGCCCGGCCTGCTACGGACGCGGCGGCACGCGGCCCACCATTACGGACGCATTCGCCGCCTGCGGCATGGTCGGGCTCGCCGACGTGGGCTATGGCGCCGTCACCGTCGACCCGGAGCGGGCGCGGGCCGCCATCGCGCCGCTGGCGGAGCAATTGGGCCTGACCGTCGAGCAGACGGCCGAGGCCATCATCCGCATCGCGGTCAGCGGCATGTATTCCGACGTCAGCGGGTTGGTGTCGCGCTTCGGCATCGATCCACGGGAATATGCCTGCCTCGCCTTTGGCGGGGCAGGTCCGATGATGGGCTGTTTCCTGGCGCGCGAACTCAACATGGCCGAGATCGTGGTCCCACCCGCGCCCGGGGTGCTCAGCGCCATGGGCGGCCTCATCGCCGACCTGCGCAACGACTTCATCCAGACGCTGTATGCCGATCTCGACGCGGCGGCGGCCGCCACGATGCGCGATGCATTCTGCCAGTTGCGCGACCGTGCGCTGGCCTGGCTGCGCGGGGAGGCGGGCGCCGAGGCACCGTATCGGCTCGCCTACTCCGCGGAGATGCGCTACCGCGGCCAAGCCTTCGAGCTGGATACCCCATTCGAACCCGGCGCCGTCGAGGCCGCCGACCCGGCGCAACTGGCCGAGGCGTTCCATGCGGCGCATGAAGAGGTCTACGGCCACGCCGACCGCGCGGCACCGTTGCAGGTGATCTCCATCCGGCTGGTGATCAGCGGCGAGACCGACAAGCCGGCGCTGCCGCGGCAGAGCAAGGTCGATGAGCGTGCGCCAGTGTATCAGCAGGCCTCGGTCTGGATGGATGGCGCCCAGCGCGATGCCGCCGTGTTGCGCCGCGCCGACCTGCGCCATGGCCACGCCTTCTCCGGCCCGGCGATCGTGACGCAGGACGATTGCACCACGGTCGTGCCACCCGGTTTCGGCGTGACCGTTGACGAATACGCCAACCTGCGCATCAAGCTGGAGGCAGCATGACGCTCGACAACGCTAATCTGCAGGTGCTGGCCAATTACTGCGCCGCCGCTGCCGAGAGCATGGGCTGGACGCTGATGCGCACCGCCCACTCCACCTTCGTCAAGGAGACTGAGGATTTCTCCTGCCAGGTGCTGACGCCGGAGGGGCTCACCGTCGCGTCGCCGAAGACGTTCGGCGCGACCTGGTACACCGGCCTCGACTATGGCGGCGTGATCGGGCGCTTCGACTACCGCGAGGGCGACATCTGCATCACCAGCGACCCCTATGCGGGCCATGTCGCGACCCATACGCCGGACGTGCATATGTGGAAGCCGGTGTTCCGCGACGGCCGCCTGGTGTGCTTCGTCGGCAACCACATCCACAACACCGATGTCGGCGGCGCCGTGCCGGCCACGCTGTCGCGAACGCTCACCGAGATCCATCAGGAAGGCTTGCGCATCCCGCCGATGCGGCTGCAACGCGACGGCGTGATGAACGCGGACCTGCTGGCCATCATTTCCCGCAACGTGCGGATGCCGGAGCAGAACTGGGGCGACCTCAATGCCCAGATTGCCTGCGTCAATGTCGGCGAACGCAAGGTGCACGAGATCATCGACCGATTCGGGCTCGAACCGTTCAGCACCGGGCTGTCCGCGCTGCTGGACTATGCCGAGCGCCAATCCCGCGCGCTGATCGCCAGCCTGCCCGATGGCGAGTGGTTCTTCGCCGACTACGCCGACGAGGATTCCGCCGGCGGCTATCCCGTGCGGATCGCCGTCACGCTGCGTATCCATGGCGACAGCCTCACGCTCGACTTCACCGGCAGCGACCCGCAACTGGTGTCGTCGCTGAACATGCCGACCGGCGGCCTGGAGCGGCATTCGCTGGCGATGGTGGGCTTGGTCTATGCGCTCTACACGCTGGACCCGACGCTAACGCTGAATTACGGCCTGGTGCGCCCGGTGCGCGCCATCATGCCGGCGGGTACCGTGATGCACGCGATCGAGCCGGCTGCGGTGGGGATGCGCTCGTTGCTGAACAACGTGTGTCAGACCGCGGTGATCGGCGCGTTCGCCCGCGCGCTGCCGGACCGGCTGCCGGCATCGCCCGCCAACGGGCTGAGCCTGATGAACGTCAAGACCGCGACCAAATCGGGGCGCATGGTGATGGCGTCGATCGGCCCGGTCGGCGGTGGCGCCGGGGGCGGACCGGCGGCGGATGGGGCAGAGGGCTCCGGTGCGAACATGTCGTTCCTGAAGAACACGCCGGTGGAGATCAACGAGGCGGAGATGCCGGTGCGGATCCGCCGCTACGGTCTGGTGCCCGATACGGCCGGGCCGGGCCGGTGGCGCGGCGGCTCGGCGCTGGAGATGGAGTTCCAGGTGTTCGCGCCGCAGACGATGGTCACGGCCCGCAACCGCGACCGCACCGTGTTCTCCGCCTGGGGACTGGCGGGCGGCGGCGCGGGCGCCTCGTCGCGCTTCGCCAAGAACCCGGACAGCCCGGCCGTGGTCGAACTCGGCTCGACCGACGTGGTCGGCTGCGACCCCGGCGACGTCATCCTCATCCAGGGGCCCGGCGGTGGCGGCTACGGCAACCCGCTCGAGCGCCCGGTGCCCGAGGTGCTGGCCGATGTGGCCAGCGGATTGCTGACCGCCGCGCGCGCGCGGGAGGAGTATGGCGTGGTGGTCGCCGGGAGCGGCGTGGACGAGGCCGCCACCGCCCGGTTGCGCGGCGAGATGGGGCGCAAGCGCACCACGAGCGAGTTTGGCCACGGCCCGGGCCGGCGCGGGTTCGAGGCGGTCTGGACCCCGGCGCGCTATGACATGCTGACCCGGTTGCTGGCGGCGCTGCCGGTCACGTGGCGCTTCTTCGTCAAGCACCGGCTGTTCGCGGCCTTGGCGGGCCGAGTGGCGCCCCTGGATGGCGGTGCGGCCGACGTGGTGCGGGCGTATGCGGCCCTGGCGACCGGCTTTGCCGATCTGCCGCCCCCGCCCGCCGACTTGGTGGCCCAGTTCGCCACCGCGGCCGAGTGACGGCGTCATCGTGGACGGGCCATCGTCGCGGCGAGGACGCAACCGACCAGGGTCGGGGCAAGGAACTGCCACATACTGGCGGTGTCCCACTCTATCGGCAGCCAGCCGCGCCACCAGAACGGCCCCACCGTGCGCAGACCTGCCGCGAATTTCAGGGCGAATTCATACTCCATCTTCTCCCGCCCCCACCAGAACCCGGCAGAAACGGCCGCGCCGATCCACCAGGCACACCGCACTTTCGCCAACCGTAGTGGGAGCGCGACGACCAGTTGGATGCAGAGTCCGAGGATGACATGGGCGAGCCACGCATAAGGCGTGAAGAACCGACCGAGCTGATCGAGCAGGACGACGGCGTCCTTGGTCATGGCAATTGTCGCACCATCGAGGCGTGCCCGGCTAGCATGGGATGGTGCGCGGGTATACTTCGCCGACCGACAAGGATCAGAGATGACGAACCCCGAGAACGCGCATTCCTTCTATCAGGTCGACGTCTTCGCCAGCCAACCCTTGCGAGGTAACCCGCTGGCGGTCGTCGTTGGCGCCGACGATTTGACTGACGCGCAAATGTCCAGCTTCGCGAATTGGACCAATCTGAGCGAAACGACCTTCCTGCTCGAGCCCCGCACCCCCAACGCCGACTATCGGGTCCGGATCTTCACGCCGCAGCGCGAGTTGCCGTTCGCCGGCCATCCGACGCTGGGAAGCTGCCACGTTTGGTTGGCCGCGGGTGGCGCGCCTCGGGGCGAGGACATCGTCCAGGAATGCGAGGCCGGGCTGGTGCGGATCCGGCGTGAGGCGGGCCGGCTCGCGTTTGCGGCGCCGCCGCTGCTGCGCGCGGGACCGCTGGAGGCCGATATCCTCGCCACGGCGACGCGCGGGCTCGGGCTTGCCGCGGCCGACATCGTCGCCTCGCGGTGGATCGACAACGGACCGGGCTGGCTGGGTCTGCTGCTGCGCTCCCGCGACGCCGTGTTGTCGGTGCGCCCGGACTATGTCGCGCTCGGCGGCCTCAAGGTCGGCATCGTGGGCCCCGGTAGCGCGGGCGATCCGGAACGGGACACCCAGTACGAGGTGCGCGCCTTCACCAGCAGCTACGAGGATCCCGTGACGGGCAGCCTGAACGCCAGCGTCGCGCAGTGGTTGATCGGCGACGGGATCGTGCCGCCCGTCTACGTCGCGAGTCAGGGGACCGCGCTGGGCCGGTTGGGGCGGATCCACATCCGGCAAGCCGAAGGTGAGATCTGGGTCGGCGGTGACGTCACGACGTGCATCCAGGGCACGCTGGCTTGCTGGGGGTGAGATCAGCCCGGAAAATGGCAGGCGGCGAGGTGGCCGGGGCGGTGCTCGAGCACGGGAGGCTCGATCTCGGCGCAGATCGGCTGCGCCAGCGGGCAGCGTGTGTGGAAGCGGCAGCCCGACGGAGGGGCGATGGCACTGGCGGGCTCGCCTTGCAGCACCAGGCGCGGGCGGCTGCGCTCGGCGACGACGTCGGGGACGGGCACGGCGGCGATCAGATAGCGCGTATACGGGTGCAGCGGGTTGGCGAACAGGTCGCCGGCCGGACCCATCTCGGCGACCTTGCCGAGATGCAGCACCAGCACGCGGTCGGAGATGTGCCGCACGACCGCGAGGTCGTGGGCGATGAAGAGGTAGGTGAGGCCGAGCCGCTCCTGCAGGTCGACCATCAGGTTGATGATCTGCGCCTGGATGTTGACGTCCAGCGCGGAGATGGGCTCGTCGGCGACGATGAAGTCGGGCTCGAAGGCCAGCGCGCGGGCGATGGCGACGCGCTGGCGCTGGCCGCCGGAAAACTCGTGCGGGTAGCGGCCGGCAGCGGTGGCGGGCAGGCCCACGGTGTCGAGCAGACTGGCGACCCGGGCGGCTTGGCCCTGCTGACGCGCGAGGTCGTGGAAGCGCAGCGGTTCCGCCAGCGTGTCGCCGATCGTCATCCGCGGGTTCAGCGAGCCGTAGGGGTCCTGGAACACCATCTGCATGCGGCGGCGTAACGGCCGGATCGCCGCCTGCGAGGCCTGCGCGATTGCCTGGCCGTCGAAGGTGATCGACCCGGAGTCCGGCTTGTAGAGACGCAGCAGCGTGCGTCCGAGCGTGGACTTGCCGCAGCCGGACTCGCCGACGACGCCGAGCACCTCGCCCTGGCGGACGGAGAGGCTGATGCCGTCGACGGCGTGGACGACGCGCTTGCGGCCGAGCCAGCCGCCGCCGGGGACGGGGAAGTGCTTGACGAGGTCGGTTGCGATCAGCAGGGGCGGGGCGTCGGTCCGGACCCGGATCTCCGCCGGAGCCGCGGTGGCTGGGGCTTTGGGCGGGGTGAAATGCGCCCCTTCCGCCGCGACCCAGCAGCGGGAGGCGCGGCCGGGACCCATGGGGGTCAGCGCCGGATGGGCGTCGCAGACGGGTTGGCGGAACGGGCAGCGGGGGGCGAAGCGGCAGCCGGCGGGCTGGGCGAGCGGGTTGGGCGGCATGCCCTCGATGGTCGAGAGGCGGCGCGAGCCGAGGGTCGAATCGAGCCGCGGGACCGCGTTCATCAGCGCCCAAGTATAGGGATGCCGTGGGTCGGCGAGGACTTGCTCGGTCGGGCCTTCCTCGACGACTTCGCCGGCGTACATGACGACGACGCGCGAACACAGCCCGGCGATCACGCCGAGATCGTGGCTGATCAGCACGATGGCGGTGCCGAACTCGGCGTTCAGCTCGCGCATCAGTTCGAGGATCTGCGCCTGGATGGTGACGTCGAGCGCGGTGGTGGGCTCGTCGGCGAGGAGCAACGCGGGCTCGTTGCTCATTCCCATGGCGAGCACGACGCGCTGGCGCATGCCGCCGGAGAGCTGGTGCGGGAAGCCGCGGAGCGTGCGTTCGGGGGCGGTGAAGCCCATGCGGCGGAGGATGGAGATGGCGCGGCGACCGGCTTCGCTGGCGCTGCGGCCGTGCACGACCATGGCTTCCTGGAGCTGGCGGGCGATGCGCAGCACCGGGTTGAGCGAGGTCATCGGGTCCTGGAACACCATCGCGACCTGGTTGCCGCGCAGCGCCCGCATTTCCGACGGCCGCATCCGCAGCACGTCGCGCCCTTGGAAGCGGACGCTCCCGCCGACGACGCGACCGGGGGATTCGAGCAGGCGCATGACGGAGAGCGCGGTCATGCTCTTGCCGGAGCCGGACTCGCCGACGATGCCGAGCGTCTCGCCGCGGCCGACGGTGAAGGAGACGCCATCGACGGCGCGGACGGTGCCGATGCTGGTGGGGAAATGCGTCTGCAGGTCGCGGACCTCCAACACCGGGTCGGTCGCCACGTGTTGCGTCGCGACCGGGGCGTCGATGGTGGTGCTCACGAGAGGCCCGAGCGTGGGTCGAGCCAGTCGCGGACGCCGTCGCCGAGGAAGTTGAAGCCGAGCACGACGGTCAGGATCGCCAGGCCGGGGAAGGCGGCGACCCACCATTGCTGCACGAGTTCGCGGCCCTCGGCGACCATGGCGCCCCATTCGGCGGTCGGCGGCACCGTGCCGAGCCCCAAGAACGACAGCCCGGCGAAGGTGATGATGGCGTTGCCGACATCCAGCGTGAGCAACACGACGAGCGGGCCGACCGCGTTGGGGATGATATGGCGGCCGAGGATGCGGCCGGGTCCGTAGCCGGCGATCAGGGCGGCCTCGACATATTCGCGGGCGCGCTGCTGCAGCACGAGCGAGCGGGCCAGGCGGGCGAATTTGGGCCACCAGACGATCAGGATGGCGATGATGGTGTTGGTGGTGCCGATGCCGAGTGCGGCGGCGATGGCGAGCGCGAGGATGATCGGCGGGAAGCAGAGGACGAGGTCGGTGAAGCGCATCAGCACTTCTTCCAGCCAGCCGCCGGCATAGGCGGCGATGCCGCCGATCAGCGTGCCGACGATGCCGCCGATCAGGACGACGACGATACCGGTGAACAGCGAGATGCGGGCCCCGTAGATGAGGCGGCTGAGGACATCGCGGCCGAGCTCGTCGGTGCCGAGCAGGTGGGCGGCGCCCGGCGGTTGCAGGCGGACGCTGACGTCGACGGCGTCCGGCGGGAACGGGGCGATGAGCGGCGCGGCCACCGCGAGGACGATCCAGGCCAGGACCAGCAAGCCGCCGAGCGCGGGCAGGCCGTAGCGGCGCTGCCAACTGCGGTAGCGCGCCCAGCGGCCCGGCCTCGCCCCGACCGGCCGCAGGCCGGCGACGGAAGCGCTCATGGTCGCACCCTTTCCACAACCCCGTCGCCGGCAATGACGGTTTGAGGCAAGCTCATTGGCGCACCCGGGGGTCGAGCAGCGCGTAGCTGAGGTCGATCAGCAGGTTGATGACGAGATAGACGACCGCCACGATCAGGGTGATGCCCATGATGGCCGGGAAGTCGAGCGTCGCGGCACTTTGGAACGTGTAGCGGCCGAGGCCCGGCCAGGAGAACACGGTTTCGGTCATGACGGCGCCCGTCAGCAGGTTGGCGTAGGCGAGGCCGCCGAGGGTGACGATCGGGATCATGGCGTTCGGCAGCACATGGCCGATGATGACCGCTTTCTCCCGCAATCCCTTGGCTCGGCCCATGCGGACATAATCCTGGCGCAGGCATTCGAGCATGCTGGCCCGGGTCGTGCGCGTGATCAGCCCCAGCGTGGCGGCGGCGAGCACGATGACGGGGAGCACGAGGTGGGAGGCGGCGTCCTTGAAGCCCTCCCAGTCGCCGGATCGCGCGTAGTCCCACAGAAAGAACCCGGTGCCGTTCTCGGGCGGGAAGCTGATCGGGTCCAGCCGGCCGGGGCCGGGCGCCCAGGCGAGTTGACCGTAGAAGACGGCCAGCACGATGAAGGCGAGCCAGAAGGTCGGGGCGGAGACGCCCATGAGGGAGATCATGCGGGCCAGGTGGTCGATCCAGCTATCGCGGCGCACGGCGGCCAGGATGCCGAGCGGGATGCCGACCACGAGTGCGAGCAGGAAGGCGATGGTCGCCAGTTCCAGCGTGGCGGGCGCGTAGTCCCGGATGTCTTCCAGCACCGGCCGGTGCGAGGTGATCGAGACGCCGAGATTGCCGTGCAGCAGGTCGCGCAGGAAGACGAAGTAGCGCTCCCATAAGGGCAGATCGAGCCCGAACTCGTGTCGCCAGCGGGCGACGAAGGCCGGGTCGGAGGCGGCCTGGTCGCCGAGTTGGGCGAGCACGGGGTCGCCGGGGACGGTGTTGGCGATGAGGAAGATCGCAAGCGTCGCCAGCAGCGCCATGCCGAACACGGTCGCCAAGCGAGATGCCATGAAGCGCAGCATCGACGGTCCCCCTTCCCGGACGGCCTCGTTGGGCGCCCACCTGACCTTGTAGGAAGCGGGGTGACTTCGCGTCAAATTCTCCGTAGCGTTTTCCAAGAGCTGACCGCAGCAAGCGGCGCAATCGAGGAACGCCATCATGACCGCACTCCCGCCGATCACCCGCCGCGGCCTATCCCATCTCCTGCTCGGCGGAGCGCTCGCCGGGGCGGCGCTGCCGGCGCGGGCGCAGGCCCGCAAGGACGTACTGGTGCTCGGGCTGGACATCGGCGACACCGTCACGCTCGACCCGGCCAAGCAGAACAATTACTCGCCGCCGCTGACGCTGGCGGCGGCGTATGACCCGTTGGTGACGCTGGCGCCGGGCCGCTACACCGAGCCGCTGCCGTGCCTGGCGACGGCGTGGCAGCGGACGCCGGACGGCAAGGGGTGGCGCTTCACGCTCCGCCGCGACGTCAAGTTCTTCAGCGGCAATCCGATGACGGCCGAGGATGTGAAATGGACGTTCGACCGCATCTTCGCGGTCAAGGACCAGTCGGCGTTCTACATCGGCAACGTCTCTAGTACGGTCGTGGTGGACCCGTACACGGTCGACGTGATGCTCAAGACGCCGGCCGAGCCGATCCTCGACATCCTGGCGGCACCGAATTTCGGCATCATGGACCGCAAGACCGTGATGGAGCATGGCGGCACCACCGACGAGAACGACAAGGCGACGGAGTGGCTGAACACCCACACGGCCGGTACGGGTGCCTACGTGGTGACCGGATGGGCGCGGAACTCGCAGATTCAGTTGGCGCGTAACCCGAACTCGTGGCGCGGGCCGTCCGCCTATGCGCGCGTCGTGATCCGGCACATCCCGGACAGCGCGGCGCAGCTTCTGGCGGTGCAGCGGGGCGACGTCGATGTGGCGTTCAACCTGATCCCGGAACAGATCAGCAGCCTGAAATCCGATCCGAAGATCCGGGCGGAGCGGCTCGAGAGCCTCGATTTCGTCTACATGGCGCTGACGCAGGAGGCCGAGTTCAACAAGGCGCTGGCGGTCAAGGAAGCGCGGCAGGCGATCATGCGCGCGATCGACTACGACGGGATCAAGAACAAGCTGGTCGGCGGTCAGGCGACCCGGCCGGTGTCGTTCCTGCCGGTGGGCATCCTCGGCTCGACGCAGGCGGACGCGGACCGGCTGGCGGTCAAGGAGGACCTCGGGGCCGCCAAGCAGCTGTTGCAGAAAGCCGGGTTCCCGGATGGCTTCGAGTTCGAGCTGAGTTACGGGCAGGCCGTGATCAACGGCGTGAGCTACGGGACCATCGCGCAGAAGCTGCAGTCGGATCTGGCGCGGGTGGGCATCCGGATCAAGCTGAACCCGATGGACCAGGTCAACATGCGGACCCAGTTCATCACCGGCAAGTCCACGGCGGCGCTGACGTTCTGGAACCCGCCGGCGGTGAACAACTACCTGTGGGCGGGGGCGGCGACGCAGCGTCTGGCCAAGCGGGTGCATTGGACGCCGTCGGAGCCGGTGCTGCAACTGGTGCGGGATGCGACCGGGGAGCCGGACCGGGACAAGCAGGCGCAGCTCTGGCTGGATTTCCAGAAGGTGCTGCTCGACGAGGCGAGCGTCGTCGTGCTGTTCCAGCCGATCTACCAGGTCGCGGTGCGCGACAGCGTGGGGACGTTCCCGCTGACGGCGGCGGGGTGGCTGGCGGATTTGAACGGGGCCAAGGCTTGATCCTGCTGACGCATACGGACGAGGCGCGCGCGCTGTATTACGGGGAGCGCGCGCTGGCCGGGTTGCGGGCGTTGGGCGAGGTGCGGCTGAACCAGACGGGGGCGCCGCTGGCGGGCGAGGCGCTGATCGCGGCGGCGCGCGGGGCGCGGATCATCGTCGCGGACCGGGCGGTGCCGGCGCCGGCCGGGCTGTTCGCGGCGTTGCCGGAGGTGGTGGCGTTCTGCCGCGGCGCGGTGGATATCCGCACCGTCGACGTTGCGGCGGCGTCGGCGGCGGGCGTGCTGGTGACGCGGGCGTCGCCGGGTTTCGTGGCGGCGGTCTGCGAGCTGATCGTCGGGCTGGCGATCGATCTGTGCCGCGGGGTGTCGGACGCGGTGGCGGCGCACCGGGCCGGACAGCGGCCGCCGGTGCGGATGGGGCGGCAGATCGCCGGCTCGGTGGTGGGCATCATCGGCTACGGCGCGATCGGGCGGGAGTTGACCCGGCTGATGCAGGCGCTCGGGGCCACGGTGTTGGTGGCGGACCCGCATGTGACCGATGTGGCGACGGTCACGCTGCCGGCGTTGCTGCAGGGGTCGGACCTGGTGGTGTGCCTGGCGGTGGCCAATGCGGAGACGGCCAACCTGATGGATGAAGCGGCGTTCGCCCGGATGCGGCGAGGGGCGTTGTTCATCAACGCGTCGCGCGGCGAGCTGGTCGACGAGGCGGCGTTGGCCGACGCGCTGGACCGCGGGCATCTGGCCGGCGCGGCGCTGGATGTCGGGCGCGATCCCGATCAGATGCCGAGCCTCGGCCTGGCGCGGCGGCCCGACGTGCTGGCGACGCCGCATATCGGCGGGCTGACCCGGCCGGCGGCCGAGCATCAGGCGCTGGAGACGGTGCGGCAGGTGGCTGCGATCGTCGCGGGCACCGTGCCGGAGGGCGCGGTCAATGCCGACGCGGCGACACGGATGAGGAAGGGAGGGTCACCATGACCGTTACATTCGAGCAACTTGGGCCCACGCTGGCTGCCCGCGTCATCGGCGTCGACGCGACCCGGAAGCTGGACCCGGAGACCACCCGTGCGATCGAGGCGGGGATGGATCATTACGCCGTGCTGGTGTTCCCGCAACAGGACCTCACCGACGAGCAACAGGTCGCGTTCAGCGAGTGTTTCGGCGAGCTCGAGGCCACGGCGGGCGGCAACATCACCAAGAGGGAGGACCGCCGGCTCAACGAGAAGATGGCCGACGTGTCGAACCTCGATCGGGACGGCAAACCGCTGGCGCGCGACGACCGGCGGCGGATGTTCAATCTCGGCAATCAGCTCTGGCACTCCGACAGCTCGTTCCGGGCGACCCCGGCCAAGTATTCCATCCTGTCCGGCCGGGTCGTGTCGACCGAGGGCGGCAATACCGAGTTCGCCGACATGCGCGCCGCCTACGATGCGCTGGACGAGCGGACCAAGGCGGAGATCGAGGACCTCGTCTGCGAGCACTCGCTCATCTACTCGCGCGGTTCGCTCGGGTTCGACGCGCTGACCGACGCGGAGCGGGCGAGTTTCAAGCCGGTGCTGCAACGGCTGGTGCGCACGCATCCGGTCACGGGGCGCAAGTCGCTGTATCTGTCGTCGCATGCGGGGTCCATCCTTGGGTGGCCGGTGCCGGAGGCGCGCGCGTTCCTGCGCGACCTGACCGAGCACGCGACGGATGTGCGGTTCCGCTACGTGCATCGCTGGGCACCGTTCGATCTCGTGATGTGGGACAACCGGCAGACGATGCATCGGGTGCGGCGGTTCGATCTGAACGTGGTCCGCGACATGCGGCGGACGACGGTGGCGGGGGATGCGCCCACGGTGCAGGCGCAGGCGGCATAGCTGCGCTACCGGACAGCACCCCGTCACGTTCCCGCTCACGGCTGCCGACCGTTCCGGCACCCACCGACACCCGCGCCATACCCGCGTCGATCCCGGGTGTCGGGTCAAAATTAAACCTTTCTGAACCTTTGGGGCGTAGTTTTGCCCCCGAAGGCTGCGGCACGCCTTGAGACGAACGGCCGGTTTCCGGAGAGGGCATGCACAACGTCAGACAGCAACGCGCGAAACGGTCGCTCCCCCGCGCCAATATGCTCGAGCGGTATTCAGATCAGCTTGGCCTTCTGTGCGAGCGGCAACTGGCGATGACGGCATTGCGCACTGCGAGAGAACAAGCCGAGCGGCAAGCCGAACAAGCACGCATGGCGGCGCGCGAAGCCATCGAGTCGAGAGATGCGCTCCGGGCCGAGATGAAGCACCGGCGGGAGGTGCAGTCCAGGCTCGCCCATCTCGCGACGCATGATCCGCTGACAGGCCTGCCCAACCGTGTGCTGCTGGCCGAGCGTTTGGCCAGCCAAATCGAAGCCGACAAGGGCACCGGGCGCACCCTGGCGCTGCTCTACCTCGATCTCGATCACTTCAAGGACGTCAACGACACGTTGGGACACGGCGCCGGCGACGCGCTGCTGCGAGTGGTTTCCGAGCGGCTGAAATCCTGCCTGCGCGGCGATGCGATGGTGGCACGGATGGGCGGCGACGAGTTCGCGCTGTGGTTGCCCGATGTCGATGCCGAAGGTGCCTTGGCGCTGGCGCAGAGAATCAAGGACCGTCTCCTGGATCCGATATCGCTGGTCGGCCACCGGGTTTTCATCGGCGTTTCAATCGGTTGCACGCTTTGTCCGAAGGATGGCGACGATGTCGGCACGCTGCTGAGCAACGGCGACATTGCGATGTACCGGGCCAAGCAGGAAGGCCGGAACTGTGTCCAGATGTTCGATACTGCGCTCGACGTGGAAGTCAGGCGCCGTGCTTCCCTCGAGCAGGCTTTGCACGAAGCGATGCCGCTCGACCAGGTCGCGGTGGCGTATCAGCCGCAGATCGATCTCGTCACCGGCCGTCTGATCGGGGTCGAGGCGCTGCTGCGCTGGACCCATCCAGGACACGGCGCGGTGTTTCCGGATGAATTCGTCCCGATCGCGGAGCGGTCCGGCCTCATCAACAATCTCGGGAGCTGGATCCTGCACGAAAGCTGCCGCCAGGTGCTGGCCTGGTCGAACGCCGGGCTTCCCGAGCTGCGCGTGGCGGTCAATCTGGCCACGGCGCAATTCAAGGGCAGCGATGTTCCCCGCGTGGTGGCGGAGGTGCTGGCGGCCACCGGCTTGCATCCGTCACGGCTCGAGTTGGAGATCACGGAAACGGGCGTGATGCAGGACATGCGCGATGCAGTCGAAGTGCTGCGCGCTCTGGCCTCGTTGGGATTGACGCTGGCGATCGACGATTTCGGGACCGGTTATTCGTCGCTGAGCTACCTACGCAAGCTGCCGGTCGATAAGATCAAGATCGACCGTTCGTTTGTCGGCGAGGTTGCGGTCGACGAGGATGCTGCCGCTGTCGCGCGGGCAATGGTGGGCTTGGCCCACAGCTTGCGCCTCGCGGTCGTCGCGGAAGGCGTCGAAAACGTCGAGCAGGCCGCGTTCATGCGGTCGACACAATGCGAATATGCGCAGGGGTTTCTGTACGGCAGGCCGATGCCGCCCGATCAGATGCAGGACGTGCTGGCGAATGCACGGCGTTTTCCGATGCGGGCCGATCAATGGGCGCGACCAGTGCAGATGCCGCACCCGGGAGAGCCGGCATGACGGGGCCGATATCGAGCGAACAGGAGGTGACGCTCCCCGCCGAACTGATCAATCCGTCTCGCATCGGGCGTGTGGTGTCCGTCAGCGGCGGCCGCATCGTTGCGGTGCTGCATCACGAGGGCGCTGACCAAGCCGCCCTGCAAGTGGGCTCGATCGTCAAGATCGAGCGTCCGACCGCTGTCGTGTTCGGTTTGATCGAAGGCCTCACCATTCCCCTGCTCTCCCATGAGACGGGAGGCATCGAACCTCGCCTCGCGGAGATCTCCGTGGTCGGCGAAATTCCGCTGGGCGATCTGGACCGTTCGTTCCGCCGTGGCGTATCGAGCATGCCGGGCCTGGATGACGTCGTGCAAGCCTCGAGCAGTCTCGACACCGAGGCGATCTTCGCCCAGTCGCAGCACCAGACCATCAAGATCGGCACGATCCACCAAGACCCGAGCGTGGCTGCCCACGTCAAGGTCGACGACCTGCTCGTGCGGCACTTCGCGATCGTCGGAGCGACCGGCACCGGAAAAAGCTCTGCGCTGGCGCTGCTGTTGCAGGGCATCATCAGCGCCAACCCAAACGGACACATCCTCCTCCTCGATTCGCACGGCGAATACGGCCCGGCCTTCGGTGATCGGGCCGAAAATCTGACGATCGACCGCTTGCGGCTGCCGCATTGGCTCCTCGAATTCGAGGAACTCACGGAGATCTTGTTCGGCACCGAACAGCCCGGTCTTGCGACCGAGATTTCCATTCTGCGGCAGCTCGTCCTCAGGGCCCGGCTCGCCTACGATAACGGCACACACAACAATGCCAGTGTGACGGTGGACACTCCCACGCCATACACGATGGCTGAGCTCAATTATCAGCTCAACGGCGAGCTGGGAATGCTCAACAATCAATCGTCGCTTGGCCCATTGCTCAAACTCAAGAATAGCCTTGCCGCAGTCCAAGGTGACCCGCGTTACGCTTTCATGTTTACCAACGATGTCTTTCTACTGGATGATCTCGCCGGCATTCTTGGTCAGCTCTTTCGTCTTCCCACGAGAGGTCGGCCGATTTGCCGGCTGGACCTGTCCGGCATCTCCAGCGAGATCCTCAACGTGGTCGTCTCGGTCGTCGCGCGTCTCGCATTCAGCCTGGCGGTCTCGATCGGGCAGCGAACGCCGCTGCTGCTGATTTGCGAAGAAGCCCATCGTTACGCGCCGCAGGACGCCGCCCTCGGGTTCGAGCCGGCAAAGCGAAGTCTGGCCCGCATCGCCAAGGAAGGCCGTAAATACGGGATCAGCCTCGGTCTGCTGAGCCAGCGTCCGGCAGAGCTGGCGGTCTCCATCCTGTCACAGTGCAGCACGGTCTTCGCGTTCCGCATGGTCAGCACCACGGATCAGGACGTCATCCAGGCCGCGCTGCCGGAAGCCTCCTCAGCTCTTGTCGGCTCGCTGCCGCTGCTGAGCAACGGCGAGGCGGTCGTCGTCGGTGAGGGGGTCGCGGTGCCGATGCGGGTGCGGTTGGCGAAGCTGGACCCGAGCCGTCAGCCGCGCAGCAAGTCGGCGCGATTCTCGGAAGCGTGGCAGCAGGAGGAGCCCGATGAAAGGGTGCTCGAGCGCGTTGTCGACGCTTGGCGCGGTCGCACGACCGTGTGATGTGTGGGGCCGTGTTGTCCACGCGGTGCTCATGATGCAGTTTGATTTCACAACGATTTCAGCCAAGGACCGATATAAGTTGATGGTGTCGACCATCCTGCCGCGGCCGATCGCGTGGGTGGTGACGCAGTCCGCGGCCGGGGTGGTGAATGCGGCGCCATACTCGTTCTTCAACGGGGTCGGGGCGGACCCGCCGCTCGTCAGCATCAGCATCGAGGGAAAGGGCGGCCAGGGGCGGAAGGATACGGCGGTCAATATCCGGGATTCCGGGCAGTTCGTCGTCAACCTCGTCGATTATGCGGCGGCGAAGGAGATGGTCGTCACGGCGATCGATTTCGGGCCGGAGGTCAGCGAAGTGGCGGAAGCCGGGTTGACGACGGTCGCCTCGGTGCTGGTCAAGCCGCCGCGGATCGCGGAGAGCCCGGTGGCGTTCGAGTGCGAGGTCTACAAGATCGTCGAACTGCCGCACGACCGGGACCTGGTGTTGGGCCGCATCCTCTACATGCATATCGCCGACGCGGCGGTGCAGGATCCGGCGCGGTACTATGTCGACACACCGAAGCTCGACCTGGTCGGGCGGATGCATGGGGGCGGGTGGTATAGCCGAACCAGCGATCTGTTCGAGGTCGCGCGGATACCGGTGAGCGAATGGAAGCGGGCGGGGGAGTAGCTTCGGCCAAGGGCCTTACGAGGGCTGCCAGAGCGGAGGGTCGACCGCACCCACTTGGTCGAGGATGCGGCCGTAGGCTTCGGGGCGGCGGTGCCGGTCGAAGGCGAAGATCGTGGTGCGGCCGAGGGTGCAGTGGTCTAGGTCGCAGTCGGCGGTGATCAGCTCGTCGCTCCAGGTGGTGGCTTCGGCCATGATCTCGCCCTGGGGGTTGACGATGATGGAGTTGCCGAACAGCTCGCACCCGTCCTCGGTGCCGGCCTTGGCGGTTGCAACGGCGAAGGTCGAGTTCTGGTAGGCGCCGGCCTGGATGCTGAGATGGCTGTGGGCGACGCGGAGATGGTGGGCCTCGAAGCCGGCCGCGTCCTGGTTCGTGCTGGGCGTGTTGTAGCCGAGCATGACCAGCTCGACCGATTGGAGGCCGAGCACGCGCCAGGCCTCGGGCCAGCGGCGGTCGTTGCAGATCAGCAGGCCGGCGTTGACCTGTTGGGTGCCGAGGGGGGCGCGGATGACGGGGAAGCCGAGGTCGCCGACTTCGAAGTAGCGCTTTTCGAGGTGCTGGACCTTCCGCTGCGGGAGGTAGTCGGCGTGGCCCGGCAAGTGGACCTTGCGGTATTTCAGCATGATCTCGCCGCCGGGGCCGACGAGCACGGCGGTGTTGAAATGGTGACCGTCCGGCGTCTTTTCGGCGTAGCCGAGGTGGAAGGAGAGGTTGAAGCGCCTTGCTGCCTCGAACAGCGGGGCGGTCTCGTTGGAGGGCAGCGAGGTCTCGAACCAGCGGTCCGCCTCGGCGCGGTCCTCGTGGTAGTGGCGCGGGAAGAACGTCGTCAGCGCGAGCTCGGGGAAGACGACGAGTTCGACGCCGCGGCGATGGGCATGTTCCATCAGGCGGACCATGCGGCCGACGGCTTCGGCGCGGGGTTCGGCGAGCTGGATGGGACCGAGTTGGGCCGCGGCGACGGTGATGGTGCGGGGCATGTCAGTGGGTCTCGCGGCGGATGAAGCGGCCTTGGCCGGGGTGGGCGAGGACGGACGCGCCGTCCCAGATCAGGGTGCCGCGGAGCAGGGTCGCGGCGACGCGGGAGCGCAGGGGGCGACCGTGGTACGGGGACCAGCGCATGGTGGGGACGTCTTGGATGTCGGCCTCGTCGAAGGTGAAATGACCGGGTTCCAGGACGACCAGGTCGGCGTCGGAGCCGGGCGCGATCTCGCCCTTGCGGGGCCAGATGCCATGGAGTTGGGCGCTGCGGCGGGCGCAGTAGGTGGCCATCAGCGTCGGGGGGAGGCCGCGCTCGTCGAGCAGGGTGTACATCAGGGGGGCGTAGCTCTGCAGGCCGGTGAGGCCGGCGCCACACGCGAAGATGTCGGGGGAGGCTTTGCGGTCGGCGGGCCAGGGGGCGTGGTCGGTGGAGACGTAGGCGATCTTGTCGGCCACCAGCGCCTCCCACATGCGCTCGATCTCGGTAGCGGTGCGGAAGGGCGGGTTGCATTTGCCGCGGCCTCCGAGGCGGACGAGGTCTTCCTCGGTCATGCAGAGATATTGGATGCAGGCCTCGCCGGTCGCTTGCGCCCCCATGGAGCGGAAGGTTTCGGCGATGGCGAAGCCGCGGGCGACGGAGGAGTGGGCGATGTGGACGTGGGCACCGGTCTCCAGGCCGATCTCGAAGATTTCCAGGTCGGCCATGGTCTCGGCCAGCGGCGGGCGGGTGCGGGCGTGCATGATGGCGTGGGTCTCGCCGGCGGCGCGGGCGGCGGCGGTGAGGCGCTCGACGAGCTCCTGGTCCTCGTTGTGGACGGCGACCGGCAGCCCGGTCCGTGCAATCGCGGCGAAGGCGTCGCGCATGGTGGGGTGGTCGATGCGGGGGAAGCGGACCGGGTCGTATTCATAGGTCGAGAGCTTGAAGGCCGAGACCCCGGCCGCGGCGAGCCCGGCGATGGCGTCGACGCCGCCGTGCTTCCGGATGGTGCCGTAGAGCGCCATGTCGACATGGGCGAGGCGTTCGACGAAGCCGATCTTGTCGGCCAGCACATCGGCGTCGGTCACGGCTTGCGGGACATCGTAGGGCATGTCGACGCAGGTGGTGACGCCGCCGGCGGCCGCGGACCGGGTCGAGCCCTCGATGCCGGGCCAGCCGACGGCGGAGCTGGTGTGCATGTGGCCGTCGACCAGGCCGGGGAGGACGTAGTTGGCGCCGTAGTCGAGTATGGTGGGGGCCGGGGGCGGGGTGCCTTGGCCGACGGCTTCGATCCGCTCACCGGTGATCGCGATCCAGCCGTCCTTGAGGATGTCGCTCGTGGTCACGATGGTTCCGCGGATCAGGGTGTCGGCCATGAGGTCTCCTTCTACAGCGGTGCCAGGTTAGGCGGGGGAGCCCGGGTGCGGCAAATGGGCGCGGGCGAGCATGGCCCGGGCCGCGGCGGGGATGGGTTCGACGAGCACGGCCCCGATGTGCCGGCGCAGCGTGCGCGCGGCCGCGGCGAGGGGGCCGCCGCCGATGATGATGGCGGCGGCGCCGTCCTCCTGCACGGCGAGGGCGCAGGCGGCGCGGAGTTCGTCGTGCAGGCGGGCCGGGTCGGTCATGCCGGCTGGTCCGGAGTTCGTGTAGCGGAGGCCGGCGAAGGCGGCGCCGGCACCGTATTCGGTGACTTTGGCGCGGATGGCGCGGTCGAGG
>CAZZVQ010000012.1:0-13062 GCA_964657565.1 uncultured Acetobacteraceae bacterium
TCACCGCCGTGCTGCACAGCTGGGGCTCGGCGCTGACCCACCACCCGCACATCCACATGATCGTGCCCGGCGGCGGCATCTCGCTCGACGGCCAGCGCTGGGTCTCGTCGCGCCCAGCGTTTCTGTTGCCGGTGCGTGTGCTCGGCAAGCTGTTCCGCCGGCTGTTCCTGACCCGGCTGACCGAGTTGTTCGACGCGGGCCAGTTGCGGTTCTTCGGCCGGCTGGTCGGATTGAACGACACGGCCGCATTCCGGCGCCACTTGGCACCTACCCGCAGGAAACCCTGGATCGTCTACGCCAAGCCAACATTCGCGGGGCCAGCGGCGGTGCTGGCCTATCTGTCGCGCTACACGCACCGGGTTGCGATCTCCAACCGCCGGCTGCTCACACTGGACGAGCGCGGCGTGACGTTCCGCTACAAGGATTATCGCCGCGAGGGGCCTGAGCGGTATCGCATCATGACACTGCCGACCGACGAGTTCATCCGCCGGTTCCTGCTGCACGCCCTGCCGCGGGGATTTCACCGCATCCGCCACTACGGCCTGCTCGCCACCGCAGGCCGCAAGCTCAATATCGCCCGAGCCCGCGAACTCCTCGCGGTCCCGATGGCGGTAGCGACTCCAGCACCAGACGGGTCCGATCCACCCGCTCCAAAGCCACCGTGTCCGTGCTGCGGCGGGCGAATGATCGTCATCGACATCTTCGAGCCCACCTTCCGGGCACGCGCGCCCCCGCGTCTTGGCCCTTCAGCCGAGATGATAGCGTCGTGACCCGCCACGGCCAGATTCAGTTACTCGTCGAAGTCCCACCACTTCGAGGATGGCGCTGTCGCGCCTGCATGTTCTCGGAAGGACGTATCGCCGCGACGATCACGCCACAACAACACCATGTGACGCCTTGGCAGCGCAGGTTTGCCGCGTTCGTCGTCCATCGGCGCGAACCGTTGCCGCGCTTGAGGGAATAGATCTCCGACGTACTGCAGCTTTCGCGGCTGCACCGGATTCCCGAAAACCCCATAACGCAGCGCCTGCTGCCCGCGGGTTCGTGCATGCGCGGCCATCGGACGCCGGCCCGCCTCTTGTCGCACGGACTGACCTGGCCGGCATCCGAACCCTTCCCCATGGCGGACGTTTAGCTGGGCAAATTTTCCCACAAGCGGACATTGTCGGAAGCCATCAAACGCAACATACCTTCATTATGTTTCTCTAAGAACGCTTTTAACATGCGATAGCCCTCGGGAGAGAGGTCTGACACTACCTCGGCAGCCATCTGCGTCCGTATGGCGGCGAAGCTATTGATGATGATCGTGTCGTCTAAGCCGCCGCTTCCGTGCCAGCACCAAGGCGGGCGATCTCGGCCCGAAACGCCTCCGTTCCCGCCACAATCTGATCGAGGATCGCGTCGAGAGCCCAGAATCTCTCTCGAACGTCGAAATCAATCACCCGCGACTTGATGGATCCGAAGGTGCCGAGGCGCTGGTGGTAAAGCTTGGCCAAAACCGGGTAGCCGAACGCCTCCGACAGTGCCGCGAGGACCAGAAACGTGTTCAACCGGCTGGCGAGATCGTCGTGGCGATCTCCCGAGAGGCGCATCCATTTGTACAGATCGGGATGGAAATTCGTGAATACGCCGGTGAAGCCGCGCGAGCCCGCGCGCATGGCATCCCGCGCGATCGCGGCATTGGCGTTGATGATCGACATCGGCGATCCGCTCGCCAGCGCGACCCGCCGCTCGATGGTCGGCAAGTCGCAACTCACGTCCTTGAGCACGATGAAGCGGCCGGTATCGATACAGTATCTCAGCTCGTCGTCCGACAAGAGGCGCCGGAACGGGGCCGGGCATTCATACAAGCCGAGCGGCATATCCCGCGGCAAGCGATCGAGCAGCGTGTCCGTCACGCGCCGGAATGCCGCCATCCCCTGCTTGGCCGGGTCGAGATGGTTGGTCACGAGCACGACGGCGTCGACGCCCGTCTCGGCCGCGACCGTCAGTTCGGCAACTTGTTCATCGATATCATCGCTGATGTGACCGGACGAGATCACCGGCACGCGGCCAGCGACCTGCCGCACGACAAAGCGGCTCAGCTCTTTGCGCTCCTCCAGGCTGAGGAACTGCATCTCGCTCGATTGGCAGACCGCGAACAGCGCGTCGACATCATGTGCCAGGTACCACTCGATGAGGCGCTCCAGCCCGGCGTAATCGATGGCACCGACTTCGGTGAACGGGGTAATCATTACGGGGATCACGCCGTCGATGTTCTTGCTCATTCGAATGTTCCTTGTTGCAGCGTCGCGTCGATTTCATCGGCGTTTGGAAGGCTGTTCTGGCTGCCGCGGCGCGTGCAGGTTATCGCGGCGGCCACGTTGGCTCGGCGGATCGCTGCCGATAGTGTCTCGCCGCGGTGCAAACCCGCCGCCAACACTCCTACAAAGCAATCTCCCGCCGCCGTGGTGTCGACAGCGCGGACCGGGGCAGCGGCCAGGCGGCCACGATCGTCGCGCCCAGCCCACTCCACTCCCGCACCGCCGAGCGTTCGGATCACGGCGGGCGCCCTGTCACGCGCTGCGGCCACAGCCTGGTTTGCTCCTGTACCGCCGGGTCCGACCGTCATCGCCGAGGCCATCAGAGTCTGGCCTGGGGTGGGCAGGGTTTCGACCGCAAAGATGAGATCGGCGTTGATCGAGCCGAAGACCACGACGCCAGTCATTTGGGGGGGGAGCGTTTTGTGTTTGGGTTTGTCGGATCCAGTCATTACTCAGCGACTCAGCCTGCTGAGTAATGTCGACGAGGCTGGCCGCGCGGCGAGCGATCGTGAACGTCTGATAGTCATCATGAGACGATTTCCTTCTTATTGGCCGGACGCGACGGCATAACTTGGTTGTTGGGCGACGGCCCTGTAGGGCCAAACCGCCGATAGTTGTCGCGCTGCGTCGCGGACGCGTTCTACGATCGGGCCAAGCTTGGGGCCGGTCATGCGATGCAGCGGACCCGCTACGCTGACGGTGCCGACGGCCCGATCGTCCAGCATTACGGCCGTGGCGACGGCGGCCACACCGCTCTCCGCTTCCTCCTGCACGAGCGCCCACCCGCGCTCCCGAACCTCGTTCAGCGCCTCTATGAACGCCTTGCGCGTGCGGGTTGCTGCTGGGCCACCGATCTCGCGATTGCCCAGCCCCGAGGCACCAGCCAGCGCGAGCGCCGTCTCCTGCGGCAGGGTCGCCAGCCAAGCCTTCCCGTTGGCCGTGACGTGCAAGGGGACGCGCGCGATGAGCTCGGGCTGGTAGATCAAGCCGGCGCGCGCGCCCTGTGCTTGAGCAATCCAAGTGAGTCCGTCGGGACCGACGATCGCAAGTCGAGCGAGGTTTTCCGTCGCCGACGCCAGAGCATCGATCACCGGCTGGCAGATGTCGGGAATCTTCGTTCCGGCCAAGAGCTGCTGGCCGACGATCGCGAGACGGAGTGATAGCCGATAGTAGCCGGTCTGCGGGTCCTGCTCGGCCCAACCGAGCTCGCAGAGTGTCGTCAACAGCCGATGCGCCGCACTCTTCGGCAGATCGAGCCGCCGGCAGATCTCCCCCAACGGCAAGCACTCCGCGCGCTCGCTGAGCATCACCAGCAGATCCAAGCAGCGTTCGAGGAGCGGTTTGACAAGCCTCATGAAAGCCATCTACTCACTAACGGAACGCAGTTCCACTAACAGAGCTTGGCTGACCCGTCAAACGTTGAGGGAACCGGAAGACGTTTTTTGGAGAGCATCCCGCAATGACCGAAACCCCGCCGCCATCCCACTCTCCGCTTCTCGCCGGACAGGTTGCCCGCGTCACCGGCGCGGCGCGCGGGCTCGGCGTGGCGATCGCCGAGCGTCTGGGCCAGCCATGACCCAAATCGTCTTCAATCACGCGACGGTCCGCGAACGGGCCAACATGCTGAGCTTCCTACGCCTCTGCGCGGAGCGAGGGTTGAGCACCGTCTCCATCTGGGGCGACGAGATCGCGAAGGTCGGCGAAGTCGAGGCCTTCGCGGCTCTCCGCGACCATGGCTTGGTGGTCTCCGGCTACAATCGCATCGGCCCGCTCACACCCGACCACCTGGCCAAAGCCGAAGCCGAACTGGAGCGCGCGGCCCGCTTCGGCGCCGATCATGTGATGGCGTTCACCGGCGGTCTCGCCGCGGGCGAACGCGATCTCGCCGCCGCAAGGGGGCGCCTGCTCGATCAACTGGGGCCGCTCCTCGAGATGGCGAGGAAGGTCGGCGTGAAGCTCGCGGTCGAGCCCCTGCACCCCATGCTCGTCGGCGACAGGACGATCGTCGCGAGCCTCCGGCACGGCAATGACCTGTGCGAGGCACTCGGCGCCGGCGTTGGCCTCGTCGTCGACGTTTACCATGTTTGGTGGGACGAGCAGCTCCAGACTGAGATTGCTCGCGCCGGCCAGGCTGGGCGATTGCTCGGCTTCCACGTCAACGATTGGCTTGCGCCGACCAAGCACCTCCTGACCGACCGGGGCATGATGGGTGACGGCATCATCGATCTTGCCGCGATCCACCGCATGATGCGTGAAGCGGGCTTCGACGGGCCGATAGAAGTCGAGATCTTCTCGACCGCGTGGTGGGCGCGTGACCCGGCCGAGGTCATCGACATCGCGCTCGCGCGTTGCGGGCAGATTTTCGCACCCGCCGATCCCACCCGCCCCACGCAAGGGCTGCAAACCGGGGACCAGCCGAGCGGACCGGCACCGGCTCTTAGAAACGCTTAGATCGACCCGATGGGGAGGAAATCCATGGCAGTGACACGGTGGGAGGACGATGCGTCCGTTTGGCATGGTCCGGATTACGGATCGGAAGTCCTGCGCTACCATCCGCAGGTCCGATCGGCCGCCGTCGCCGGCCGCATCATCACCTGTGTCGACGTCGTCGATTGGAGCGGGACCGGCACGCGCGATCTGCTGCTGTCGGCCTGGGACCCCTGCTACGACGGTCGCGTCTTCCTTCGGCGTCAGATCGGCAACAACGCGGACGGCACGCCTATCCTCGGCGCGGAAGAGGTCGTTGAGGGTGTACGCGGCTACGTGACGTCAGTGCGGGACGGCGAGCTGTTCCACCTCGTCTCTGCATCCCGGATGCGTAAGCAGATCTACATTTTCCCGAACATCGGCACAAAGTCCTCGCCGCAATTCGGCGACCCGGTCCGGCTCGATCTCGAGGCCGACTGGGTCAAACGCAACGAATACTTCCACATGGCGCGGTTCCACGACATCGACGGCGATGGCCAGCTCGAATTGATCGTCGGCAGCGACTTCTGGGATGATTACTGGCCCAACGGGCTGGAATGGAACGACGAGGGATATCGTGGTTACGACGACGCCGACCGCTGGCTGGGCGGCCCGCTGCGCGGCTTCCTCTACGCCTTCAAGAACACCGGCAGCCTCGGCGCACCGGTCCTCGCCCGGGGCCGGCCGCTGCTCGCCGGCGACGTGCCGCTCGAAGTCTATGGCCAGCTCGCACCGGCCTTCGGCCGCTTCGGGAGCGAGCGCTGCAGCCTGATCGCAGGCGAGTTCTGGAACATCCTCCATATCGCCCGGCAGCGCGAAGACGGATCGTTCGAGCCGACCCGCCTCCTGCGCAGGCCGGACGGATCGGCCGTCGAGCTCGACCACTGCATCAACTTGCCCTGCGTGATCGATTGGGACGGCGACGGCCGTGAGGACATTCTCGTCGGCGCCGAGGACGGGTATGTCACCTACCTGCGAAACGTCGGCGACGGAGCGGACGGTCTGCCGCGGTTCGAGCGGATCGGCCGGGTCGAGACGACGACGCCGCTGATCCATGCGGGTGTGCTGCCGAGCCCGGCGGCGCATGATTTCACCGGCAATGGCGTCTTCGATCTCGTGGTCGGAAACAGCGCCGGCGAGCTGCTGTTCTACCCGGGTCGGAAGGAAGGCGGCGAGGTCTACCTCGACAAGGAGACGATGCTTGTCGCGGGCGAGACCCCGATCCGTATCGCCGCCGGGCCGACGGGCTCGATCCAAGGGCCTTCTGAGAAGATGTTCGGCTATACCTGCCCGACCATCGCCGACTGGACCGGCAGCGGCGCCATGGACTTGCTCGTCAGCGACGTGACCGGGCGTCACCGCCTGTTCCGCAACCTCGGCGAGAAGGTGGTTCCGCCGCGCTTCGCAGCGGAGGAGTTCCTCACCTATGAGGGCAAGATACTCCAGACCGTCTGGCGCGTCCGCCCAGCCGTCGTCGACTGGCGCGGCGATGGGCAGTTGCACTACCTCGCTTTGGATGAGGACGGAACGCTCAGCGACTGGGAGCGCCACTCCGACACTGAGCTGACCCGGAAGCGGCACGTGCTGTGGGAGACCGGCGAGGCCATCCGCTTCACCGTCGATGTCGGCGGCGGCCGCGGCCGGGTCAAGCTGTGCGTCTGCGACTGGGAGGGGTCAGGCCGGCTGGACCTGATCTTCGGCACCCATGCCCGCGCCTGCGTCCCGCCGGAGCCCATGACGGGCGCTCCGCGCAACACGACCAAGCAGGCAGGCCTGTTCTACTGCCGCAACGTCGGCACGCCGGAGGAGCCGCGCTTCGCCTTACCGACGCCGTTCAAGTTCCGCGGTGACATCATCCGTATGGCCATGCACGTCGCGTCGCCCGATGCCGTCGATTGGGCAGGTCGCGGCGCGCTCGACCTCATCGTCGGCATCGAGGACGGCAGCATCGTGTGGCTCAAGCGCGAGGACCTGTCATGGTGAGCGGCTTGGAAATCCGCGGCAGCACGCGCTTGATGGGGATGATCGGCGATCCGATCGCGCAGGCAAAGACGCCCAAGGCCATCAATCCAATCTTCGCGGCCCGCGGCGCGGACGTCGTTTGCGTGCCACTGCAAATCCCCGCCTCGTCGCTGGCCGAGGCCTGGCGCGGCCTGAAAGCCATGCCGAACCTCGTCGCATTCGGCGTGACCTTGCCGCATAAACAAAGCGTCCTCGACCTCTGCGACAGCCTCGACCCGGTTGCCGCCCGGGTTGGTGCCGTCAACGTCGTCAGGCGGGAACGAGACGGCACTCTTCGCGGCTTCCAATTCGATGGAAAGGGTTTCGTTCGCGGTCTCGAGGCCAACGACGTCGCGATCACCCGTCGTGACGTGCTGCTGATCGGGGCCGGCGGCGCCGCCGTTGCGATCGCCTTCGCCCTGATCGAAGCGGGTGCCGCGAGTATCACCATCTTCAACCGGAGCCGGGATAAGGCAGAAGCTTTGGCCCACGCGATCAACGGCGACTTCGGGCGCACGATCGCCCAGGCCGGTGCGCCGCAGCCCTGCGCCGGGGCGCTCGTCGTCAACGCGACCTCGCTCGGCCTCAAGGCAACCGATGCCCTGCCCCTCGATCCCGAGTTGCTGAGTCCAGGCATGACCTTTGCCGACGTGATCGCTGAGCCGGAGACGACCCCGCTTCTCGCCGAGGCTCGATCTCGCGGCGTCGTCTCTATCTCCGGCATCCACATGATCGAGGGTCAGGTTGGATTGATCGCCGACCATATCTGCGAGCTGTGGGGTTAGTTATCCATCGATCGCAAGCAAGGCCGCCAGGTGGTGCGATGATCAGTAGGTCGTGCGTCCACCGGACAAATCGAAGACTGCACCGGTCGAGAAGCTGCACTTCGGACTGCAAAGCCAAGCAACCATCTCGGCAACCTCGCTCGGCTCCAAGAACCGAGCCAACGGAATGCGGGCCAGCAGATCGGCGCGACGTTCCGGGGTGATCGATTGCTCCATTGCCGTGCGCACCACCGTAGGCGTCACGGCATTGACCAGGATTCCATCGGTCGCCAGTTCCTTCCCCAGGCATTTCGCCAAAGCGATCAGCCCTGCCTTGGACGCGGCATACGGCCCGGCGAGTGCGGTTCCTTCCTTGGCCTGCACTGACGACATGATCACGATCCGTCCGCGATCTGGCCCCGCATTGGCGCGCATCCGCGGCACCACGGCGCGCGCCGTCAGAAAGGCCGAGGTGAGATTGACGTCCAACACCCGCCGGATATCGACCGGATCTGCCTCCCAGACCGGACCGACCGGACCGAGGATCCCGGCATTGATGATCAACGCTCCGATCGGCATGGCAGCTGCGACGGTGGACGTCATCGCGCGCTCCAGGGAAGCAGCGTCCGTCACGTCCACCGACAGAGCCATATCCGCCGCGGCGTCGGTCGAGAGATCCCAGGACACCGTGTGGAAGCCGTCGAGGCGCAACCGCGTTAGGATGGCGCGGCCGATGCCACCAGCACCTCCGGTGACGATTGCTGTTCTGTCTTGCACTGTCTCAACCCTCGAAACGCAAGCGACGTTGCTCGTCGCCGCCGTTGTCGCCGCTTCGGATGGGCGTGTGCCAGATGAGGATCATCTGCCGCGCCGAATGTTTGAGAGCAGGCAAGATGTCAGCGATTTTGTCTGGCCCGAGACGGTTGATCGGCGCCGCCACGCTCATCGTTCCAACGACGCCTGTGGCTTCCCCGATCGTCACCGCGACCGCGGCGACACCATCCTCGGCCTCTTCCATGGCCACGCCATAGCCGCGCACCCGGGTGGCTTCGAGTTCGTCGCGCAGAGCCGAGACGGTCTGCACCGCCTTGGGCAGATCGGGCCGCGCACCAAGGCCCGCATCGAGCGCGATGCGGATGGCGCGATCCTCGGGCAGGGTTGCCAGCCAGGCCTTGCCGTTGGCGGTCGCGAACGGCACGACGCGCTCGGTCATGTCCGCCTCATACACCAGGCCGGAGCGGCGACCTCGAGCCGATCCGATCCACACCAGTTCGTTGTTGCGCAACTCGGTCAAACGCACCAGCTCCCTCGTCCGCTCGGCCAGGCGATCCAGAATCGGCTGGCGCAGGTCAGTCAAGTTGAGGCGGGACAGGATGCGTTGGCCGAGCAACGGCATGCGCAGGGTCAGGGAATAGGTATCGTTATGGCCCTGTTCCGCCCAGCCACGGTCGGACAGGCTGTTGAGGATTCGATGCACCGCGGATTTCGGGATGCCGAGATGCTGGGCGATTTCCGACAGACGCAATGGTTCATCAGAGGTCGCGAGCATCTCGATCGCCCCGATCACCCGCTCGATGGCGTTGCCGGGCTGAAAAGTCTCGATTTCGGACATGGAGCCTCCTGACACACCTTCCTTCTCGTGTGGTCTCGTCAATGCCGATGCAGCACGCCGCGGGAGAGGAAAATTTCGGTAATCTCCTCGCTTCGGCGCAGGAATTCAGGATGGCGACGCGCCTGCAGACCGCGGGTGCGAGGGAGGTCGATGCTCAAGATCGTCTCCACCCGTCCGGGACGCGGCGTCATCACGATCACCCGATCGGCCAGCAGCACCGCCTCGTCGATCGAATGCGTGATAAACACCACCGTCATCTTGTGCTCGAGCCAGAGGGCTTCGAGGTCGACACGCATCTGTTCGCGTGTAAGGGCATCGAGTGCGCCGAACGGCTCATCCATGAGCAGCAGCTTGGGCTTCATCAGCAATGCGCGCGCGATCGACGCGCGCTGTTTCATTCCGCCTGAGAGCTCGTGCGGGTAGCTATCGGCGAACTCCTTGAGCCCGACGCTCGCGAGCAGCTCCATGGCGTGCGGTTTGAGTGCATTGCGGTCGCGGCCGGTGATGTCGGCAGGGAACAACACGTTGTCCAAGATACTCCGCCACGGCAGCAACACGTGACCCTGAAAGACGATGCCCATGTCATCCGGAGGGACATTCGAGTTGTCGCCGAACACCGAAATCGTGCCCGTGCTCGGCATCGTCAGCCGCGAGATCATCCGCATCATCGTCGACTTGCCGCAGCCAGACGGGCCGACCACGGCCACGAATTCGCCGTCGCCGATGGTCAGGTCCACCTGTTCCAACGCGACCACGCCGCCGAAGCGCTTCGTGACCTCGCTGATTTCGATACCGGTTGATTGGGCTGGAATGTGCGACATGCTGGCGCCCTCCGTTCGATTTATCGTTGACACAGCGCGTGATCGACTTAGAACACTGTTCCAGAAGCACGCGTCAAGCTGAAAAAGCGTCCGTGCCTTTTGCGAACGGGGAGGAGCAGATGAACATCCTACAGCGTGCGCGCAACGGCCTGCCGATCGTGGCGAGCCTGACCGGGGTTCTCCTGGTTTGGGAAATCGTGGTCCGCATCCTGTCGGTTCCGGAATACATCCTCCCCGCCCCTTCGCGCGTGCTCGCGTCCTTGTTCCAAAACCTCTACATCGTCGGCCCTGCGGCCCTCTACACCCTGCAGCCGATGGTGCTGGGGTTCCTGGTCGCGGCCGTCCTTGGCATTGCGATGGCATTGTTGGTCGTTTATTCGAAGGCGTTCGAGGCGGTCTTCTACCCGCTGCTCGTGGTGCTGCAGATCATCCCCAAGATCGCCATCGCGCCGCTTTTCATCATCTGGGTCGGCTTCGGACTTCCTTCGAAGATATTGCTCGTGTTTCTGCTCTCGTTCTTTCCCATCGTCGTCAACGCGATTGCCGCTTTCAAGTCGATCGAGACCGACGTGTTCGATCTGGCGCGCAGCTACCGCGCAAGCCGCTTGCGCATCTTCTGGCTCGTCGAATTGCCGGGCGCGCTTCCCTCGTTGTTCGCCGGGTTCAAGGTAGCCGCCGCGCTGTCCGCCACCGCGGCGGTGGTCGCCGAATTCGTCGCCTCGGACAATGGGCTCGGCTATCTGCTGCTCGGCTACAACGGTAACATGAACACCTCGATGACGTTCGCCGTCATCCTCGTCTTGAGCGTTCTTGGTCTCGCGCTCTACGGGGCCGTGGAGGCGATCGAGCGCGTCTGCATCCCCTGGCACGTGTCACAGCGACGGGACGACCTGACGGTCGGCCGCTCGCCCACCTGAGTTTCGCCGCCCTCGGTCGATCCAACGAACAAGGAAAACCAAATGCCGATCACGCGGAAAATTCTTGTCGCTGGCCTGGCCGCGATGACGCTCACCGCTGCCGTTACTCTCCCGGCGCGCGCCGAAGATAGAGTGACCCTACGTCTCAACTTCCTGCTGTCTGGGGTGCACACGATTTTTTACGGCGGCAGGGCAGCCGGCGTCTACAAGGCCGAAGGCATCGACCTTGCCATCGGCGAGGGACAGGGTTCCGTACGCACCGTGCAGACCGTCGCCAACGGCAGCGACACGTTCGGCCTCGCCGATGGCGGCAGCGTCATCGCCGGCGCCTCGCGCGGTGCGCCGGTCGTTTCCGTGATGGGCATCCTCAACAAGTCGCCCTACGCCATCACCTTCCGCGCCGAGGCCGGCGTGAACTCGCTCAAGGACGTCGAAGGCAAGACCATCGCCGTGTCCGCGGGCGAGGCCTCGCTCGCCCTTCTGCCGCCGCTGTGGGAGCGCAACGGCGTGGATGGCAGCAAGGTGCACGCGCTGACGGTCGACGGCGCAGGCAAGATCGTCGCGATTCTGCAAAAGCGGGTGGACGGCATTCTGGGCGGTGTTGAAAACCAAGTCGTCGTCCTGTCGCAGAAGGGCCTGCCACAGAAGACCTTCGCGTTCGCCGACTACGGGTTGAACACCGAGGGATTGACCATCCTGGTCTCCAGATCGACCCTGGCGGATAAGCCCGAGTTGGTCACCCGCTTCGTGCGGGCCACGCGCAAGGCGATCGAGCTCGCGCGCGCGAACCCCGATGCGGCGATCGAGGCCGCGCTCGCCGAAAAGCCGCAGGGGGACAAGGACCTCCTGCGGGCGCAACTCCTTGCCTCGCTCGGTCTGCTGGAATCGCCGGCGTCGAAGGGCACCCCACTCGGCTACATGGCCCCCGCAGACTGGGCAGCGACGCTCGAAACGATGAAGCGATACCAGGACGTGGTGACCGACATGAAGCCCACCGACTTCTACACCGATCAGTTCGTCGACAAGTAAGCCCGGCGAGATCAGGCGGCGACAGCTTCGTCGAACGATGCATTCGCCGCTTACCAATATCGGCACCAACATGGCCTGCAATGGCCGCAACTTCCCGGGCTGGCCTTGTGACGAGGAGGCGAAGCGGCTGCGCCAGGCGTTCCTGGACTCCGACGACGCAGCGCGGCCGGCCGCGTTGGATGCGCTGCACACCTATTTGGCGACGGTGCAGCCCTACATCGAGATGGGTCAGTATCAGCAGCCGGTGGCGCTGCGCAGTGGCGTGACGGTTTCTTGGAGTCGCCGGTGATCGTCTATTGGAATTTGGACAAGTAGGAGCCGGCCATGGATGTATCGGACGTGATCGCGCGGGCAGAAGCCGGCGGAGCCATTATCGGTGTTTCCGCCGTATCGGCGACAGGCGAGCGGTTCTCGCACAATGGCAAACGCCGATTCGTCGCGGCCAGCACGGTCAAGATTGCGATCATGGTCGAGCTGTTCCGCCAGATCGATGCCGGCCACCTATCGCTGGACACACGCCATACGCTGCGCCCGGAGGACAAGGCCACCGGCAGCGGCGTGGTGGCCAACCTGCATGCCGGGATCGAACTCACGCTGGGCGACCTCGCCTATCTGATGATGAGCATTAGTGACAACTCGTCGACCAACATGCTCATCGACTATGTCGGGCAGGAGCGGGTGAACGCGACGATGCGGGATCTGGGCATGACCAACTCGACGCTCGGACGCCGGATGCGCGGCATGCAGGCGGAGGCGAGCGAGCAGGAGAACTGGGCCGTGCCGGACGACTACACTCTCGCCATCGGCGCGTTGCTCGACGGCAGCGCCGCCTCGGCTGCATCCTGCGCCAAGATGCTGGAACTCCTCGAGGCACAACAGAACGAGCGCCGGATCGCACGACACCTGCCCCGGACCGACCGTCCCCGCTGGGGCTCCAAGACCGGCAGCTTGCCGGGCGTGACCAATGATGTCGGCTACGTGGTCTCGGCTCAGGGACCGGTGATCATGGCCATTTTCTGCGAGAACCAACCGAACCCGCACGACGGCGAGCAGATCGTCGGAGAGATCGCCAATGCTTTGCTCGGCATGAACTAGACAAGCGGGGTGTCGCTGATGTGATAGAGAGCGTGCGAAAAGTCGGGAGCGCAA
>CAZZVQ010000012.1:13162-33173 GCA_964657565.1 uncultured Acetobacteraceae bacterium
GACAAGCGGGGTGTCGCTGATGTGATAGAGAGCGTGCGAAAAGTCGGGAGCGCAATGATCCTAGAGCATAATCCTCTCCGCTACCGATCCGGCCCGTCAAAATCTTAGCGTTTCGAGGCTGTGCGGCCTGTCAGATCTGAAGGAGACCGATCCTGGTAGGATGTTATCCTACGACGAAAATTTCGAGCCGACTTTTGGCACGCTCTCGGTAAGATTTTAGCCGTCGTACAAGTCCGGTTTTGCGACAGCGTGTATGACGGAGTTTGATGGAAAGAAGACCTATCCGTCGCGGACGGTCAGCCCTCGGCCAGGGCTTTAAGCGCAAGCAGATCGCGCTGCACCCATTCAATATCAGCTAAGAATTTCGCGTCCGTCATCTCTGGTTGTCGAAATAGGGTCAGCAGAACTTCTGCCCCATCCCCGTTCGGGATAATCCTTAAAGGAACGTAAATCTCTGGCCCGCTTCTTATGTCTACGTAGTGATCCATAACACCGAATAAATTCCGATCTGTGAAGCGTAGCCTGATCTCTCCCTCGGGACCTTCGGCTTTCCAGCGATCGCCGTCCTTTTTCAACGAGGACTTGCTCAGACCAGACGCCCAGGCCGGGAAATACTCGGGGTGCCAAATTGCCTCGTAGAGGTCGAGCCATGATCGATCGATGGAAACGCTGACGGTTCGAGCTTCATACATGCCGCCATCCCTCTTTGAGCTTCTCTCAGCCTACCCAAAGGCCACCGTGTCGCTCAGTTTCAAGCACAAGATGCCCGAATGGGCCCCCAAATGCGGACTCTCTGCGGACTCATTTGCGTGGCAGGCTTCTGACGCCTGCTGGCGTTATGGCGATGGCTGGCAATCCCTGACGATTGCTGGCGAGCCGGAATTTGAGACTTTTATCTTGTGGTCCTGGGTTCGAGTCCGACCGGGCCCACCAGTTTCACCAGACGAGCTGGCGCGTGCGTCGGCAGACTTTACAGGCGGGCGAGAGATCATCGTCAAAACCCGCTAAAGTAGCGTAATTGCAGCATGGCACAATCGTTGCTTCGTCCCGCCACAAGGCCGGATCACGAGGGATCGATATGGACAGCACCTCCACCACAGCCGTAGCCACACTCCCCGGAGCGATGGGCCCGTTCGCAGACGTTCTTCGGAATCGCAGGGGCGCTGCCTCGGTGGAATACGCGCTGCTCGCCGCCATGATCGCCGGTGCAGCGTTGGTTGGGCTCGCCCCGTTCGGCAAAGCTCTCGCCCAAGAGCTGTCGGGTTTCTCGCGCGATCTCGGATTGATGGGAGCCTCTGCAGCAGGCTGCCCCAGGGTCGAATGGACTGATGCGGAGCTTCGTTACCAAGCCACGTTCAAACACACGCCGGAACCATCTCCTCTCCCCTGAGAGCGTTTGGCGACACGACCTCGCGCCGGAGTCCCACCAGGGACGGTCAATCGCCCGCCGCGTGCGCCTCGTCACAGTGCGTCATAGGAGTGGTAAACTACCATTGATCCTCACCGCAAAAGTCTTTACACATTGTTAACTTCTTGCTGGTGAGGAACTAAGGTGCTGCGACTGGAGAGCTTGCACGAGCGGTTTTCGCTGGCGGCCGTTGCCATCCTGGGACTGTGCGGCGGCATCCAACCCGCCTTCGCCAACGCCATCACGGACGTTGACACCGCCCTGCTCGCGGCGATCCGCGCCTCGGCCTCGGCGCCACCGGTCTCCTCGCGCGACATCGCGATGGTCAGCATCGCGATGTACGACGCGGTCAACGCGACCACCGGGCTCTACGACAAGCCGTACGCCTACCAGGGTCCGGCCGCGATCGGGCTCTCGGCCGACGCCGCCGCCTACGCCGCGGGCTACGCCATGCTGTCGAGCCTGTTCCCGGGCCAGTCCGCCGGGTTGCAGACGCAGGAAGCGGCCGCGCTGGCCAACCTCGGCCTCTCGCCGACGCAGCTGGCCTCGAGCGTGAGCTTCGGCAGCGGCATCGCCTCCTCCTTCTACACCGCCCGCGCCACCGACGGCAGCGCGACCGCGCAAACCCCCTACGTGCCGGGCAACCAGCCGGGCAACTACCAGTTCACCGCACCCGGCCAGACCACAATCGTCCAACCCGGCTGGGGCAACGTGACGCCGTTCGCCATCACGTCCGTCGCCAGTGTCTCGCCGCCGCCGCTCTGGGGGCCCGGCACGGCCTATGCCGACGAGACCGCCTACCTCGCCTCGGCGCACTACCAATCCGACCTCACGACGGTGCAGACGATCGGCTGCTCCACGTGCGGCCAGACCAAGGACGAGTTGGACCTCACCGCGTTCTGGTCCGACACCAACGGCAATGCCAAGTTCGCGTCCACCGAGACGCCTCCCGGTCAATGGCTCGCCATCACCGACAGCGTGGCACAAGCCACCGGGCTCGACCTGGTCGACACGGCCCGGCTGACCGCCCTGGTCGGCACCTCGATGGCCGATGCCGGCATCGTCTCCTGGGCGGTCAAGAACTACAACGATTTCTGGCGTCCCGACACCGCCATCCACGCCACGATCGATCCGAGCTGGAAGCCGCTCTGGCCCGACCCGCAATTCCAGAGCTACGTCTCCGGCCACAGCACGTACAGCATGTCCGCCGCCACGGCCCTGGCCACGTATTCCGGGACCGACGACGTCTCCTTCTGCAGCACCGCCGATCCCAACAGCCACGACGCCACCAACCAGCCGCTCGCCCTCACGCCCTACGCCACACCGGTGGTGACGACCTACGACGACCCCTACGGCGGCAGCTACAGCGTCACCGCGATCAGCCCGTCGCAACGGTGCTACAGCAGCTTCAGTTCGGCGGCCTACGAGGCCGGGTTGAGCCGCATCCTGGGCGGCATCCATTTCCCGACCGACAACGTCGTCGGTCTCAGTACCGGCGCGGCCGTCGCGCTCGAGGTCGCCGCGAACCAGTTCACCGTGCCCGAGCCGGCGAGCATCACCTTCGTCGTCACCGGGGTGGCCGGGCTGTTCGGGATGCGTCGACGCGCCCGGATCGGGTGCCCGCGCTGATGCCGGCCGCGGGCGCGACCTCACGGACTGCGGCCGCCCTGCTGCTGATGTCTCTCAGTGCCGCGCCAGCCTGGGCCGAGCCGGCGAAATACCCCTGCCTGATCGAGCCGTTCCGCGACATCAAGCTCGCCACCCCGAGCAGCGGCGTGCTGGAGCATGTCATGGTCGACCGCGGCGACGTCGTGACGAAGGGGCAACTCGTCGCACGGCTCACCTCGGCGATCGAGGAGGCCGAACTCGCCGCCGCGCAGATCAAGGCGCGCGACGACAGCAGCCTGCAGTCCAAGCTCGCCAAGCGCCAGCTCGCGGAGGCACGCTGGGCCCGGCTGCGCAACTTGACCGGCGAGGCGAAATACGTCTCGCAAGCGCAGCTCGAACAGGCCGAGGCGGAGACGCTCCAGGCGCGCGCGGACGTGCAGCAGGCGCAGACCGAGCGACAGCTTGCCGCGGTCGAGGTGGAGCATGCGCAGGCCAAGCTGGCGCAGCGCCGCATCGTCAGCCCGTTCGACGGCGTGGTGAGCAAGCGCGATCTTTCGGAAGGCGAATTCGGCTACGAGCAGCAGCCGGTGCTCTCGCTGGTGCAGTTGGACCCGCTGAGCGTCGAGCTGTTCCTCCCCGTCTCCGCCTACGGCACGTTGCACGAAGGCGACGACATGACCATCGACCCGCAGCCGCCGATCGGCGGCCACTATATCGGCAAGGTCTCCACCATCGACCGGGCGTTCGACAGCAAGAGCGGCACCTTCGGCGTGCGCCTCAGCCTGCCCAATCCGGATCGGAAGCTGCCCTCCGGCATCCGATGCACCGCGTCGAAATAGTTGAATCACCCTCAGCGGAGGACATTGACTTGTTGCAACAATCGTCCGTTTCTCGCTACTCTGGAAATGATGTGTCTCGGCTCGGGAGTTTGAGTATGGCTTGCAGAAAATGGCTCCCGGCCGCCTTGGTGGCGGGAGTCTGTCTGGGTTCGGCTTGTCTGGCCCGTCACGCCGATGCTGCAACGATCACGCCGAACGCCCCCACCGCGGTCGCTGGCAGTTCGTTCACGCTCACCTTGTTCGACACCATCGCTCCGGGATCGGGCATCGGCGCGATCGACCTGCAAATCACGTTCGACTCGAAGCTGCTGAGCCTTGTATCGGTCGTGGATGGCGCTCTGCTGACCGATGCGGGCTGGGATCCGGCTTATTTCGGTCCCACCGGCGGGGTCAGCATCTCTGAGGACGCTTACACCGGCAATGACCCGGAAGGGACAGGGAGCATCATCTTGGCGACCTTCAGCGTGCTTGCGTCCGCCCCGACGGTTTCAACCCAGGTCAGCTTTCAGTCGACGAGTGACGCCAACAAGTCACAGTATGAATACCACCTGATGCCGATCTCCGAAACGATCGGCATCACTTCGGCATCGAAACCGCCGACCACGGTGCCCGAACCCGGCACCGTCGTCCTCCTGCTCGCCCCGATGCTGGCCGCCGCCCGCCTGAAACGTCGCGAACGCAGCTGAGGAACGCCATGTCAGACCCGAGCGGCGCCGCGGCCAGCGAAACGCTAGACCCACCCCCGATAGTGTCAACGCCGCAGCCGCAAGCGCTGCAGGTCGAAACGGCCGACCTGAAGAGCTCCTACTGCAACGTCTGCAACGTCAACAGCACGCGCGAGGAAGTCGTGCTGAATTTCGGCGTGAACCATGGCTGGGACCGGGCACAGGGCGGCAAGGTCAACCTGCAGCACCGCGTCATCCTCAGCCCGCAAGCCGCCAAGCGCGTCGCCGCCATGCTCAACCGGGTCGTGCAGGACTACGAGACCCGGCATGGCACGCTGACCTGATCGCCCCTGCATGAGCCTGAGCGAAAGCCTCTCGACCAATAATCGGCCACAAGACGCGGCCGCCGCGACGGTGGACGAAACGCTCGACTGGGCGCGCTTCGCCACCGCCCGGCGCGCGGGCGAGTTCTGCCAGGCCTGGCTCAGCCTGCAATGCCGCCAGGTGCCCGGCGTGGTCGCCGCCCTGCTGCTGATCGACGACGACGATGGCGGCTACGCCCCCGCGGCGATCTGGCCGGAGAATGCCGCCACCGCCACCGACCTCGTACCGACCGCGCGCCAGGCGCTGAAGGACCGCCGCGGCGTGCTGCAACGCACGATCGACGGCGAGGCGCACGCCGCCTATCCATTCGACGTCGCCGGCAAGCTCTGGGGGGTCGTCGCCGTCAATGTCGGCCGCCAACCGGATGCCGCGCTGCAGGAGGCGCTGCGGCGGCTCACCTGGGGCGCCGGGTGGATCGAGACCCTGTTCTACCGCCGCAAGGCCGACCAGGATGGCCAGCGCGTGGCCACCACGCGTGCCGCGCTGGAGATCGTCGCCGCGACCGGAACGGCGGCGGGCTTGCACAGTGCGGCCACGGTGCTCGCCAGCGAACTGGCGGTGCGGCTGGAGTGCCGCCGGGTCGCGATCGGGATCGTGCGGCGCGGCCGGGTGCGGGTCGCGGCGCTGTCGCACGCGACCGCGATCGGGCGCCACTTCCGCCTTGCCGTCAGCCTCGCCAGCGCGATGGAGGAGGCGTTCGACCAGTCCGGCGTGGTCGCGCATCCGGCGATCACCGGCAGCGAGCATCGCGTCTCGGTGGCGCATCGCGACCACGTGCATGAGGCCAAGCTCAGCGCGGCGCTCTCCGTCGTCATGGTCTCGCGCGGCAAGCCGGTGGGGATCATCACGCTCGAGCGGGATCAGGCGCTGCCGTTCGACGCCGCCACCGTCACCTTGTGCGAAGCCGTCGCCGACGTGGCCGCCCCGGTGCTCGCGCTACAGCTCGATCTCGACCGCCCGATCAACGGACGACTCGTGCGCGGCGTGGGCAAAGCCAGCCGAATTGTGCTCGGCCCCCGGCACCCGGCCATCAAGCTCGGGGTGATCGCGGTCGCCTGCCTCGGCGCCTGGCTCACCGTGGCCACCGGCAGCTTCCGCATCTCCGGCAAGGCGTCGATCGAGGGCCAGGTCCAGCGCGCCCTCGCCGCACCGTTCGACGGCTTCGTCGCCTCCGCGCCGCATCGGGCCGGCGATGTCGTCGAAGCCGGCGACCTGATCGCCGCGCTCGACACGCGGGACCTCGAACTCGAAGCCTTGCGCGACGAGAGCCAACGCGACGAAGCCCGGCTCAAGGCCCAGGCCGCGCAAGGCAAGCACAACATGGCCGATGCCGCCGTGGAGGACGCCCACGCCGCGGAAGCCGAGGCCGAGCTCGCCGTGGTGCGCGAGAAGATCGCCCGCGCCCATCTGCGGGCGCCGTTCCGCGGCATGGTCGTCTCCGGCGACCTCAGCCAGAAGCTCGGGTCTCCGGCCGAGAAGGGGAAGGTCCTGTTCGAGGTCGCCCCGCTGGAAGACTACCGCGTGGTGGTCAAGGTCGACGAACGCGACCTGTCCTACGTCACGCCGGGCCAGACCGCCCGCCTCGTGCTGAACGGTATCCCGTCGCGCCCGCTGGACTTCACGGTCGACCGGGTGGTTCCCGTCGCCGAGGCCGAGGATGGCAAGAACGCCTTCCGGGTCGAGGGCCCGTTGCAGATGGTCGACGAACAGCTCCGGCCCGGCATGGAGGGCATCGCCAAGATCGAGCACGGGGACGCCCGCCTGGTGTGGATCTGGTCCCGCCCGATCCTCGCATGGACGCGCCTACAACTTTGGAAGTGGTGGCCCTGACCCGGCCCGTAAGACATGGGCGAACCATTCCTCAGTTCGAACTGGCACCGGGTCGCGTCGCTGCACGCGCGACTGCAACCGCATGCCGACGTCACGCGGCACCGCGACCGCGGCCGCACCTGGTATTCCGTCCGTAATACCGCCTCGGCCGAGATCTTCCGGCTCTCGCCCACCGTCTACGGCTTCCTGGGCCTGCTGAACGGCAAGCGCACCGTCAATCAGGCCTGGACCACGGTGGCCGACCAGCTCGATGCCGAGGCGCCGACCCAGGACGAGGTGATCCGCCTGCTGTCCCGCCTGCACGGCGCCGACCTGCTGCAGACCGACGATCAGCCGGATTTCCAGGAGCTCGTCGGCCGTCGGCGCAGCCGCATGTGGTCGAAGCTCTGGCAGCGCGTCGGCAACCCGATGTCGCTCCGGCTGCCGCTCTGGGATCCCGATCGCTTCCTGACCCGGAACCTGGGCTGGCTGGCGCCGCTGCCGGCGGCGCTGGCCATGCTGGTCTGGCTCGCGGTAGTCGCACCCGCGCTGGTGCTGGCGGGCGTGCACTGGGACGAGCTGACGCTCAACCTGTCGGACCGGATGTTCTCGGCCGAGGGCCTGATCAGCATGCTGCTGGTGTTCCCGCTGGTGAAGTTCCTGCACGAGATGGGGCACGCGGTCGCGGTCAAGTCGGGCGGCGGCGCGGTGCACGAGATGGGCATCATGCTGCTCGTGCTGCTCCCGGTTCCCTACGTGGATGCCTCCGCGGCCAGCATGTTCCGCAGCCGCTGGCGCCGGGTCGGCGTCGGCGCGGCCGGCATGCTGGTGGAGACGTTCATCGCCAGCCTGGCGCTGTACGCCTGGATCGAGCTGCAGCCCGGCGTGCTCCGCGCCGCCTGCTACACCACCATGGTCGTCGCCGGCGTGTCCACCGTCCTGTTCAACGGCAACCCGCTGCTGCGCTATGATGGCTACTACATGCTCGCTGACGCCATCGGCGTGCCCAACCTCTCGGGCCGGGCGGTGCGGCACTGGGCGTGGCTGAGCCAGAAGCTGCTGTTCGGGGCCAAGCAGCCGGCGCCGGCCACGGTGCCCGGCGAGACCAAATGGCTCATCGTCTACGCCCCGCTCTCCTTCATCGCCCGCACCGCCGTCATGGTGACCATCGTGATGACCCTCGCGAACCGCTTCTTCGCCGTCGGCGTGATCTTGGCGGTCTGGACGGCCGGCGTCGGGCTGGTCTGGCCCATGATGCGCGCGCTGTGGGCCGTCTTCGCCGGACCCGGCCTCGCCCGGCAGCGCCGCCGGGCCGTCGGCGTCACCCTGGCCGGGCTTGGCGCATTGGCGGCCGTGGTGGCGTTCGTCCCGTTCCCGCTGCACACCGTTGCCGAAGGTGTCGTGTGGTTGCCGGAAGAAAGCCTGGTGCGGGCCGGCGGCGACGGCTTCGTCGAACGCCTTGCGGTGGCGCCGGGTGCGGCCGTCGTCCCCGGCCAGATCGTCCTGACCAGCGCCGATCCGGATCGCAGCGCCTCGGTCTGGGTGGAACGCGCCAAGGTGGAGGCGCTCACCCGGCAATACGCGTCGGAGCAGTTCTCCGACCGGGTCAAGGGCTCGATCACCGGCCGCGAACTCGAGGTCGAGCAATCCAAGCTGGCGGATGCCGAGCGCCGGGTCGCCGAGCTGGTGTCGCGCAGCCGCGCTACGGGCAATTTCGTCGTGTCCAAGCCCAACGACATCCCCGGCCGCTACTACAAGCGCGGCGAGGTGCTCGGCTACGTGATCCCGCCCGACCTCCGCATCGCCCGCGTCCTGGTCGCCCAGGCGGATGTCGACCTGGTGCGCCGCCATTTCGTCGACGCCAGCGTACTGGCCGCGGGCGATCTCGGCCGCAGCTTCCCGGCGCGCATGGTCCGCGAGGTGCCGGCCGCCTCCGACGAACTGCCGAGCAAGGCGCTCGCGCTCGAGGGGGGCGGCGCCCAGCCGACCAACCCGCGGGACCGCGACGCGCCGCGCACGCTCGAGCGGCTGTTCCAGTTCGACCTCGAGATCCCGCCCGAGGCCGCCAGCGCGGCCAGCGGCGGCCATGTCTGGGTGCGCTTCGATCATGGCAGCGAGCCGCTGGCGCTGCAGGCGTGGCGCCGGCTGCGGCAACTCTTCCTCACCCATTTCGATGCCTGATCCACGGCCCTGGCGGCTCGAACAGCGGGCCGGCGCGCCGTATCTCGAGCGCCAGGCGCCGCGCAACAACGCGATGGACCGGGCGCTGGTCTCGTTGGCCTCGCCGCTCGCCGCGCGCCTGGTGGACGGCCCAGCCCGGCTGCGACGCCGCGCCCGGCGGATCGAAGCCCTTGGCAGCGTGTTTGCAACCCTGTCGGATGACGCCCTGCGCGCCGCCGCCCAGGAGCTGCGGCCCCGCTTCGCCCGCCACGGCCTCTCCGCCCCGTTGGTCGCTCGGAGCTTCGCCATGATCCGCGAGACCACCTGGCGCACACTGGGCCTCCGGCACCATCCGGTGCAGCTCATGGGCGGCCTGGCCGTCCTCGACGGCCGGCTCGCCGAGATGGCGACGGGCGAGGGAAAGACCATCACCGCCTCGCTCGCGGCCGCCACGGCCGCGCTCGCCGGCATGAAGGTCCACGTGATCACCGTCAACGACTACCTCGCCGCGCGCGACGCCGAGGAGTTGCGGCCCATCTACGCCGCGCTCGGCCTGACGGTCGGCTGCGTGTGCGAGCCGGACAAGGAGGCGGCGCGCCAGGTCGCCTACGGGTGCGACATCACCTACGTGACCGGCAAGGAGCTCGGCTTCGACTACCTGCGCGACCAGCTCGCCCTCGAGACCCGGCGCAGCCGCGGCCATGTGGCCCTGGATCGCCTGTTCGACGGCAGCGGCGCCCGGCTGCGCCTGGGCGGCCTCGGCTTCGCCATCGTCGACGAGGCCGACAGCATCCTCATCGACGAGGCCCGCACCCCGCTGATCATCTCGGCGCGGGACGAGACGGCGCCGATCATCGGCTACGAGCACGCCCTCGCGCTCGCCGCCAACCTCCGCCCCGGCGAGCATTACCGCCTGCTGCACGAGCGCCGCATGGCCGAACTGACCGAGGCGGGCCGGACCGCCGTGGCCGACGCGGCATCCGGCTTGCCGGGCGTGTGGCGCTACCGGCGGGCGCGCGAGGAATTGGCGGAGAAGGCGCTGGCGTCGCTGCACATGTACAGCCGCGACCGCGACTACATCGTCCGCGACAACAAGGTGGAGATCGTCGACGAATACACCGGCCGAATCGCCGAGGGCCGCAAATGGGAGCACGGGCTGCACCAGCTGATCGAGGCCAAGGAGCACGCCGAGATCAGCCCGCGCGACCGCACCGCCGCACGGATCACCTACCAGACGCTGTTCCGCCGCTACGCCAGGCTCTCCGGCATGACCGGAACCGGCAAGGAGCACCGCGCGGAGTTCTGGTCCGTCTACGGCCTGGCGGTCGTGCGCGTGCCGACCCATCGTCCGGTGCGGCGCCGCTGCATCGACCGCCGCATGCTTCCCTCCGGGGCCGCGCGCTGGGATGCGGTCGCCGCGTCGGTGCGGGAGATGGTCGCCGCCCGGCGCCCGGTGCTGATCGGCACCCGCTCGGTCTCCGCCTCGGAGGAGCTGAGCCAGCGATTGGGCGCCGCCGGGATCCGGCACATGATGCTGAACGCGCGCCAGGATGCCGACGAGGCCGAGATCGTGGCCCAGGCGGGCGCGCCGGGCCGGGTCACGGTGGCGACCAACATCGCGGGCCGCGGCACCGACATCCGTCTGGCCAAGGGCGTTGCCGAGGCCGGCGGCCTGCACGTCATCCTCACCGAATATCATGAGAGCCCGCGCATCGATCGCCAGCTGATCGGGCGCGGCGGCCGTCAGGGCGATCCCGGCACGTGGGAGGCGATCGTCTCGATCGACGACGCGCTGTTCCGGCTCAACACCCCGCGCCTCACCCGCCTACTCCGCCTCGTCCGGCGCCGCACGGCCCTCGACCTGCTGCGCATCGCCGCCCAGCGCGTCGCCAGCCGCCGCCATGCCAGCGACCGCCGCGCCGTCCTGGCGCAAGAGCGCCAGAGCGTAAAGGGCCTCGCCTTCGCCGGCGGGGAGCGCTAGCCAGTCTAGGTCTGTCACCCACCCACCATCGTCACCCACGGACTTGATCCGTGGGTCCAGACCACCAGGCTCGTGCTGTCCGCGCCGTGGACCCCCGTGTCGAGCACGGGGGTGACGAGGTCTGAATACCCGCCCTTGCGAGACTACACCCTCAGCTTCGCCGCCGGTGTCGGCGACCCGAGCCGGACCACGAAATCCTTCTTCCACGGCGCATCTGCCGCGCCCGAGTTCGTCAGGCTGAAGTCCGAGAACAGCCCGGTCAGCGAGTCGTCGATCGCCGGGTCGCTGACGTAGCGGATCGGCGTTGCCGCGGCCGCCATCGACCCCCGCAGCCCGGTCCGCTCAATTCCCGGATCGACCGTGATCGCCTGGCTCGGCAGGGCCTGGATCTCCGGCCGCGTGCGCCCCGCCGCCACCTGCGACACGCGCGTGGCGTCGATGGTCACGAGCGCCCCCGCGCGCGCCACGTCGGCGATGATCACCGGATCGATGTCGGCCCAGGCGGCGAACCCGCTGTCGAGCTTGACGATCACCCGCTGGATCAACGACCCGTCGCTGGCGGTATAGGTGGCGCTGCCATCGGTGTCGCCCAGGAAGCCGACCACATGCAGCGCGTTGTCCGGCGTGATGGCGCTGGCCGTCAGCCCGCCGCCGCTGGCCGCGTCCACCGCCAGCTTGATGACCTCGCGCTGGCCATACGACGCCGACAGCGGCACGGTGCCCAGGATCTGTCCGAGCACTACGGCACCCCCGGCAATGGCGGGACCGCTGTACTGGAACGTCGCCACGCCGCCGCTGGTGGAGACGAGCGTGAACCCGACCCCGGTGGCCCCGGTGATGGTCAGTGCCGTCGGGTCGTAGCTGGCATGGAATGTCAAGCTGGTCAGGCCCGCGGCCCCGGTGATCGTCACCGGGATGCCGGCTCCGCCCACGGCGTAGATCGCGGCTTGGCCCGGCCCGACCATCAGGTCCGGCAAGCTCAGCACCGGCCCGGCAATCGGCGCCACGGTGTTCGTGGCCGTGAAGGCCCCGCTACCGGGTAGCCCGCTGGTTGCGCCGTCCAGCGACCCGGCCCCCGCGATCCCGCTTTGGAACCCATTGGCCCCCGACAACAGTTGCAGCGTGTAGGTGTCCGCGGCCAACGGGCTTCCCGTCTTGATGAAGGTCAGCCCCATCATGTCGGGGTCGAACACGATCGAGCCGGCCACCGCGCCGGTGGCAGCCCCGGTGACCGTCAGGTCCGGCGCCAGCAAGGTGGTGTGCGACCCGCTGATGGCGTCGTAGATCTCGACCGCCGCGGCGTTCAGCGCCTGGTTGAACCGCACCGACACGCCGTCGGCGTTCCAGGTCACCCCGGTCACCTCCAGCGGCGGCGCGACCGCGACCTGCAACGGCGTGGCGTCGTAGGTGCCGGTATCGTCCTCGGCCGCGGCCTGGATCGTGTAGCCGACGCTGCCGGTGCCGGTCGCGGCATAGGTGTGCGTCACCTGGCTCGGCGAGCCGGCGAAGCCCTGCAGCGTGCCGTCGCCCCAATCGACGAACCACTCGTCGATCGTGTGCAACGGGTCGGTCGCCGCGAGGCCGAGCGTGTAGGTGGTGCCCGCCTGTGCCGTGGTGGGGCCGGTAGCGCTGAGCGTTGGGCCGTTGTAGCGCAGCCCGAAATCGACGGTAGCCGCCCCGCCGCTACCGACGGTCACTGGGACCGCGCTGGGGCTGGTGGCGGTGACGTCCTGGGTGAGGACTTCGTCGATCGTGTAGCTGCCCGGGGTCAAGTTGGTGAAGCTAAAGTTCCCGTTGGCATCGGTGGTCGCCTGCGGGTCTCCGGCGGCCAGGGCGCCGGTCCCGGCAAGGTCGATGAACACGGTGCGCCCGGCGAGGCCGAGTTCGCCCGTGTCCTGCACACCGTTCGTGTTGAGGTCGCGGAACACCGTCCCGGACACCGTCGCCGGCGTCGGTGGAGCCACCACGGCGGCGAGGGCGAAATTGACCGTGGCCGTGCCGCCGCTGCCGACGGTGAACGACACCGCGCTGGGGCTGGTCGCCGTGAAGTCCGACGTCAGCACCTCGTCGATCGAGTAGCTGCCCGGGGTCAGGTTGGTGAAGCTGTACTTCCCGTTGGCATCGGTGGACGTCTGCGGGTCCCCGGCTACGAGGGCGCCGGTGCCGGCCAGATCGATGAACACGGTGCGCCCGGCGAGACCGGCTTCACCCGCCTCCTGCACGCCATCCTTGTTGAGGTCGTTGAACACCGTGCCGGACACCGTCGCCGGCGTCGGTGGAGCGACCACAGCGGCTAGGCCGAAATTGACCGTGGCCGTGCCCCCGCTGCCGACGGTGAAGGAGACCGCGCTGGGGGTCGTTACCGTGAAGTCCGAGGTGAGGACCTCGTCGATCGTGTAGGTGCCTTGGGTCAGGTTGGTGAAGCTGTAGTTTCCGTTCGCATCGGTCGTCGTCTGCGGGTCTCCGGAAGCCAGCACGCCGGTGCCGGCCAGGTCGATGAACACGGTGCGCCCACCAAGGCCGGGCTCGCCGACTTCCAGCACGCCGTCCTTGTTGAGGTCGCGGAACACCACGCCCGACACGGTCGCCGGCGTCGGCGGCGTCGTCGAAACGGCGAGGCCGAAATCGACCGTGGCGGCCAGCCCGCTCGTCATCGTGACCGGCAGCGCCGTCGTCGTCGCGATGTCTCCCGACGGCAACACCACGCGGACCGTGTAGGTCCCCGCGGTCAGGCCGGTGAAGCTGTAATGGCCGTTGGCGTCGGTCGTGGTCGTCGGATCGCCCGCCACCGGAACCCCGGTCCCGGCGGCATCGATGAACACCGTCACCCCGGACACACCGGTCTCGCCGCCGTCGATCGCGCCGTTCTGGTTGCCGTCGGCGAACACCGTCCCCGAGATCGAGCCCGCCTGGAAGTTGCCGAAGGCGACCCCGGTCAGGTTCTGGCCTTCCGTCAGCGTCACCGTCGCGAAGCCCGGGGCCACCGCGGCGATCGTGGGGTTGCCGCCATTGCCGGCCGTGACCGTGGGCGGCGTGGTCGGCGTCGTCGAGCTTCCCGCCAGCGCCTCGATGCCGTTGAACAGCTTGACGAAGTCCAGACGGTTATAGGTGGCGCCGCTGGCCGTCACGTTGTTCGCGGCGTTCGGCGAGTCGGTCACGCTGTCGCTGCTGCTGACCAGCAGGCTCTCGAACTGGGTGAGCGAGAGGTTATGGCCCAGAACCTGCTGCGCCAGTTGCTGGGCCAGCGTCGCCGCGCCGGCCAGGTAGGCGCTGGCTTGGCTGGTGCCCTGTTCGGCTTGCGTGCCTCCGGTCGACGTCGGCCCGCTGAACACGGCGCCCGGCGCGAGTTCGAACGGCAGGTTCGGGTCGCGCTGGGAGTAGGCCGCGATCTGGTCCGCCGCGGTCGTGGTCGTCGCCGATCCGTCGGTGTAGCGCCACGGGCCGCCCAGATTGCCCGGCCAGATGCTGCCGACCGCGAGCACCGACGGGTCGGAGCCCGGATAGGCGAGCCCGATCGTCTGGTTGCCGTAGTAGCCGTTGCCGGCCGCCGCGACGGTGATCACGTTCTCGGCCGCGATCTGCGACAGCACCGTGCCCAAGCCGTAGCGCGAGGCCGCCGTCGTCCAGTTGCCGCCGTCGCCGAGCGACATGTTGACCACGCCGATATTGTAGGCCTGCACGTTCGCCGCGACCCAGTTGAGCGCCTGGGAGACGTAGCTGAAGAAGCCCTGGCCCTGGTCGTTGAACACTTTGAGGATGATCAGCCGGGCGCCGGGCGCCAGGCCGGGGTCGGACGCGTTGTCGGACGCGATGATGCTCGCCACGTCCGAGCCGTGACCCAGCGTGTCCGTGACATCGGTGGTGTTGGTGGCGAAGTTGTATTCGTAGGCGACGGTGCCGGCGCCGAACCAGGCCGGGTCGTCGTTCAACCCGGTGTCGATCACCACGGTGGTCTCGCCCGCGCCGGTCAGGCCGGCAAAGCGCGGATCCTGCAACGCCGTCGTCAGACCCGTCAGAGCGGCCGCGTCGGCCAGGGATTGGCTGCCCAGGCTGGTATTCGCCGTGCTGCTGCTGGCCAGCACGATCGGCGCGTCCGACACGCCGATCGACACGGAGCCGTCCGAGGCCGGCGTCAGTGGTGAGGTCTCGCTGTAGCCCGGCTTCAGCACTTCGCCGATGGTGTAGCCGCCGGGCAGCAGGTTGGTGAAGCTGAACACGCCGTTCGCGTCGGTCACCGCGGTCGGATCGCCGGCGTCGAGCTGTCCGTCATGCTGCGCGTCGATGAACACGGTCCAGCCGCCCAGCCCGAGATCGCCGGCATCCTGCAGGCCGTTGCCGTTGACGTCGTTGAACACGGTGCCTGTGGCCGAAGCCAGCTTCACGTCGCCGATCAGCAGGCCGTTGGCGTTGGTGCCGCTCGACACGGTCAGGCTCGGGGTCGCCGTCGTCTGCTGGTAGCCGGCCGGGGTCGTCTGGCCGACCTTGTAGCTGCCATAGGACAAGCCGGTGAAGCTGAAGCTGCCATCCGCGGCCGTGGTCGTGGTGGGATCGCCGGCATGCAGGCTGCCGTCGCCCTGGTCGAGATAGACCGTCACCCCGGCCAACCCGGTCTCGCCGGCGCCGACCGTGCCGTTGGCGTTGCTGTCGTCGAACAGCGTGCCAGCGATGCGGCCCGGCAGGAACTCGCCGAAATCGTAGCTGGTGGTGGCGTACTGCCCGGCGGTCACCGTGACCATGTATTCGGCCGGGCCGGTGCCGACATAGCCGGCCATCGGCATCACGACGACGGTATACATGCCGGGGGCCAGCGACACGAAGCTGTAGGCGCCGTTGGCATCCGTGGTGGCGGCTGGATCGCCGGCCGCGTAGACGCCGGTCATGCCGCTGTCGAGGAATACCGTCCAGCCGGCCAGGCCCGTCTCGCCCGCGGATTTCACGCCGTTGCCGTTCAGGTCGTTGAACACGGTGCCGCCGAACCCGGTCTGCATCACGGTCGACGTCTCGGTCCACGTGACCTGCATCGACCCGGTGCCCCTATTCCCGGCAGTGTCCTCGAGCCCGGTCGCCGACACCGTCAGCACATAGGTGCCCGCCGCACCGTCGAACGCGGACAAGCCGGCGATCGACCACATGTTGCTGCCCATGTCCATGAGCATGAGGCCCGAGAGCGACACCGCGGTACCGTTCAGCGTCAGCGACACGGCCGCGCCGGTGAAGCTGCTGTCGATGATGCCCTTCGAGAGCGTCACCTCCACCTCATCGACCGGCGTCATGGTCGGCGAGGCCGGTGCCATGATCGCGCTGATCGTCGGCGCGGCCGTATCGATGAACAGGCTGTAGGTGGTGTCGGCCGTGTTGCCGGCCGTGTCGATCACCCGCACGCGGATGGTGTGCGTGCCCGGCCCGCTCAGCGCGATTGCGCCGGCGAAGGTCCCGTCGGCCGCGACCTTGCCGTATCCGAGCTCGGCATTGGTGGTCAGGTCGGTGAACCGCACCGAATAGGACGGATCGGCGACGTTCCCCAGCACGGACAGCGAGAGCGTGTTGGTCACGCCGTCGCTCGACGAGGCGCCATTGTCCGGCGAGACGTGGACATTGGTTGCCGCGGTCGGCGCCGTCACGTTCAGCACCCAGCTTTCCGACGCGCTGCCCGAAGCCGTCCCGGCCACCCCGGCCAGGCTGCGCAGCTTGGTCGCATCGACGGTGATCGCGTAGGTGCCGTTGATCCCGGTCGCCGCATTGAACGAGTTGTTGAACTTGGAAATCGAGTAGTGCGTGGCGTCGATCTTCGTCACCGTCACGGCCGAGGTGACGAGGTTGGGGCCGCCGTTCTGCGTGACCGTGATCGCGCGGTAGTCGAAGCTCGCCGGGTCGATCGCCTCGTTCAGCGTCACCACCAGCGACTGCACGATCGTGTTGCGTGGGTTCGGCGAGATGGTGTCCAGCGTGACGGCCGGCGCCACCGTGTTGACGGTCCAGCTCGTGCTGACCACGCCCACCACGGGTTGGCTGGCGGCATCGGTGATGAGGCCGCCCATGACGGTCAGCACGTAGCTGCCATCGCCGGTTTCGTAGTTGGAGAGCCCGCTGACCTGCCACTGCGTCGGCGACAGCTTGACGACCGTGACCAGGTTGCCGACTGCGACCGCCTGGCCGTTCTGCGTGAGCGCGAGGGCGCCCGCGTTGAAGGTCGCGACCGCGCTGGTGAAGGTCACCGTCACCGTATCGGCCGGAATCGCCCGCACCGCGGGGGTCACCGGCGAGATGCTGCTGATCAGGGTTTGACCGAACGAGATCAGGAAGCTGGTGGAGGCGGCGTTGTCGCCGGCATCCTGCGCCGTGTCCTTCACCTTGGTGCCGTCCACCGTCAGCGTGTAGTTGCCGGCGGTGTTGGTCAGCGGCGCGAGCCCGGTGATGCGGTAGATCTCGCCGCCGCCGGTGGCCGCGCCCGCATCGGTGAACGTCACGCCATTCAGCGCGACGGTGGTGCCGTTCTGGGTGAGCGTCAGCGCCGCGGTGGTCAGGCTGGCCGGGTCGAGCGTCTTGGAGAAGGTGACGTCGATCGACGGCACCGACGCGCTCAGCACGGCGGCAGAGAGGTCCTGGATCGCGGTGATGTGCGGCGGCTTACCGTCGTCGTTGACGAAGTAGAACGTGTACGACCCGGTGCTGTTGAAATCCAGCAAGTGCATCAGGTTGATGTCCAGCGCGCCCGCGATGGTCGGCGGGAACACGCGGTCGGTGCGCCACACGGTGTCGCCCGGCACCATCACGGTGCCGTCGGAACGGACGATCTTGACCAGCTTCTCGCCCGGATCCGGGTCGGCGATGGCAATGTAGTCCCAGCCCGTGGTGGCCGCGAAGGTCAGCGTCTGGGTGTCGCCGGCCCCAGCCGTCCAGCTGCCGGTCGGCACGTCGGTGACCTGCTGCGAGCCGCTCTGGTCGCCGATGTACAACGTGTCCGGGATCGCGTCGCCGTCGGGCGTGTAGCTGACGGTGTTCTCGACCAGGAACGAGGGCACGCCGTTGTCGGTCGGCTGCATCGTATTGCCGTTATCGCCGACATGCACGACCTGGATCAGCGGCGCGATCGTCACGCTCTGGATCAGCGAGGTCCGCAGGCTGCCGTTGTCGTCCTCGTGGGAGAACGAAGCGGAGAAGTTGGTGAAGCGCCCCTGCAGCGTGGAGAGCAACTGCCAATCCGCCGTCGTCGTCTGGCCCGGCTTGATGGTGCCGAGGTCGACGGTCAGGCTGCCGGTTCCCGCCTGGTTCTGCACCTGCGAGCCGACGATCTTGAAGTCGACCAGCAGGCCCTTCTCGTTCTCGATGATCTTCGGCTGTGACGAGGTGATCGTCAGGTCCGCCGCCGACCCGGCGCCCACGTTGGTGGCGCGCAGGCCGAGATAGAACGGCTCCGACGGCTCAACCTGGTTCGTGAAGGGGTCGTCGCCGATCACGTTACGCTGCCAGAAGTAGCTGAGCTGGAGCTGGGCTTCCGGATAGACCGTGATCATCGCCGCCGCAAGCGGGATGTCGAAGGTCTGGCCGCTCTGCACGTAGTGCATGATGCCGCCGATGTAGTACGTCTCCGGCATGGTCAGCGCCGCGGACACGGTCGGGATGAAGACATAGACCAGCGAGCCGTTCGAGCCGCCGGTGAGCGTGAACGATCCCATCATGCCGCTGAAGCCCGACGCCGTCGGCGCTTGGGTGCTGAACATGTCGTTGGCGCTGTTGCCCATCATGTCGGTGATGCTCAGCGTGACCGACAGGTTCGTCAGATCGACGCCGGCCACGCCGTTCATGATGTCGAGCGTGCCGACGAAGTTGGTCCGCGTGATCACCGCCTGCTGGCTGAGCTGCACGACCACTTGGGCGCAGACCGAGCCGGGCTGGTCCATCGGCATGTCCGTCGTGGCCATCGTGCCGTCGGCCGACGTCGACACCGAGGATGCGGCCGGGCCGCACGTCGCGGCGACCGACGAATACCCCACCGGAACCTGCCAGGGCGTCGCCGGGCTGCTGCCATAGCCGCCGCCGTCGAAGCCACCTTCGCCGATCGGATTGGACTGGTTGCCGGTAGCGCCACCGAACAGCCCGGCCAAGTCGCACAGGCAGGTCAGGATGTCCGAACCCGCCGAGGCCAGAACGCCGAGCGGTCCCTCGGTCGCGAACCCGCATAGGCCCACGAGGATCGCTTGGGTGCAGTCGGCAATGGCGGAAGCGGTGCCTGAGAGGCGATTCGCCGTGATACAACCGATCACGGCGTCCAGCACGGAGCACGGCGCGCCGAGCAGGTTACCGCTCTCCAGCGTGCTCGTCACCGCACCAACGGCACTGTCGACGCAGCCGATCGTGTCCATGCTGACATGGACCTGCTGCCACTGATTGTCCTGACAGATGTAGGTGTAGAGCGCGTCGATACCGAGACATTTGGAGATCGCCGCGCCGTAACCCGCCGCACCCTGAGGCGACAGCCCGGCTGCCAACTGCGATGCGTCCATCGCGCCCTGCGTCGCGAGGCCCGCCCCCATGGCCTGCAGGAGCGTGCTGTTCGGATTGAACTGGATTTGGAACGGCACCGTGATCGATGCCCCGGCCGGCAGCACGGCAAGGCTGGTGATCAGCGGCGTGACGATGAAATCCGGATCGGACGGCACGTTGAACGACAGCTGGGTCGCGTCGACCAGCCCGTGGTTGGTGTAGGTGAGGTTGATCGTGGTGATCTGCCCGGGCAGCACGAGCGGCATGATCAGCGGCTGGTCCACCGTCACCACCGGCATCGGCACCGACGTCTGGAACGTGCTCGTGAGCGTGATCTGGTAGTGGTCCGCCTGCTGCGTCGGCACGACGGCCCAGGTGTAGCTCACCGCCTGGAAGTGGAGGAATTCCGTGAAGCTATTGGTGATGCCAGGCACGACGGTGATCGACGTCGTCACCGTCGCATGGCTCGGCGCCGTCACGATCATCAGGTAGCCGCCGGCGGCGATCGTGCCGAACGACACGTTGCCGGTCGCGTCGGTCACCCCGGTCGCGACGATCGCCGAGGTGTAGGCGTCCTGCAGCGTGACCGTCGCACCGGCCAGGTTCGGCGCCCCGGCGGCGAAGTAGGACGCCTCGTCCTGCGTCGTCACCGACACCGTGCCGGTCGCGGTCG
>CAZZVQ010000012.1:33183-54970 GCA_964657565.1 uncultured Acetobacteraceae bacterium
GACCGCGCGGAAGGTGAACGGAACGGTCACCGACGTGATGTTGTTCGAGATCACCAGCGCGCCCTGGTATTCGATCAGCGCCAGGCTCTGGTCGGGCGTCAGTTGCAGCGTCACGGTCGCGGTGCCGCCGGCCGCGATCGAGGGGATCGTGGCCAGCGATTGCAGGCTCAGCCACGGTATCCCGGACGGCAACTGCACCGTGAGGTCGCCGGTCGCCGCGCCGCCGGTGTTGGTGACGGTGAACGAAACCTGGCTTTGCGTGCCCACCACCATGCCGGCGTTCAGATAGCCCGGGTTGGCCACCAGGTTCGGCGTCAGCGGCAGCACGCTCACGTTCAGCTTGACCGAGATCGTGGCGCCCTGGTCGGAGGTGATGTTCAGCGTCGCCCCACCGGTGATCGCCGCCGTCGAGATGAAGGTGTAGTTCACCGTCACGGTGCCGTTGGGTCCGATATCGGCGATCGGCGCGAAGGTGAGCGTCGCCGTAGCCGGCAGCGACGCGGACAGCGCCGCCTTCAGCCCGGTCAGCGGTATGGCGGTGGTGTCGGTGATGGTGAAGCTGCCCTGAACCGTCTGGTTCGGGAGCCCGGCGATCGTGATCGTGCTGGCCGAGGCCGTCAGCCCGATCAGCGTGAAGCTGTCCTGCGCGGCGGGTGCCTTGGCGCCGGGCTGCGAGGCGGAGACCTGGTAGGTGCCGCTCTCGGTGGCGAGCGGATGGAAGTTGATGGTGTAGTTGCCAGCGGCGTTGGTGAACGCGCTGAGCGTGCGCTGGAAGCCGTTATTGGTGACGTAGACCGTGACGAGCTTGAGCCCGGCGGGCTGGCCGGTCACCGCGTCCGTCGCCGTGCCCGACAGCTCGATCACGGTGCCTTCTGGGGCCACCTTGCTCGTCGGGCTCGAGACGCCCACGGTAACGGTAAAGGCCGGCGTCACCGCTAGCGTAGTGGCGCCCGTGCGGGTCTCCTCCGCGCTGCTGATGACCTGGACCACCTTGCCGCTGTCGGACACCACGATGAAATAATAGGTGCCCGGGGTGGAGGTGCTGAAGCCGACGCTGTTGGTATAGGACTGGCCGGCCGCGAGCGACTGCGTGGTCCGGCTGCCGATCAGCACGGAGCCGTTGTTCAGGTTCGGGCTGTCGCTGAGATAGATGCTGTCGGTAAACGGACCGGTGGCGGCGTTCTTGCCGGTATTCGTCACGGTGTAGCTCATCGTGCCGCTCTGGCCCGACACGATGCTCGCGACGTTGGTGATCCCGCTCACCGAGAGGTTGGGCAGGTTCTGGTTCGAGACGGTGAGGCCCTGGTAGGCCGTCGCATACCCGGTCGCGGCGGCACTGATCTGCAGCTGCGTGAGGCTGTTCAGGCTGCCGTCGTTGACCGACGTGATGGTGAAATTCACCGTCGTCTGGTTGGCCGCGAACGTGACGGTGGTGGGAACCGTCGCCTCGCCGGTGTTGCTGCTCGCCAGCGTGACGGTCAGCGGCTGCGTGCTGTCGCCGGCCGCCCGCGTCAATGCCGCGGTCAAGCTGGTGCCGCCCACGACCGTGGTGGTGGCCAGGCTGATCCCCAGATTCGGCCCGACGCTTCCCATGATCGTCAGCGCAGCCATCGCCGCGGTCCTGTCGATCGGGACACCCGTGCTCGGATCGACGACCACGACGGTGATGTCCACGGTGGACGAGGCCGAAATGGGCCGGCTTCCATTGATCACGCCGACCTGCACCGTAACGGACGCCTGCCCGGCCGCGATCGTGGCGGCGCTGCTGAGCGACAGCCCGCTCGGCATCGTGCCGAGTGCGACGTTGAGCGCCGCGTTGGTGACGATGCTGCGCGTGATCGTCAGCGTGGTGGCATTGGACCCAGCCGCCTCCGAGATCGTGCTCTGGCCCGGCGTCACCGTCAGCGTCGGCACGTCCGTGTCGACCACCGCGATCGTCGCCACCGCCGGAGTCAGCCCGGTCGCCATGGCGTTGATGTGCACGTTCCGGTTGCCATACACGACGCCGTCGTCCAGCAGCGGCAGGTTGACGGTGACCGAGGACTGGCCGGCCTGGAACGTCACCGTCGATGGCGGATTGATCAGGACATTCAGGTCGGAGCTCAGCGTGACCGTCAGCGGCTGATCCGTCGGCGTGTTGCGCATCAGCGTGACCGCCACCGTGCCGGCGTTCCGGTTCACCGTCATCGGGCCCATCAGCGTGAGCATCGGCGTGTTGCTGTTGGTTTCTTGCAGCGGCGCCGTGCCGCTGCTGTAGCCGGCGGCGCTGGCCGTCACGTTGATGTTGAGCGTCGACCCGGTAAGGCCGCTATTCACCGCCCCCACCTGGAACGACTGCGCCATTTGGCCGGCCGCGATCACTACCTGGGTGGGCAGCACCAATCCCTGCTGGTCCGCCATGATCGTCACCGTCAGCGGGCTCGACGCGTTCCCGCTACGCGTTACCACGCCCGAGAGCGCGACCGCCCCGGCATTGTTGGCCACCGAGCTTTGCGTGAAGCTGAGGGTAAGGCCCGGCGTGATCTGCGTCGCGGTCGCCGCCGTGGCCGTGTGGCTGACATTGTTCAGCTGCACCAGCGAATTCAGGCGGTCCGTCGTGACGACGAAATACTGTTTGCCGTCGAGCATCGCCGGCAGCTGCAGCGTCACGCTGCGCTGCACCGACGCGCCCGCCGCGATCGACTGGTTGGTCTCCGACTGCGACGCCACCGCCACCGCGTCGCTCAACAACCCGTCCGGCGAGAGATAGATCTGGTCCGCCCAACTGCCCGACGCAGTTCCGGTGCCCACGTTGGTCACCGTGTAGGTCAGCGTCACCGTCGACCCGGCGCTCGGCGCCGCCGGCCCGGTGATCGCGCTCACCTGCAGGTCCGGATAGTCGGCCAGCGTCGAGACGGTCTGGACCGTCGCGCTGTTGTCGGTGTGCGGCACGGCCGCTTCGACCACGGCGTTGCCGGCATCCGCGATCACCCGCACCAGGATCGTGCCGACCCCGGCGGTGCCGGCCGGCAGCGTCACCGTCGCGCTGCGCAGGATGCCGCTGCCGCCGGCGATCGCGCCCGAGGCAGCCGGGTCATAGGCGATCAACTGGTCGGACAGCACGACGCCCGTGCTCTGGTTGATGACGACCACCTCGTCGTTGAACGCCGTCGTCACCGGCGCGCTGCCGTGGTTGGACGTCGTCCAGCCGATGGTCAGCGTGTCGCCCGAATGCGGGCTCCCGGGACCGACGTTCAAGCCGTCCACCGTCACGTCCGGATACGCCTGCAAGACGCTGGTCGTGGTCAGGGTGGCGGTGTTGTCCGTCCGCGCGTTGCCGCCTTCATACACCTGGCCGAAGGCGTCCGCCGTCACGGTCGCGACGATCGACCCGGTGCCGGCCGCGCCGTTCGGCAGCGTGAAAACCAGCTGCTGCGCCGCCGCACCGCCATTGCCGGCGATCGGCCCCCGCGCACCCACGTCGTAGTACACGTTCTGGTCCACGAGCGTCACGTTCGTGGAGGTGTCGACGATCCTCACATGGCTGTAGAACGACGACGTGACCGGCCCGGCGCCGACGTTCACCACGTTCCAGGCGTAGGTCACCGTCTCCGACGACATCAGCGTGCCCCCGCTCAGCGGGCCCGCGGTGAGATTGCTGATCTGCACGTCCGGCAGCGCCGGCTGCGTCACGCTGACCGCGGCCGATGCGGCCACGTTGTTCGCGGTGTTGCCGGCCTCGTTCAGCGCGTTGCCGGCATTGGTCAGGACCAGGATGCGGTAGCTGCCGGGCGCCAGCCCCGCCGGCAGCGTCACGGTCAGGGCGCCGGTGTAGGACGCACCCACCGCCAGCGGCCCGGCTTCGCTCACCGACCCCAGATAGCTCTGCGTGCCATCCAGCCCCGTGCCGGTCGCCACATACACCTGGTCGGTCCAGCTCGACCTTGCGGCGACCGGCGCCGACCCCGTGTTCGTCACCGTCCAGGTCACCGCCACGCTCTGGCTCGAAATGCCGCTGGCCGGCGCCGTGACCGCGCTCACCGCGAGGTCCGGATGCGTCACCGTGACGGCCGCCGATGCCGCGCTGTTGTCGGTCTCGCCATTCGCCTCGGCCACTTGGCCATACACATCCGTCACCACGAAGAACCGGCCGCCCGTCGCGTCGGCCACCGTCGGCATGATGAACGTGACGGATTGTGCGTAGGAGCTCGCCGCCGCCAAGCCGCCGCCATGCCCGATGTCGTACACCGCGAAGGTGGCCGGGTCGCTCAGCGTGCCGGTCGGCGCATAATAAACCCGGTCGGTCCACGACCCGGCCGCGGTTCCCGTCCCGTTATCCGTCACCGTCCAGGCGACGGTCACCGGCTGGCCCGGCTGCACCGCGGCCGGCCCGGTCACGCCGCTCACCTGCAGGTCCGGGCTCAGCAGCGACAGCGCCGCCGAAGCGCCGACATTGCCGGTGGTCTGCCCGGCGCGGTACACCTGGTTGTCGGCATCCGTGACCACGAGGATGTGGTAGCCGGTGCCGAACAGATTGCCCGGGAACGTCACCACCAGGCTGCCGCTATAGCTGCCGCCGACGGGCAGCGTGCCGAGATGGGCGAAGCTGCCGAGCACCGGGTCGCCCGCCTGCGGCGCCGTGGTCGATTTCGATAGGTAGACCCGGTCGGTCCACGAAACGACGTTGGTCGAGCCGGACCCGCCATTGGTCACCGTCCAGCTCACCGTCGCCGTTCCGCCGGAGGACACGCTGGCCGGCGCCGTGACGCCGCTGACATTCAGCGCCGCCGCCGGCGAGGTCACCGCGATCGGCAAGCCCGCCGAGGTCGCATCGGCCCGGCCGGTCGGCTCCGTCACCACCTGGCCGTAATCCGAGACCACGAAGATGTAGTATTGCCCCTGGGTCGACGCCGGCAGCGTCAGCGTCTGGCTGTTGCTGTATGACGCGCCGCTGGCGAGGTCGCCGCTATGCCCGAACTGGCCGAGCACGACATTGCCCGTGGTGCCCAGCGTCGCCGTCGGGCTCAGGATCACCAAATCGTTCCAGCTACCGGCGGTCGTCGCACCGGCGCCGTTGTTCGTCACCGTCCAGGCCACGGTCACACCGGTCCCGCCCACGCCCGTCGTGGGCGCGGTCGCCGTGGTGACGAGGTCCGGGTAGAGGCGCAGCACCGAACTCGCGGTGATCTGCGAGACGTTGTTGGCGTAGGGATCGGTGGTGCCGCTGACGGCCTCGATCACGGACCGGGCCGGGTCGACGGTGACCGCGATCTGCAGGGTACCAACGCCGGCCGCCCCGTCGGGCAGGACGAAGGAGAAATTGCGCAGCCGGGTCGCACCGGCGGCGAGCGGACCGCCGGCATCCACCGTCGACTGGATGGTCAGATACTGATTGGTCGTGGAGTTGTAGACCGTGACTTGGTCGTTCCAAGTCGTCGCCGCGGTGGCGTCGCCCTGGTTCTGGTCGACCCAGCTGATCGTGACGGTGTCACCGGATTGCAGCGGCCTGGTATTGGTCACCTGTAGGCTGTTGGCCTGCACCAGCAGGTCCGGCGCCGAAATGAGCGTGGTGCTGGCGGTGTTGTCGGTGCGCTGGCCGGCTGGCAGCGCCTCGACCACCTGGCCGGTGCTGTCGGCCGTGACATCGGCCTGGAACTGCCCGGTGCCGTCCGTGCCGGCGGGCCAGGTGAAGGTCAGCGACCGTGTGGTCGAGCTGCCGGCCGCCAGCGGCGGCGAGACCGTGTCGGATTGCAGCGTGATCACGTTCCCGGTCGACAGGTTCCGCACCCGGATCGACTCCGTGAACGGCACCGTCACGGCTGCCGTGCCGGCATTGGCCAGCGTCCAGCTGACGGTCACGGTCTGCCCGGCCGCATAGCCCGGCGACGGCGACAGCGCGACGTTGCTCACCTGCAGGTCGGGATAGGCCGCCAGCGTGGACGTGACCGTGGTCGAGGCGGTGTTGTTGGTGAAGGCGGTGCCGCCGGCGTTGGACTCCGTCACCGTATTGCCGCTGTCGGTCGTCACCGTCACCTGGATCGAGCCGACGCCCGGGCTGCCATCCGGCAGCAGGACGGTCGCACTGCGGGCATAGCTCGCCCCGGCCGCCAACGCCCCGTTCGCGGCGGCGTCGTAGTTGAGCACGCGGGTGGCGATGATCTGGCCGGTGGTGGTGTTGGTCACCACCAGGCTGTCGGTCCAGGAGGCGTCGGTCGGCCCCGTCCCGGTATTGGCGTCGGCCCAACTGATGGCGAGCGTGCTGCCGGAGGTGATCGCGGCGCCCCCGGAGGCGACGACCGAGAGGCCGTTCACCTGCAGATCGGGCGCCTGGGCGGTGGGCAAGGTCGAGATCGGGATCGGCTGCTGGACCGGGACCGGATACAGCGTGAAATTATAGTTCGCCGCCTGCCCGCCGTCGCCGATGAACCCCTCGAGCAGCAGCGTGTAGGTGCCCGCCACGGGCAGGGTGATCTGGCCCGGGGAACTGCCGAAATAGGTTTCGAACACCTGGTTGTTGTTCGGATCGACCAGGCGCCACACCAGGTTGCCGCCGGAATAGCTGTTTTCCGCAACATAGATCTTGTCGCCGGCCGCGCCGGTGAAGCTGAACGCCTTGATGTCGCTCCCCGGCGAGAGCGCGCCGGCCACGGGCGAGCCCAACGTCAGCGGCGTCGCAGCGGCCAGGTCGAGCAGCCGGAAGCTGTAGGTGCCGGTCGCGTCGGTATTGGCGGTGAAACGCAGTGTGTAGGTGCCCGCCGCGAGTTGCACGGCCGGTGAGCCGCTGCCGAAATAGGTCCCGTCCGAGAAGTTGAAGGCACGGCTCGCGACCTGCCCGGTCGGCCCCGTCAGGGTCCAGTTCAGCGTCGAATTATAGGCCGATCCGCCGCCCACCGTGTTCGACAGCGCCGCCAACACCACGCGCGTCGGGGAATTCAGCGTGAAGGTGTAGGCGCTCGTCGCCCCGGCGCTGGGGATGCTGCCGTTCACCTGCTGGCCGAGCGTCAACGCGGCCGTGGTGACCGCCGGCGTCAGCACGTTGAAGCTGTAGCTCACCGCGCCGGTGTTATAGAGCGCGCCCTCGATGAACAGCCGATAGGTGCCGGTCGCGCCCAGCACTTGCGTGCCCTGCGTCGAGAAATTGGTCGAGAACACCTGGTTGCCGGCCGGATCGATCAGCACCCAGTTGAGCGACCCACCGCTCGAGGAGACCGCATCGAAATAGACGCTCTGCCCGGCCGTGCCCTGGAAGCTGTAGGCCGCCGCGGCAGTGCCCGTGGACAGCGTGCCGGAGACGGGCGTGCCGAGCGTGAGCGCGGCCGCCGCGCTGCTGGCATCGATGAGCTGGAACTGGTAGCCGCCCAGATGGTCGTCGGCGCTCGGGTGCGAGATGGTGACCGTGTACGTGCCGGCCGGGACGATGTAGGGCCCCTGGTCGCCGTAACTGTCGGGAACGGCGAAAATCTGGTTGCCGCCGGGGCCGGTCAGCGTCATCCGGATGTCGCCATCGGTGTTCTGCTGGTCGAACAGCAGCGCCGTCGCGTTCGGCACCACGACGGTGTAGGTCGCGGTCTGCCCGGGCTGGGTGAAGCTGCCGCTCACCACCGTATTCAGGCTGATCGTTCCGGTGATGTTGGTCAGCTGGTTCAGCGTCAGGCCCACGGCCACCGACCCGGTGCCCGCGTAGATGCGCCCTTCGACCAGCAGCGTGTAGCGCCCGGCGACCGTCGTCGTGAACCCGATGTCGTTGTACAGCGCCGCGCCGGAGATCACCTGGTTCCCGGCGGGATCGAGCACCTGGATGTATTGGTAGCCGTTCCAGCCGCTGACGTTCGAAATGAAGAACGTCTGCCCGGCCGTCGCGGTGAACGCGTAGGCAAGGGTCTCGTTGGCCGGGTCGAGCGAGCCGCTCACCGCGGCGGCACCCGCGGTGAAGGTGAGCGGGGTTGCCGCCGCGAGATCGTCCAGCTTGAAGTTGAACGCGCCCGTGGTGCCGGAAGAGCCGCTGACCGAGAGCGTGTACGTGCCGGCGACCAGACGCAGCGACGGGCTGCTGCCGAGATCGACCGTATCGGAGTTGCCGAAGCTGCGGCCCGCGACGACGGTCCCGTTCGGTCCCGTCAACGTCCAGTTGAAGTTGGAATTGTTGGTCAGGCTGTCGAACAGCGCCGTCGTCGCCTGGGCGAGCGTGAATTGGTAGCGCTCGACCGCTCCGGCCGTCGCGATGGTGCCCGAGACCGTGCTGCCCAGCACGAGCGGGGAGACCGCCACCGTCGCCGGCGTCGTCGCGACCGTGACGTTGTCGACCTGCTGCGTCGCCGTCCGATAGTCGGTCAGCCCGTAGATCGCCAGCCGCGTCCCGTCCAGGAACAGGCCGCCGACGAATTGCTGGCTGATGACCGTCGTCGCCGTGCCGCCGGCCTCGGTCAGCGCGACGCTGACCAGGCTGCCGCCGTCGGTCGCCGCCACGGTGATGGTCGCGTGGTCCCACTCGCTGGCGAGCAGGTTGAACCCGGGCGAGACCGAAACGATGGTCGTGCCGTTCCAGGTCAGCAGGACCGTGTTGTCCGCGCCGCGCAGGAAGGCGCCGAGACCCTGGGTCACCTGCGCCGGGTTGCCGAAGCCGGTGCTCGGCCCGGCATTGCCCCAGTATGCGGTGTTGAGCAGCACCGCGCCGATGCCCGTCCCGCCGCCGTTGTCCCCGGCCGTCATGCGGAAGTCGAAATCGGCTTGCACCGTCGCGAACGGGCCCGCCGCCGCGGTCGCCGCGAAGTCGACCCGGTTGTTCTGGTACGAATTACTGGCCGAGGTCAGTTGCAGCACCTGCCCGTGCGAGTCGGCGCTGGACACCACCGTGGCGCCCGGCAGGTTCTGGTCGGTCGAGAGCGCATACGGCGTCCCGCTGCCGTCGAAGCTCTGGATGGCTGCACCGTTCGCGCCCGATTGCGGCGTTACCGTGACCTGGTAGCCGTTGCTGTTGTCGCCGTAGTACGGAGCGTCATCGTTGACCATTGCATAGATGTGCCCGGCCTGTGACAGCGTTATCGTGTGAGCAGAGCCGATCGCGAAGTAGCTGCTGGGCTGCGCGGCAAGGCTACCCATCAGGCCGCCGAGCGGGATGCTCGAACCGCCCACGCCATAACTGTTCTGGTATTGATCGAAGGCCGTGGGGCCGTTGTTCAGGAAGGTGTACCCACCACGTTGGATCGCGAAGGCGGCCGTGCCGTCCGGGTTGAACGTCAGGCTGTTGATGTCGGAGATCCCGCCGACCAGGGATGCGAACCCGCTGGCTGCCAGCGTGTAGGTGCCCGCAGCGAAATAACCGAGATCCACCGGCGTCGAACTCGCCGCCGGCACGAACACGGAGACTGCGCCATTCGCCGTCGGCACCGGCAGCGGCACCGCCTGGATGGTCCCGGTGATCGCCGTGCCGTTGTCGATCTGGCCCTCGATCGCCAGCAGGTAGGTCCCGGTCGAACTCAGCGTCACCGGCCCGGCGAGGCCGAGCGACGTCGGTCCGAACAGCTCGTTGCCGTAGGGGTCCAGCAGCCGCCATGCGACGCTGCCGGTGACACCCGCCGCCTCGAACTCCACCCGCTGGCCGGCCGTGCCGCTGAAGCTGTACAGCTGGGTCGCCGCCGCCGGGATGCTGATCGCCGTCGGCGTGCTGGCCGGCAACGCCGTCGCCTGCGCGGATGTCAGCAGGTTGAAGCCGAAGCTGCCCACCGTGTCGCCCGACCCCCGCACCGCCAGCGTGTAGGCGCCGGCCGCCAGCAGATACCCGTCATTGTTCTGGTTGTAGCCGTCCGCGCTGCCGAACGCCTGGCTGCTCACCACCACGCCGGTGGGGCCGGTCAGCGTCCAGTTCGTGTTGCTGTTGGTCAGCGCGTCGAACACCGCCAGCGTCTGGCTCGACAGGGTGAACGTGTAGTTCGCCGTCTGGCCGGGCGTGTCGATGCTGCCCGACACCGCGGTCCCCGGCGTCAACGCCGCATTCTTGTCGGTGACCGGTTGGACGGCGAAGTTCAATGTCGCGAAATTCGGGTCGTAGTAGACGTCGCCGTCGATCACCACCGTGTAGCGGCCGGTCAGCGCCAGCGTCTGCACGCCGAAACTCGGCAGGCTCCCCGCATAGATCGAGCCGTACAGATCGTTGCCGAGCGGGTCGAACACGCGCACGTAGACGCCGGTGGTGCTGTTGTAGCCAGTCTGGTCGAAATAGACCCGCTCGCCGGCCGTGCCGTCGAAGGTGAACAATTGGGCCGCATTACCGGTCTGCAGCGTCACCGGCACCACCGTGCCGGGCGTCAGCGCAACGGCGTCCGATTGCTGCAACAGGCGGAAGGCGAAATTGCCCGTCGTCGCCCCGGCGGCCGACACCGTCAGCGTGTAATTGCCGGCCGGGAGGTTGTTCAGGATCGGGTTGCCCCGGTTCGCATCCGAGTTGGTGAACGACCGGCCGGAGACCACGGTCCCCTGCGGCCCCGTCAGCGTCCAACTGAACGACGGATCGTCGATCTGGCTGTCGAAATACAGCGTCTGCGCCTGCGCCAGCGTGAACGTATAGGCCACCGACTGCCCGGGAACCGTGATGCTGCCCGACACGCCCTTCGGATCGAGCGTCACCAGCGACGCGTCGTTGCCGTTGCCGCTGCTGTCATGCGCGACCGTGCCGCTGCCCTCGTTGAACGACAGCGCGAGCGCGAGCCCGGTCTGCGGGCCGCTCAACGCGGTGTTCCAGTTCGACGCCACTTGGCTGCCGGTCAGCGCCACCGACCACACTCGGGCCTCGTCGATCGCGCCCTGGTAGGGGCTGAAGGCGCCGTTGACCTCCTGCGTGCCGCCGATCAGCAACGGGTTGCTGCTGCCCGGCGAGAAGCCCGCGCGCAGCGACCCATCGGTCACGTCGACACCGTTGATATAGATGTGCATCGCCCCGTTCGAGCGGTCGATGACCCCGCTCACCTGGGTCCATTGACCCGGCGTCACCACGCCGCCCGCGGTCTGGATTGTTTCTGATCCGTACTGGTCCGAGGTCGCCAGCAGGATCGAGCCGTTCGCGTTGAGCAACAGCCCGTAATCGCGCAGCCCGCCATCGGACTGCGTGCCGGCGCCCTTGTAGAAGATGGTATACCAGGTGGACGGCAGGTTCGCCGGGTTGATCCAGGCCTGCAGCGTCACGTTACCCGTCAGGTCGAGCGACGGCGCATCCGGCACCGACACCACGGCCTGCCCGTTCATCTGCACCGCGCTGCCGAACTGCCCCGCCGTCCAACTCGGGCTGGGCGCGGGGTTGGTGCCGAGCGTGAGCGGCACCGTCGCGGTGACGAGCGGGTAGATGACGAACGAGTAGCTGGTCGGAACCGAGTTGAAGCTCCTTCCCTCCAGCAACAGCGTGTATGTCCCGGCATAGGTGAGCGTCGTGCTCGCGATGTCGGCGAAGTTGACCGGGCCGAACACCTGGTTGCCGTTCGGGTCGATCAACCGGAACGACGCGTAGTAGCTGCCGACGCCATTGGTCAGCGAGAGCGCGTGCAGGTAGATCGCCTCTCCCGCCGTGCCCTGGAACGTGAAGGCCGCCGTGGCCGCGCCGTCGGTCAGCGTGCCGGAGACCGGGGTCTGCAGCGTGATCGGCTGCGCGTCGGCCAGGTTGATGAAACGAAACGCGTACGTGTCGAGCGAGGCGCTGCTGTCCGTCACGGTGATCGTGTAGCTGCCCGCTGCGGCTGCAATCACCGGGTTGCCGTTGCCGAGGTCGTAGCTGTCGCCGTTGCGCAGGTTGCGCGTCACGCTGAGCCCGTTCGGGCCGGTCAGCGTCACCGTGATGTTCGAGTTGCCGGTCAGCCCGTCGAACACGAGCTCGGCCGCCTGCGTCAGCGTGAAGGTGTAGCTCTGGATCTGCCCCGGCACGGTGAACGCACCCGTGATCGTGCCCGCCAACCCGGCATTCGTGCTCGAGACGGTCGTCGTCAGGTGGTTCGGACCCGTATCGGCCAAAGTTGCCGCGCCGCTTGCCTCGCTCATCGGCAGGAACAGCACCAGGTTCGCGCTCGGCACGCTTGCCGGCGAGGCGTACAGCGCGGCCGCCTGCGACGCGGTCAGCGCCGAGCCGTAGATCGCCAGATCCTGCATGGTGCCGACATACGCGTCCGCGCCGAACAGATTGGTCTCGGCGGACCCGCCGATCTGCAACGGGCCGGCGCTCTCCACGGCCTGTCCGGTGCGTAACCCGGACGATGCGGCCAGCGTCCCGTTCAGATAGATCGACAGCGCGCCCGTCACCCGGTCGAACACGGCGGTCACGTAGGTCCACTGGTTGGCGACGATGCTGCCGCTGGCAGTCTGCACGGTCTGTTCGCCGCTGGCATCGGCACTATCGAGATAGATGAACCCGGACGAGTTCAGCCAGACCGAATACGTGCGGCCGCCGGTGGTGCTGAAATCGCCCTTGTAGACCAGCGATTGCCAGGTCGTGTTGAAGGAGGCCGGGTTCATCCAGAACGAGACCGAAACCTGGCTGCGCAGGTCGATCTGCGGGCTGGCGACCTGCACCGCCTCGTCACCGGTGAACGCCAGCGCCGAAGCGCCCTGCCCCGCCACGCTGACCGGGCCGACCACGGCCGGCCCGTCGATGGACGCCAGGGCCGTCGTGGTGTCCGTCTCTTTGCTCAGCTCGAAGCTGTAGCTCGCCGATGCGTTGGGGTCGTAGTAATACCCCGTGACGATGATCGTATACTGGCCAGAACTTGGCAGTGTCTTGCGGCCGAATGCCGAGAAGCTGCTGCTGCCGAGGAAGGTGTTGCCGAATGGATCGACCACCTTCCATTGCAAATACGAGTCGCTGTTGGACAGCGTGTTGAAGAACACTGCGTCGCCGGCCGCGCCGGTGAAGCGATAGAGCGCCGCGGTCTGCGGTGTCGCCGGGGTCGTCGCCGAGACCACTTGCCCATAGCTGAACGCCGTCGCGGCGGCGAGATCCGACAGGCGGAAGCTGAACGACCCCGTCTGCCCGCTCCCGGCCGCGACCGTCAGCGTGTAGGCGCCAGGTCCGGCCACGATCACCCGGTCGTAGTCATTATAGAACTGCGCGCTGGTGATCGCCGTGCCGTTGGGGCCGGTCAGCGTCCAGGTGAAGTTCGAGTTCTGGGAGATCGCGTTGAAATACAGCTCGGTCGCGGCGCTTAGGGTGAAGGTGTAGTTGGCTTGCTGCGCCGGCGCGCCCACCGAGCCGGTCACCGTCGTTCCCAGCGTCAGCGCCGCGGTGGTGTTCACCACTTTGTCGACCTGGAAGCTGTAGGTCGAGGCGCCGCTGTTGTAGTATTGGCCACCGATCAGCAGCGAATACGTGCCCGTCGTCGCCAGCGTCAGCGGCCCGACGCTGCCGAAGCCCTGGTTGAACACGCTGGCGCCATACTGGTCGATCACGCGCCACGTCAGCGAGCCGGCGCTGCTGGTCTCGTTGAAGTAGACGCTGTCGCCGGCCGTGCCGCTAAACTTATAGACGGCGGTGGCCGTGGCGGACGCCAGCGTCCCGCTGACCGTGTCGTTGTAGTTGACCGGCGTGCCGGAAGCGAGGTCCTGAACGACGAAGCTGTAGCTCTGGCCGGCGGTGGTGCCGACGACCCGCAAGCGATACGTGCCGGGCGCCTGCAGGAGTTCGGTATCGTTGGCGTAGAAATTCTGCGGGGTCACGACGCTGCCCTGCGGCCCGTCGAGCTGCCAGGTCGCACTGAGCGAGGTGGAGTACGGCGTGGTCAGCGGGTCGAAATTGATCCGCGTCGGCGTGTTGATGGTGAAGACGTAATCGTCGGTCTCGTTGGCGGCCGCCAGCGTGCCGCTGACCGTCTGCCCTAGCGTGATCGCCGTCCCGGTCAACGCCGGTACGCTCACCGGTCCGCTATTGCTGATCGACAATGCATAGGTCGCCGGCGCGGTGTTGCCGATATAGCCCTCGACCAACACCGTGTAGGTGCCCGCCACGGTCAGCGTGATCGGGTTGGTCGTGGAGAAGCTCTGCTGGACGATCTGCTTGCCGTAGGGATCGAACAACCGCAGCCCGATAGTGCCGCTGCTCTGCGTGCCGTTGAGCGTGATCTGGTCGCCCACCGCCCCGGTGAAGCGATAGAGCGTGGTCTGCGTGCCGGGCGCGGAGGCGGCGCCGCTGGCCCCGGCATCGCCGAGCGTGCCAGTGATGGCGTTGCCATAGGCGATCGGCGTCGCCGTCGCGAGGTCGAGCAGCCGGAACGCGTACGGCGCCGTCGCCCCATTCTGGCCGGAGACCACCAGCGTATAGCTGCCGGGCACCAGATCGAGCCGCGTGTTCGACCCGGTCGACTGCCCATCGGCGGAACTGAACGAGGTCTGGTTGGCCAGCGTGCCGGACGGGCCCGTGAGGCTGTATTGCAGGTTGGAATTATTGGTCAGGCTGTCGAACACGGCCGCCGTCTCGGACGTGACCGAGAAGGTGTAGGTGTTGAGCTGCCCCGGCTGCGTGATCGTGTTGGTCACCGTCTGGCCGAGCGTCAGCGCCTGCGTCGTATCGGCGTCGGAATAGACCGTGATGGAGAAATTGGTCGGCGCGCTGGCCGCCGTTGGGTCGCCCTCGACCAGCAGCGTATAGGCGCCGCTGGTGGTCAGCGTGAGCTGCTGCCCGCTGCCCGAATAGGTGTAGTTGCCGCCCAGCAGGTTCCCGCTGGGGTCGAGCACCCGGTAGACGTAGTCGCCGCCGCCCTGCGGCTGCACATAGATGCGCTGGCCGGCGGTGCCGTCGAACTGGTAGGCGTTGGTGGAATTGCCCGGCGACAGCGTGTCGTTCACCGCGGTGTTCGGCTGGATCGTCGGCGCCGTCGACAGGTCGAGCAAGCGGAAGCTGTAGCTACCGGTGTAGCTGTTGTTGCCGCTGACCGTCAGCGTGTAGGTTCCGGGAGCAGCCTGATAGCTATCGCTGCCGCTGACGTAGTTGGCATCGGAAGACTGAAATGCCTTCTGGCTGACGATGCTGCCCGAAGGTCCCGACAGCGACCAATTGAGCTGCCCGTCGTTCGTCAGCGAATCGAAATAGAGCTGCGTCGGGTTGGTCAACGCGAAGCGATACTGGACGCTTTGACCCGGCGTCGAGATCGTGCCGCTGATCGGCGCGGTCGCATTGACGCCCGTCGCCTGCGTCGTCACCGGCACCGCGGCATCGAGGCTGCTGGTGTTGGCGGCCTGCGGCGAGAGCAGGGGCGTGAGCGCCTCGGCGCTGATCGGCGCCGGACTCAGCACCGTGCCGCTGGTCAGCGCCGTGTTCTGCAACGGATTGAGATCGGCCGACAGCAGCAGCCTCGGCTCGAGCGGCTCGAACAGGAAGCCTGAGCCTTGCGGGACAACGCGCCGGCCACCGCGGGTAATCCGAGTCAGCCAACCACCTTCGTTCGGCGCCATGCTTTTATCATCCGGCCAGGCCGCACCAGCGCCATCGTTGCGATGGTGAAACTCCGGGGCGGACGTTTTCGTATTCTGGTTCCCACCCTATAACGACAAAATACGTTTCGGCAAGTTACCATCACTGGCTATTCGTTGCGACCGAACTTCTGTGGCGGGCATCCCTCGAGACCGGCTTTACAAGCGAAAATGCGCTTGACTCGGAGGAATTTAGGATCTCTACGCCGAATCGATCGCGCCGCGACAAGCCAGGTCGAACGGCGATGATCGCACCGGCTGCGAGACGAGTTGCCTCCGGAGTTGCGGCAGATTCACGGCTCAGGCGGTCACATGCACCGCCGGCCGGGCGGCATCGTTCCATTGGCCCCCATTGGCCCGCTCGATCTGCGCGGCGAGCTGCAGCAGCAGGCCGTCATTGGCTTGCTTGGCCTGGGCCTGAATGCCGAGCGGAAGCCCGCTCTCCTGCCTGGCCAACGGCAACGAGATCGCCGGGATGCCGCAAAGGTTGGCCAGCGGCGTGTAGGCGAAATTGCGCCAGAGATGGCCGAACCAGTCGAGCACCGACGGATTGTCGCTGATCGTCAGATACTCGGTCGTGCCGATCGGCGGGGTCGGCAGCGCCGTGATCGGGGTCAGGATGATGTCCCATGTCTCGAAGAACTGGCCGAACCCGCGAGACAGGGTGTTGAACACCGTCTGCATGCGGGCCCGCTCGGCGAAGCTGGTGTCGCGGCCGGCTTCCCAGATGCGGATGTTGATCGGCTCGACCCGGTCCTCCGGTGGGCGGTCGAGACCGAGCGGCGCGATCAGGTTGCCGATCGTCTGCGCGAAGTTGCTGATGTAGCAAGTGGTTTGAGCAGCGAACCCGGCGCGGAAATCGACCGGCGGGACCACCCAGTCGACATGGTGGCCGAGGCTTTCGAGCAGGCGGCCGACCCGCTCGAGTTCGGCGACGAAATGCGGGACGGCGCGGGTGTCGCCCCACTCGTGCGAGAGCGCGATGCGCAACGGCGCCGGGTCGCGGCGGATGAGCTCGGTGTAGGGCTCGCGCGCCGTCCAATACGGCATGAACTCGCCGGGGGCGCCCCCGCGGCACTGGTCGACGAACAGCGCGGTGTCGCGCACCGTGCGCGTGTGGCAGCCCTGGATGGAGACGAGCCCGGTGAGGTCGGAGGCGGCCGGCGCGATGGAGAACACCCCGCGCGAGACCTTCAGGCCGATATTGCCGCAGGCCCCCGCGGGGATGCGGATCGAGCCGCCGCCATCGGTGGCATGGGCGATCGGCAGCACCCCGGCGGCGACCGCGGCGGCGGTGCCGGCCGACGAGCCGTTGGTGGTGAAGCCGGTGTGCCACGGGTTGCGCGTCACGTACATGGCCGGGTTGTCGGCGGCGGAGCAGACGCCGAACTCCGGCGTCGTGGTGCGGCCGATGATGTTCAGCCCGGCCTGCCGGATGCGGCCGGTGAGATAGCTGTCGGCGGCGGCGCGGTTGCCCTGCATCAGGCGGGAGCCCATCTCCTGCAATCGGCCGCGCAGGGTCGGGCCGAGGTCCTTCATCAGATACGGCACGCCGGCGAAGGCGCCGCCCGGGTCCATGCCGTCGAGCGTGGGGTCGGCCACCACGTCGGCGAACGTCTCGACCACGGCCGTCACCCTCGGATTGACGAGCGCGATGGCATCAGCGGCTTGCTCGGCGAGCTCCGCGGCGGTGATCTCCCCACCCCGCACCAGCCCGGCCAGGCCCGTCGCGTCATGGGCCGCCCACTCGGCCCAACTCATCGCTCGCGTCATCTCACCACCCATCTCGGTTGCCCGGATGATCGCACTCCGGACACGCGTGTCCAGCCGCCCAGCCGATGGCGATTGCGAGGCACTTGCAACTGTTCTAGATAGCCTCACCTCAAGGGTTCACGGCCAACCGCACCAGGGCTCCAATGCTGATTCCGTTCCTCATCATGCTCCGCGAAGGTCTCGAAGCCGCCCTCGTCGTCGGGATCATCGCCTCCTATCTGGCGCAGACCGGCCGGGCCCGCATGCTGCCGCTGGTGTGGGCCGGGGTCGGGGCGGCCAGCGCGCTGTGTCTGGCGTTGGGCGTGGGCCTGGATCTGGCCAGCGCCGAGTTCCCGCAGGCGCAGCAAGAGTTCTTCGAGGGCGCCGTGGCCGTCATCGCCGCCGCCGTGCTGACCTCGATGGTGTTCTGGATGCACAAGGCAGCCCGGTCCATCAAGGGACAGCTGCACGCCTCCGTCGACACCGCCCTGCGGCCCGGCGGCTCCGGCTGGGGCCTGGTCGGGATGGTGTTCCTGGCGGTCGGGCGCGAGGGTCTGGAATCCGTGTTCTTCCTGCTCGCCACCTTCCAGCAGGGCGAGGGCTGGACCATGCCGGCAGGAGCCTTGCTCGGCCTGCTCTGCGCTACGGCGGCTGGCTACGGGATTTACCGCGGCGGCGTCAGGCTCAACCTGCGCCTGTTCTTCCGCTGGACCGGGGTGTTCATTATCTTCGTCGCGGCCGGGCTGCTGGCTTCGGGCTTGCGCGCCTTCCATGAGGCCGGCGTCTGGGATCAGCTGCAGGCCACCGCCTTCGACCTCAGCAACACCATCCCCAATGACGGCGTCGCCGGGACCCTGCTATCGGGGCTGTTGGGCTACAGCGACACGCCCACCGTCGGCGAGGTGCTGATCTATGCCGCCTATCTGATCCCCGCGCTGGCGTTGTTCAGCAGCGGAATGCGCCGACCCGTCGCGGTTCGCCGCGCCTGATCCCATCGCGGTTCGCCGCGCCTGACCCCTCGCGAAAGCCGATCACCATGCCCCGACTGCACGCCCTCCCCGTCTGGCTCGCGGCGATCCTGCCGCTGGCCGCTCACGCCGCCGACAAGCCTGCCGCCCCCGTCTCCATCACCGTCACCGACAAGGGCTGCGTGCCCACGAACCTCGCGGTGTCGGCCGGGCGGACCACGTTCAGGATCAAGAATGAGAGCCATCGCGCCCTGGAATGGGAGATCCTGAACGGCGTCAGCGTCGTCGCCGAGCGGGAGAACATCCTGCCCGGCTTCACCCAGCCGCTGACCGCCACGCTCGCGCCCGGCGAGTATCAGATGACCTGTGGGTTGCTCAGCAATCCCAAGGGTGTGCTGAAAGTGTCGGGGACCACACAGGAAGCGATCGCCACCCCCGCGGAACTGGTCGAACCGATCGCACAGTATAAAGCGTACGTCATCGCCGAGACGGACGCGCTGGTGACGGCCACCACGGCCTTCACCGCCGCTGTCAAGGCCGGCAATCTGGCGGAGGCCAAGCGCCTCTATGCCCCCGCCCGGATGCACTACGAGCGGATCGAGCCGATCGCCGAGTTGTTCGACGATCTCGACAAATCGATGGACTCCCGGGTCGACGATTTCGAGAAGAAGGACACCGACCCGGCCTGGGCCGGCTTCCACCGCCTCGAACACGCACTCTGGGTCAAGCAATCCACCGCCGGCCTGCAGGCCACCGCCGACAAGCTGGCCGCCGACACGGCCGAACTCCGCACCCGGCTCGACACGCTGGTGCTGCCGCCGAAGGCCGTCGTGGGCGGGGCCGCGTCCCTGATCGAGGAGGTCGCCGCCAAGAAGATCAGCGGCGAGGAAGACCGGTATAGCCGCACCGACCTGTGGGATTTCCAGGCCAACATCGACGGCGCGCAGAAGGTGTTCGGCGTGCTCAAGCCGCTGGTGGACGCGAAGGACCCCAAGCTGGTCGCCCGCGTGGACGGCAATTTCGCCCGCGTGGACGCGACGCTGGCGAAGTACAAGCAGGGCGAGGGCTTCGCGCCCTACGACACGCTCTCCACCGCGGACAAGAATGCCCTCAAGCGCTCGATCACCGCCCTGGCCGAAGACCTGTCCACCCTGCGCGGCAAGCTGGGGGTCGAATGAAGGGCCGTCGCCAAGGAGGCCTCACGTGACGCCGGGTCGCCGCGGCCTCCTGCTGGGCCTGGGCTCCGCCGGCGCCGCCGCTGCGGTCCGCGCCGCCACGCTCCCGGACAACCGACCCGCCCTGCCCGTCGAGGAGTCCGACGGCACCGACGACGTGGTTGCGTTCTATGGCCCGCATCAGGCCGGCATCACCACGCCACAGCCCGCCGCTTGCCTGCTCGCCGCCTTCGACGTGCTGGCCGACGACCGCGCCGAGCTGGCCGAGCTGTTCCGGCTGCTGACCGAGCGCTGCGCCTTCCTCACCACCGGCGGTCCGGTGGCCGCGCTCGACCCGAAACTGCCCCCCGCCGATTCCGGCGTGCTCGGACCGCGCGTGTTTCCCGACGCGCTGAGCGTCACGGCCTCGGTCGGCGCCTCGCTGTTCGACGACCGCTTCGGCCTGCAGGCGGCGCGCCCGCGCGCGCTGATCCAGATGACCGGCTTCCCCAATGACGCGCTCGACGCCGAGTATTGCCACGGCGACCTGCTGCTCCAGTTCAACGCCAACACCGCCGAGACCAACATCCACGCGCTGCGTGACATCCTGAAATCCATGCCCGAGCACGTCGCCCTGCGCTGGAAGATGGAGGGCTTCCTGCCGCCCCACACGATCAAGAAGCAGGGCCGCGACACCGTGCGCAACCTGATGGGCTTCAAGGACGGCACCGCCAATTTGGACCCGCGCGACGGGGCGGTGATGGACCGCCTGATCTGGACCGGCGCCGGCGAGCCGCAATGGACGGCGGGCGGCAGCTACCACGTGGTGCGGCTGATCCGCATGCTGGTCGAGCGCTGGGATCGCACGCCGCTGGGCGAGCAGCAGACCATCTTCGGCCGCACCAAGGCGGAGGGTGCGCCGCTCGGCCTGGCGGGCGAGCATGACGTGCCCGACTATGCCGCCGACCCCCACGGCGCCGGCGTGCCGCTCGACGCGCACATCCGCTTGGCCAATCCGCGCAGCCCGGAGACGCAGACGAGCCTGATCCTGCGCCGCGCCTACAATTACTCCCGCGGCCTGACCAAGGCCGGGCAGCTCGACATGGGGCTGATCTTCGGCTGCTTCCAAGCCGACCTCGCGGCCGGGTTCCTCACCGTGCAGGACCGGCTGAACGGCGAGGCGCTGGAGGAATACATCAAGCCGTTCGGCGGCGGCTATTTCTTCGCGCTGCCGGGCGTCAAGGGACCGGGTGATACGCTCGCGCGCGCGCTGCTCGCGTCCTGACCGAGAACGTCCAAACCGCCGCGCTTGTTCGCCGTCTCGACGGTGTCGGGCGCCTATTGTTCGACCTCATGCCGTCCCGGTAGTGTGCCGGCAGCACCGGGGGAAACACATGCGTCACCACAAGATCGCCGCGATGGGCGGCGACGGGATCGGGCCGGAAGTCGTGGACGCCACGGTCGAGGTGCTGAGGGTCTGTGCCGAACGCGACGGCGGCTTCAGCCTCGACGTCCAGGATTTCGACTGGGGCTCCGATTACTACAAGAAGCACGGCGTCATGATGCCGGCCGACGGCGCCGACCAGCTCCGCGGCTTCGACGCCATCCTGTTCGGCGCCGTCGGCGCGCCGGACATCCCCGACCACATCACGCTGTGGGGCCTGCGCCTGGCGATCTGCCAGCCGCTCGACCAATACGCCAACGTACGCCCGACCCGCATCCTGCCGGGCATCACCAGCCCGCTCCGCCACGTCTCCGGCCCCGAGCTGGACTGGGTGATCGTGCGCGAGAACTCCGAGGGCGAGTATTCCGGCGTCGGCGGCCGGGTGCACAAGGGCCTGCCGATCGAGGTGGCGACCGATGTCTCCATCATGACCCGGGCCGGCGTGCAGCGCATCATCCGCTACGCCTTCAGGCTGGCGCAATCCCGCCCGCGCAAGCTGCTGACGGTGGTGACCAAGAGCAACGCGCAGCGCCACGCGATGGTCATGTGGGACGAGATCGCCGCCGAGGTGGCGGCCGAGTTCCCGGACGTGACCTGGGACAAGATGCTGGTCGACGCCATGACCATGCGCATGGTCATCAAGCCGGAAACGCTCGACACCATCGTCGCCACCAACCTGCACGCCGACATCCTGTCCGACCTGGCCGCCGCCCTGGCCGGCTCGCTCGGCATCGCGCCGACGGCAAACCTCAACCCGGAGCGCGAGGCGCCCTCGATGTTCGAGCCGATCCACGGCTCCGCCTTCGACATCACCGGCAAGGGCGTCGCCAACCCGGTGGCGACCTTCTGGACCGCCTCGATGATGCTGGAACACCTGGGCGAGACATCCGCCGCGACCCGGCTGATGAAAGCCGTCGAACGCGTCACCGCCGACCCGTCCCTGCACACCCCCGACCTCGGCGGCAAAGCGACGACGAAGCAAGTAACGGCCGCCGTCTGCGAAGCACTGCGCAGCGCCAACGAGTAGGCGACTGCCCTTGGTGGGCTGAAGC
>CAZZVQ010000012.1:54980-75070 GCA_964657565.1 uncultured Acetobacteraceae bacterium
CGTAGGGTGGGCTTCAGCCCACCACAACGTCAGCCCAGCGTCTTCACCATGTAGACCCGCTTCAATCCCTTCTCCTCGACCCGGTGCGTCTCCGCGTAACCGAGCCGCGCATACAGGGCGATGTTCTCCGTCATCGCCTCGTTCGTGTAGAGCTTGATGCGCTCATACCCTGCCTCGCGAGCGGACCGCTCGGCGAACTGCAGCAGCGTGCGACCCAGCCCGGCCCCTTGCCCCTCGGGTGCGACGGCGACGTTGTCCAGCAGCATCGCATCCGTCTCCGGGATCAGCACGAGGATCGCCAGCACGGTGCCGCCCCTGTCGATGACATAGACCCGGCCAGCGCCGATCAGGGCGGCGTAATCGTCCAGCATCGGCCCTGGCTCACGGCCGATGCGGCTCACATACGGGGTGTAGGCGCGCCGGACGAGATCCTCGACGGCATGGGCGTCATTCAATGTCGCGGGGCGGGGCTGCATCCAAGCCATGGTGGCACGACGGCGTCAGCAGCACCATTTGCCGGCAATGTCTGCCGTCAAGCTCATCATCGTCCTGTTCGCCCTGTTCTACGTGGCGCCCCTCGCGATCTCGGCATTCCTCTACTGGCGGACCGGCATCGGCGGCGAGTGGTGGACCGCCGATCGATCGAGCGCCGGGCTGCTGCCGCCGGCGATGGTGCGGGTGTTCGCCGCCCCCACCGTGAGCTGGCGCGGCATCTTCGCGGTGCATTGCTGGATCGTGCTCAAGTCCGAGGGCGCGTCCGCCTACACCCGCTACGACTACACCGCCTGGGGCGCGCCGATCCGCCGCAACGGGTTCGAGCCGGATGGGCGCTGGTTCGGCAGCGTGCCCGAGACCGTCTTCGCCGCCGACGGCCCGGCCGCCGGCGCCCTGATCCCGCGCCTGCAGGCCGCGATCGACGCCTACCGATTCCGCAACGTCGGCGACTACCACGCCTGGCCCGGCCCGAACTCGAACACCTTCGTCGCCGCCGTGTTCGACGCCACGCCGGAGATCAAGGTCGCGCTGCCGCCGAACGCGATCGGCAAGGACTACCCCTATGACGGCCGCTGGCTGCGCCCGACGCCCTCGGGCACCGGCGTGCAACTGACGCTCGGCGGTTACGCGGGCATCACGCTGGCCTGGGTGGAGGGCATCGAGATCAACATCCTGGCCGCGGTCGCCGGGATCGACCTCCGTCAGCCGGCGATCAAGCTGCCTGGCTTGGGCCGGATCGGCTTAGGAACGACAGCAGCACCCGATCGAATGCTGGCTGCTCGGTGACGTTGCAGGCGTGCCCGCCGCCGGGCATCAGCTCGAGCATGGCGCCCGGGATCGCCGCCGCCAGCGCCTCGGAGGCCGTGTAGGGCACCAGCACGTCGTCCCGTGCCGCGATGACCAGCGTGGGGGTGCGGATGTCGGCCAGACGGTCGGTGATGTCGAACGCTTTGAGGGCGGCGATCCGCGTCAGGAGCGTGTTGCGGCCCTGGAAGTGGGCGAGCCCATGCGCCTCCTCGGCCGCGACCCGCTCGGCGTTCGCGGACAGCCAGGCGGCGGGATACAGGAAGATGGGCTGCGCCTGCACATAGGCCTCGGGACCGCCGACATCGAGCAACCGGCGGCGGACCGCGAAGCAGCGCGCCGTGTGCGAGTCCAGCCGCGCCCACCCGTTCACCACGACCAGCGAGCGGAGCAGTCCGGGATACCGCACCGCCAATTCCAGCCCCACCAACCCACCCAGCGCATGCCCGACGAAATGCGCCGGCCCGGTCACGCCCAGGATCGCCGCACAATCCTCGGCCATGTCGGCGATGCTCGTGTTGGGCGCTCCCGCATTCGCGCCGGTCCCGCGCTGGTCGTACAGCACCGGCCCGAACGCCGGGGTCAGCGCGGCAAGCTGCGGCGCCCAATACGCGCCGGCGCCGCCCAGCCCGGCCGAGAACAGTACCGGCGGCGCGCCGGCCGCGCCGTGAACCGTGTAGCGGAGCTCAACCGACATGGGCGGTGGTGGCGATCTCCACCAGCGCGTCCGGCTTGACCAAACCACACTGGATGCAGAAGCGGGCCGGCTTATCGCCCGGGAAGAACTCGGCGTAGACCGCGTTGATGGCGGCGTAATTGGCCCAATCAGTAATAAAAATCTGGTTGAACGTGACGTCCGCCATGGTCCCGCCGGCCGCCTCGACCACACCCTGGATGGTGGTCAGCACGTGCCGCGTCTGCGCCGCGGCGTCGCCGACATGGACCACGTTGTTGTCCTTGTCGAACGGCAGCGTGCCGGACACATACACCACGCCATCCGCCTTCGCGCCCGGCGAGTAGGGCGCCAGCGGCTTGCCGGAGCCTTCGGGAATGATCGGGGTCATGGGCATCAGGCCGCCGCCGGGGTTTGCCGCACGCTGCCGCAGAAATCGGCAACCGTCGCGGTCCAGCCGAAGAACGTCTCGATATTGTACTCCGCGGCCTGCCGCGTGAAATCCGGCCCGGCATGGTTGACGGCGTCGCGCAGCATCACGGCGAAATACTCCAAATGGAACGCGTCGCGCAGGGTGGATTCCACGCACACGTTGGTGGCCACGCCGGTGAACACCAGCGTGCGGATGTTGCGCGCCCGCAGCATCGAGTCGAGCGCGGTGTTGAAGAAGGCGCTGTAGCGCGGCTTGGGTACCACGATGTCGCCGGGCTGCGGCTGCAGCGCGTCGACCAGCGCGTAGTCCCACCCGCCCTTGGCCAGCAGTGTGCCCGCCAGCTCCGGCCGGGCGCGCATGGTCTTCAGCGCGTTGGATTTGTGCCAGTTGGGCGAGCCCGGCCCGCCCGCCTCCTGATAGGCCGGGTCCCAGCCGTTCTGGAAGAACACGATCGTCATGCCCGCATCCCGCGCCGCCGCGATCGCGGTCGTGACATGCTCGATGCAGGCGGCCGCGCCCGACACGTCGAACCCGGCCTTGTCCAGATAGCCCCCGGGCGACGCGTAGGCGTTCTGCATGTCCACCACGACCAGGGCGGACTGGGCCAAGTCGAGGCCGATCGGCTCCGGCCGGGCCGGCATGGTGACGCTGGTCATGGTCATGCAATCTCCTTCAACTGTGCCTGGCGGCACCGCATCAGCGGCTGGATCTGCGTGCCGAACGCCTCCGTCCCCACCACGAAATCGTCGAAGCACAGGAGCACGCCGCCCAGGCCCGGCACCGCGGCCAGCGCGTCCAGCATCCCCGCGACCTGCGCATACGACCCGACCAGCGTGCCCATATTGAGGTTCACCGCGGACGTGGGGTCGGCGAGCTGGCGGACATTGGTGTCGCCGCCGGAACTCGTATCCGCCGCCGCCTGATCCGTCAGCCACGCCAGCGCCGCGTCGTCCTTGCCCTCCTTGTACGATTCCCAGCGGGAACGCGCATCGGCCTCCGTGTCGCCGGCGATGATCATGAACAGCGCATACACGCCGACCTTCCGCCCCGCCGCCTGGGCCGCCGCCGCCGTGCGCGCCACGGCGGGGGCCAACGCCGCGGGCGTGTTGACGCCCTGCCCGAGGCAGAAATTATAGTCGGCGTGCCGGGCGGTGAAGGCCAGGCCGGCGTTGCTCTGCCCGGCGCAGATCAGCTCGATCTTGCGCGACGGGCGTGGGCTGACCCGGCAATCGTCCATCTGGAAGAACTCGCCCTTCAGGTCGCTGCGCCCGGTTTCCCACAGCTCCGTCAGGATCTGCGCATACTCCGCCAGATAGTCGTAGCGGCGGGCGAAATGGCTGTCGCCGGGCCACAGCCCCATCTGCGAATACTCCGGCCGCTGCCAGCCGGTGACGAGGTTGAGCCCGAAGCGGCCGCCGGAAATGGAGTCGATCGTCACCGCCATGCGCGCCGCGATCGCCGGCGGCACCACCAGCGTCGCCGCCGTGGCGAACAGCTTGATCCGTGTCGTCACCGCCGCGAGCCCGGCCATCAGCGTGAAGGATTCCAGGTTGTGGTCCCAGAACTCGGTCTCGCCGCCGAAGCCGCGCAGCTTGATCATGGAGAGCACGAAGTCGAGCCCGTGCCGCTCCGCCGCCAGCGTGACGGTCTTGTTGAGCGCGAAGCTCGGCATGTATTGCGGCGAATTGCGCGAGATCAGCCAGCCATTGTTGCCGATCGGGATGAAAACGCCGACTTCCATGCATCGATCTCCACTATGCCGCGCGGCAGGCGCCATCACCCCAACACCCGCCCATCGCGTCCCGACAGACGAAAGGCGCTATAGACCAGCACCGCCGTTACCCCCAGCAAGATCGAGGCCAACGCCGAGGCGGTGCCGTATTCGCCATCCAGCACCAGTAGATAGATGCTGACCGGCATCGTCACCGTGCTGCCCACGTAGAGCACCAGCGAGGACGACAGCTCGTTCATAGCGGTCACGAAGCTCATCATGGCGCCAGCCACGATGCCGGGCATGATCAACGGCACGGTGATGCGCAGGAAGGCACGCGCCGGGTGGTCGCCGAGGCTGATCGCCGCTTGCTCCAGGCTGGGGCTGAGTTGGCCGAGGGCGGCGGTGGTGGCCCGGGTCGCGTAGGGCAGGCGGCGGATCAGCACGGCCAGCACGATGATCGCGCCGGTGCCGCCGAGAATGCCGTTGAAGCTCTCGAGGAAGGCGATGCCCATCACGATCCCGGGCACGATATAGGGTAAGACCAATACGGATTCGTAGGCGGAGGCGAGCACGGTGCGGCGGCGGGCGACGACGTAGCCGGTGGCGACCCCGACCACGACGATCCCCGCTACCGCGATCGAGGAGAACAGCAGCGAGTTGCCGATCGCCTGCGGCACCGTGCGCAACACCCTGGCATAGCTCTGCAGCCCGAAACCGCCGGTGAAGACCGGCCCGCTCGTGCGGCGGAACGAGAACACCACCACCACCAGGCTCGGCAACGCCCCGAGCCCCACGATCGCATACGCCAAGGCGTGCACCCGCACAGCGCGCCAGCCGCGCGGCCGGATCGCGGTGCGCTCCCGGCTGGTCTGGCCGCCGGTGGCGACCCGGCGGGACAGCCGGCGCTGCACCGTGACCAGGGCGACCGAGATGACGAGCAGCACGGCGCTCATGGCGGACGCCAGCCCCGGATTGCCGCCCATCTCGGAGGCGAACAGCACGAACGCCTCCGTCGCCAGCATCGAAAACCCGCGGCCGATCAGCCGCGGCGTGCCGAAATCGGCGATCGACAGCACGAACGCCAGCAGCGCCCCGGCCGAGACCGCCGGCGCCAGCAGCGGCAGCGTGACGGTGGCGAACCGGCGCGCCGGCGACATGCCCAGGCTCTCGGCGGCTTCCTCGAGCGCCGGGTTGATGGCGCGGAACCCGGCCGACGCCAGCAGGAACACGTTGGGGAAGAATTTCAGGCTGAACACCATGATCACGCCCGCGGCGCCGTAGAGCGGCGGGATGCCGATGCCCACCCCGGCCAGCGCGTTGCGCGCCGCGCCGTTGGCGCCGAACAGCACGATCCAGGCATAGGCGCCGATGAACGGCGGCGTGCACAGCCCGATGATCGCGAGCGTGAAGATCAGGCTGGCGCCGCGCAGCCGGTATCGGGTCATGAGATGCGCCAGCGTCACCCCCAGCACGGTGGCACCGACCATGCCGCCCACGCCGCCGACGACGCTGTTGCCCAGCGCCCGAAGATAACGCGGCCGTTCCAGGATGGTGGCGTAATTGGCGAGCGTCCACGTGCCGGTGTCGTTGTCGAGCAGGCTGGCACGCAGCACGGAGGCGAGCGGGTAGAGCAGCAGTACGCCCACCACCGCCCATCCCAGCAGCAGAACGAGGCTCGATCCCCGCAGTTTCACGCCAGCCGCACCGCAAGCCGCGCCCCGTCGGGATGGAACAGCGCGATCTGGTCGGCCGGCAGCACCAGCTCCAGTGCGCCGCCCGTCGTCGTCGACCCCACATGCATCGCCAGCAGCCCGGCATCGGTCTGCACGATGCACTGCGTCTCGCGCCCCAGGAAAATCGTCTTCACCAGCGTGCCCGCCAGGCGCAGCCCGGGGCATGAAGCCGGACCGGTCACCACCGCCTCCGGCCGGATCGCCAGCTCCACCGGCCCGGCCGGACACGGCCCCGCCAAGGCATGGTCTCCGCCCGCGAAGGCGAGCCGGCCGGAGGACGTCACCGCGGCAGCCAGAAAATTCATGCTGCCGACGAAGGCCGCCGGGAAGCGCCGGGCCGGACGATGGTAGATCTCCGCCGGCGTGCCGACCTGCTCGATCCGCCCGGCATTGAGCACGCAGATGCGGTCCGATATCGCCAGCGCCTCCTCCTGGTCGTGCGTGACGTAGATCGTCGTGATGCCGAGGCGGCGCTGGATGTCGCGGATGTCCTCGCGCATCTCGAGCCGCAGCTTGGCATCGAGGTTGGACAGCGGCTCGTCCATCAACAATAGCCGCGGGCGGATCGCCAGCGCGCGGGCGATCCCCACCCGCTGCTGCTGTCCGCCGGAGAGGTTCGCCGGGCTCCGCTCCTCGAGCCCGCCCAGCCGCACCAGCGCCACGGCCTCGGCCACGCGCTCCGCCACCGTCGCACGCGGCAGGCGCCGGGCGTGCAGGCCATAGGCGACGTTCTGCCAGACCGTGAGATGCGGAAAGATGGCGTAATCCTGGAACACCATCCCGATGTCCCGCCGGTGCGCCGGCAGCGCGTCGATCATCCCGCCGTCGAATGCGATCGTCCCCCGATCCTGCGGCATGAACCCGGCGATCGTGCGCAGCAGCGTCGTCTTGCCGCAGCCGCTCGGCCCGAGCAGGGTGAAGAACTCGCCGTCCCGGATGTCGAGGTCGATCCCGTCCAGCACCGGGGCCAAGCCGCCATACGTCTTCGAGAGGCCGGCGATCGCTACGCTTCCCACTTCCCTGCCCCTCCGCAGCCCCCGCGACTTTACGGGGCCGCACGCGGCCAGCAAGATCGCGGCGAGACGGGCGGGAGAACGGGCGATGGGCACGATGTTGCGGCACTTGGGGTTGGCACTCTTGCTAGCGGGCCTCGCCGGGCCGGTCTGGGCGCAGGGCCAGCATGTTAGCGTCTATACCGCGCACGAAGCGGCCATCATCGAAGCCATGGTCCCGCCGTTCGAGAAGGAAACCGGCATCAAGGTCGATATCGTCAAGGGCGGCGGCGGGGACCTGCTGAACCGGGTGCGCGCCGAGGCGGCGCAACCCCGGGCGGACGTGGTCTGGTCGGTCGGCCCCGATATCCTGGAGGCCAACGCCCGCCTGCTCGAGGCCTACAAGCCGGCCGGCTACGATGCGGTCCTGGACCCGAAATTCCCCGTCACCGGCGTCTGGCTGCCCTATACCGGCACCGTCATGGTGCTGGCGGTCAACACCCAGAAGCTCCAGCCCGGCGACTACCCAAGCACCTGGTCGGACCTGGCCGAGCCGAAATGGAAGGGCCTGGTCTCCTCGGCGCGCGCCGACAGCTCCTCCTCCGCGTTCAGCCAGTTCGTCACCATCCTGCTGTGCTACGGCGACAAGGGACCCGACATCTACAAGCGCATATTCGCCAATTTCATCCTGGCCGACAGCTCCGGCGCCGTGCCGCGCTACGTCAGCGACGGCGAGGCGGCGGTCGGCCTGACGCTGGAGGACGGCGCGCTGCAATACGCCAAGAATGGCGGGCACGTGGCGATCGTATATCCGGCGGACGGGACCTTGGTGAACGCCGACGGCGTCGCCCTGGTCAAGGGCGCGCCGCACCCGGCCGAGGCCCGCCGCTTCATCGACTACATCATGTCCAAGCCGGCGCAGGAGATCCTGGTCGGCACCGTCGGCCGCCGCTCCATCCGCACCGACGTCGCGCCCGGCCCAGGCGCCAAGCCGCTCGCCGACATCAAGGCCGTGCCCTACGACACCGACGACGTCGGCAAGCGGCGCGCGGCGCTGCTCGCCCAGTGGCGCAAGATCGCGGACGGCCAGTAGCCATGCTCATCGAAGCCTTCAGCACCGGCAAGGACCCGGCCCGGCCGGAGGCGAACGAAGACCGCCTCGTCATTCTGCCCGGCCGGCTCTACGCGGTGCTCGACGGCGTCAGCGCCCGCAGCCCGGCGCGCTACGACGGCATGCTCTCCGGCCAGTTCGCCGCCGTGCTCGCCCAATCCGCGCTGGAGCGCGGGCTGCCGCGGGACGGCCTGGCCGTCGTCGCGGGGCTCACCAAGGCCCTCGCCGGCGCCAGCGAGCGGCTCGGGCTGAAGGGGGCGCCGGCCGGCTTGCGCCTGTCGACCACGATGGCGCTGGTGCTGGATCACGGCGAACAAGTCGAGATCATCCTGGTCGGCGACAGCGGCGTGCGGGTCGACGGCAAGGCGATCCACCACATGACCAAAGTGCTGGACAGCATCACCGCCGCCCTGCGCACCGCCGCCTGGCTCCGCGCCAGCCGCGTGACGGACGACCCGGTGGTGCAGGAGCGCCTGTCCCGTGCCGTGGTGATGCACGGGACCGCCAGCGCGGAGGGATGGAGCGAGGCGGACCTGCGCGCGGTGGCCACCACCGCCGCTTCCGCCTGCGCCCAGCGCTTCCCCGAGGTGCCGGCCGATCTGGTTGCCGAGTTGCTGCGCGGCGGCATCGTCAACGCCCAGGGCCGCCACCAGAACAACCCGGACTCGCTGCTCGGCTACGGCTGCCTCGACGGCACGGCCATCCCGGAACGCTTCATCGGCCGCCTGCTGCTGAAGGCGCCGCAGCAGATCGAGTTGTTCAGCGACGGCTACTTCGCGCCGGGTCCCGGCTTCGGCGTCGCCTCGTGGGAGGAGCGGTTCGCCGAAGTCGAGCACGAGGATCCGGCCAAGATCGCCCGCTACGCCTCCGTCAGGGGCTCCATCGCCGGCATGTGGTCGGACGACCGCACCTATCTCGGGGTCCGCAAAGCCGAGACTCCGCCCTCCCCGCCGCAAGCACCGCAACCAGAGCCATCACACTCCTAGCGCAAGCTGCAAGTCGTCGATCAGCTCGCTTGCATCCTCCAGCCCCACCGACAAGCGGATCAGCGTCGGCGGACAATCCGAGTCGGGCCCTTCCGTGGTCAGCCGGTGTTCGACCAGGCTCTCGGTCGAGCCGAGCGACGTCGCCCGCCGGAACACGCGGAACCGGCCGACTACGGCCAACGCGTCGGCCGCCGACGCGCCGGTCTGGAACGACATCATGCCTCCGAAGCCGCACGCGAACTGCCGGGTCGCCATGCCGTGCCACGGATCGGCCGGCAGCCCCGGATAGTGCACGGCCGTCACCGCCGCATGCGCCGCCAACGCCTCGGCGATCCGCAGGCACGAGGCCGAGGCCCGCTCCATCCGCAGCGCCAGCGTGCGCATGCCGCGCAGCAGCAGCCACCCCTCGAACGGCGGCAGCACGCTGCCGTGCCGGGTCCGCGTCTCGACGAGGCCTTGCCACCAGGGACCGTCCTCGGCCGCCACGAGCACGCCGGCCAGCAAATCGCCATGGCCGTTGAGGTATTTCGTCGCCGAGTGCAGCACCAGATCGGCGCCCAGACGCAGCGGCGTGCACAGGATCGGCGTCGCCACCGTCGCGTCCACCAAGAGCTTCGCCCCCGCCCCATGCGCCAGCGCCGCGAGTCCGGCGATGTCCGGCACGCGCCAGAGCGGGTTGGTCGGGCATTCCGACCAGACCAGCCGGGTCTGCCCCGGACGCAGCGCGCCGCGCACCGCATCGAGATCGGTCAGGTCGACCCGGTCCACCGCCACGCCCCAGCGCTCGCCGAACGCCCGGAAGATACGGGCGAACTCGTAATAGGCGCCGACATCGAACAGCACGTGGTCGCCCGGCCGCAACAGGGCCAGCATCGATTGTGCGACCGCGGCCCCGGAGGTGAACGCCGCGGCGACGGCGCCGCCCTCCAAGGCGACCATGAGCGATTCGACCAGCAGCGCGGCGCTGTTGCCGGAGCGCCCGTAGCCGCTGGCAGCGTCGCCCTCCGTCCCCGCCCGGCGGCTGGTCACGCCCAGATGCAGCGGCGGCACGAGCGCCCCCGTCGCCCCGTCGCTGAAATGGTCGAGTTGGGCGAGGATCGTGGCGGGAGTCATCGGCGCCACGCTATGCTTGAGATTTGCGCATTGTCGATCCAGCCCCTGCCGCATACCGTGACACCATGACGACATCGATAGCGACCAACGACCGCGTGAACGATTTGACGGCACTGCTCGAGCAGCGGATCGAGACGATCGAGCCCGCGCTCATCGCCGTCCGGCGCGACATCCACGCCCATCCCGAGCTGGGCATGGAGACCCCGCGCACCGCCGCCCTGGTCGCCGCCGAGCTGACCCGGCTCGGCCTGTCGCCGCGCACCGGCGTCGGCGGCCATGGCGTGACGGCCGAGATCGAGGGCGGCGCACCCGGCCCGACCCTGCTGATCCGCGCCGACATGGACGCGCTGCCGATCCCCGAGCAGACCGGCCTACCCTTCGCCAGCACCATCCCGGGCCGCATGCACGCCTGCGGCCACGACATCCACACCGCGACGCTGCTCGGCGTCAGCGAAGTGCTGACCGGGCTGGCACCGCAACTACGCGGCCGGGTCCGGCTGGTGTTCCAACCGGCGGAGGAGACGGTCGAGAGCGGGGCCGAGGCCATGGTCGCCGCCGGCGCGGCCGATGGCGCCGACCTTGCGCTGGCCTTCCACAACCGCCCGGAGATGCCGGTCGGCCATTTCGCCTACACTCGCGGCGCCGCCACCGCATCGGCGGACGAGTTCGACGTGGTGCTCACCGGGCGCTCCGGCCACGCCGCCCGGCCGCACGCGGCGCTGGACCCGATCGTCGCCGCCGCCTCCATCATCATGCAGCTGCAGACCGCCATCTCGCGCACCATGAACCCGCTACAATCCGCCGTGCTCACCGTCGGGCACATCGAGGGCGGCGCCACCCACAACATCATCCCCGACCGCTGCCTGTTCCGCGGCACCGTCCGCTGCCGGTCGGAGGCCTCGCGCGACGAGATGGAGGCAGCCTTCCGCCGCATCTGCACCGGCGGCGCCGCGGCCATGGGCGTCGAGTGCGACATCACCTACCACCGCGGCGCGCCCGCCCTGATCAACGACGACGGCGTCGTCGACAAGACCATCCGCGCCGTCGCCGCCCAGTTCGGCGAGGAGAAGCTCGAGCAGCTCCAAGGCGCGTTCGGCGCCGAGGATTTCTCTTATTTCTCCGAGCGCATCCCCTCCTGCCAGCTCCTCGTCGGCGCCTCGCAGCCCGGCCGCGACGACCACGTCCACAACTCGGACTACCAGCCCGACGAGCGCTGCATCGCCGCCGGCGTCGCCGCCCTATCGCGGGCGGCACTGGATATCCTCTCCTGAGAAAGGACGGCAACGCATCTTTTATCGCGTTAAGCTATGGAGCGCTGCATGCCCGACCTGTTCAGCCCCTACACCCTGAAGGGCGTGACGCTCCGCAACCGGATCGCGATGTCGCCGATGACGATGTATCGCTCGCCGCCGGACGGCACCATGGGCGACTACCATGTCATGCTGATGGGCTCGCGGGCGGCGGGCGGGTTCGGGCTGGTGTTCCCGGAGCAGATCGCCATCACGCCGGATGGCCGCACCAGCACCTCTTGCGCCGGGATCTGGGACGACGATCAGATCGAGGGCCTGGCCCGGGTCTGCCGCATCGTCAAGGAGATGGGGGCGGTGCCGGCGATCCAGCTCGGCCATACCGGGCGCAAGGGCAGCGAGCAGAAGCCCTGGGAGGGCAAGCTGCAGATCGCGCCGGACCACGAGGATGGCTGGCAGGTGCGCGGCCCGTCGCCGATCACCTATGGCGGGCGCTACACCTATCCGGTGCAGGAGTTGAGCGTGGCTGAGATCCACGATCTGCACCAGGCGTATGCCGACGCGGCGCGGCGGGCGGCGGAGGCCGGGTTCGAGTGGCTGGAGATGCATTTCGCGCATGGCTATCTCGGCGCGAGCTTCTTCTCGCCGCTGGCGAACCAGCGCACCGACGCATACGGCGGCAGCCTGGAGAACCGGCTGCGCTTTCACCGCGAGGCGCTGGACGCCGTGCGCGCGGTCTGGCCGGAGCGGCTGCCGCTGACGATGCGGCTCGGGTCGGACGATTTCCATCCGGACGGGGTGCAGTTCGACGATGCCGTCTGGGCCGTCGGGCAACTCAAGCAGCACGGGCTCGACCTGGCCGATCTGAGCCTCGGCATGAACACCGACGACATGAAGGAGCCGCCGTTCTCGCAGGCGGCCTTCATGGTCGAGCGCGGCAACCGGGTGCGGCGCGAGGTCGGCATCCCGATCGCGGTGAGCTGGAACCTCGGCACCCCGGCGGTCGCCGACCGCATGATCCGCGACGAGCTCATCGACCTCGTCTTCCTCGGCCGGCCCGCGCTGGCCAATCCGCACTGGCCGGTCTGGGCGGCGCGGGAGCTGGCGCATAACGACCCGTTCTCAATTTTGCCGCAGGATTGGTCGTGGTGGTTGAACAACCGCCCGGGCTCGGAGAACTCGCACGGCTGGCCAGCGCCTGCCATTCAGGCGTAAGAGCCCGCTCGACTCCACCCCGTAGGGAAACATGGAATACGAGCGGCACTTCAAGTTCCTGATCTGCGCGCCCTCTTTCAACGACGCCGATCTGGATTGGCTGCGGCTGCAGCAGATCGTGCGCGAGACGGAGCGGCTGGGCTTCAGCGTGCTCGTCGCGCGCAGCACCGACGATGCGGAGCTGGCGATCCAGACCGACGCGGCGATCGGCTGCATGGTGGTCGACTGGGGCAAGAAGGGCGTGCTCAGCAAGCCGGCCGGGCTGATCTCGCTGGTGCGCAAGCGCGGGCTGGAGATGCCGATCATGCTGATGCTGCGGCGCAAGCGGCTCGAGGACGTGCCGGTCGACGTGCTGAACCACACCGACGGCACCATCTTCCTGTCCGAAGAAACCCCGGCCTTCATCGCGCTAAACCTCGCGAGCCGGCTGCGCAACTACGCCGCGACGCTGCGGACGCCGTTCTTCGGCGCCCTGCTGGACTATTCCGAACAGGGCAACCAGCTCTGGACCTGCCCGGGCCATAACGGCGGCATCTTCTACAGCCGCAGCCCGATCGGCCGTATCTTCACCGAGCATCTCGGCCCCGCCATCTTCCGCGACGATCTCGACAATTCGGTCGTCGAGATGGGAGACCTGCTGACCCATGAGGGCCCGGCGCTCGAGGCCGAGAAGGCGGCCGCGCGCATCTTCGGCGCCGAGCGGACCTATTTCGTGCTCAACGGCACCTCGTCGTCCAACAAGATCGTGCTCGGCGCCTTGGTCGCGCCCGGCGACCTCGTGCTGTTCGACCGCAACAACCACAAGGCCGCCCATCACGGCGCCCTGCTGCTCGGCGGCGGCATCCCGATCTACCTGCCCACCGACCGCAACGCTTACGGGATGGTCGGCCCGATCGATTACGAGGCGCTGGACGAGACCCGCATCCGCGAGGCCATCCGCACCAATCCGCTGGTGACCGACCCCGACGCCTGGAAGGCCGAGCGCCCGCTGCGGGTCGCCGTGATCGAGCAGTGCACCTATGACGGGACCATCTACGACGCGCACCTGATCCTGAAGCGCCTCGGCCATCTCTGCGACTACATCCTGTTCGACGAGGCCTGGGCCGGGTTCATGAAGTTCCACCCGCTATTCGCCAAGCGCTTCGCCATGGGGCTGAACACGCTCGACAAGGACCAGCCCGGCATCTTCGCCACCCAATCGACGCACAAGCAATTGGCCAGCTTCTCGCAGGCGTCGCAGATCCATGTGCGCGACAACCACATCAAGGGGCAGCGCCGCCGGGTCGAGGCGCGGCGGTTCAACGAGAGCTTCCTGCTGCACGCCAGCACCAGCCCGTTCTACCCGATCTTCGCCTCGCTCGACGTCGGCGCCCATATGATGAAGGGCCGCTCCGGCATGGTGCTGTGGGACGACACCATCCGGCTCGGGATCGAGCTACGCAAGAAATTGCGCATGATCCGCCGCGAATACGACGCCAAGGAAGCCGACCCGGCCCGGCGCTGGTTCCCCGACCCGTTCGTCCCCCACACCGTGCTCTGGAAAGCGCCCGGCGAGGAGATCGCCCGCGAGATCCCGTGGGAGGACGTGCCGACCGACGACCTCGTCGCCAACCCGGACTACTGGGCGCTGGCGCCGGAGCGGAACTGGCACGGCTTCACCCGCATCGCGCCGGGCTACGCGATGACCGATCCGAACAAGCTGACGCTGCTGATGCCGGGCTTCGACCGGGTGACGGGCCAGTATCAGGAGCACGGGGTGCCCGCGGTGCTGCTGGCCGAATACCTTCGCGAGAATCGCATCGTGCCGGAGAAGAACGACCTGCACAGCATCCTGTTCCTGCTGACCCCCGGCGTGGAGAGCAGCAAGGCGGGCACGCTGCTGAGCTGGCTGGTGACGTTCAAGCGGCTGCACGACGAGAACGCCAAGCTGCAGGACGTCATCCCGAACTTCGTCCGCAAGCGGCCTTCTCGCTACCAGGGCGTCGGCCTGCGCGACCTGTGTGGCGAGATGCACCGGTTCTATCGCGACCAGGACATCAGCCAGTTGCAGCGGCAGCAATTCGAGGCGGATTACCTGCCGGAGTTGGTGATGAGCCCGCAGGAGGCGTCGCAACTGCTCACCCGCAACCGGGTGGAGTATGTGCCGATCAGCGAGATCCGCGGCCGGGTCGCGGCGACGCTGATGCTGGTCTATCCGCCTGGCATCGCGCTGATGGTTCCCGGCGAGCGGATCGGGCGCAACTCGTCGCCGATGGTGGATTACATGCTGGCGTTCGAGGCGCTGGAGAACGCGTTCCCCGGCCTGAGCACCGAGATCCAAGGCGTCTACCGCGAGACCCAGCCCGGCGGTGGGGTACGCTTTTATACGTACGTTATCGCGCGCGAGAGCGAAGGTGGCGCGACGGGACGCTGACAGGGCGGGACGTGCCGGACGAGCCTGAACCGCCGCTCGTCCGCCTGCCGGGCTTCTACCCCGACGCGCTGCGCACGGCGGTCGTCCATGTCGGCGACGGGTGGTTGTCGCGGGTGCTGACAATGGGGGGCGGGTAGCCGCTTGATCCTGGTGGGCTAAAGCCCACCCTACGCCGTTACGTCCCTTGTAGGGTGGGCTTTAGCCCACCGCGCGTCGGTTATACGTGGAAGCTCTCGCCGCAGCCGCAGCGGCCCTTCTCATTGGGATTGTGGAACGTGAAGCCGCTCGTCAGCGACTTCACCTCGTAATCCATCTCCGTCCCGATCAGGAACAGGCTCGCCTTGCGGTCCACCAGCACCGTCAACCCTTGGCTGGTCACGACCTCGTCGCCCGGGCCGGGTCCCGGCACCCAGTCCATCGTATAGGACAGGCCGGAACAGCCCTTGGTGTTGACGCTGATGCGCAGCAGCATCCCCTGGCGGCCATTCCCGTACAGCGAGCGCAACCGTTCGGCCGCTGCGTCGGTCAACTGCATCAGCGGCGGCAGGGCGCGCGGCTTGCGGGTTTGCGTCGTGACATCGGACATCGTTGTTGCCCTTAGAACATGTTGAGGCTGAGACGGGCGTCTTCGGTCATGCGGCTGGGGTCCCAGGGTGGGTCCCACACCGTATCGACCGTGCAGCTCGAGACATACGGCACCGCCATGATCGCATCGCGGACCATGATCGGCAGCTCCTGCGCGCTCGGACACCCGGGCGCCGTCAACGTCATCTCGACCTTGACCGCATTCGCATCGTCGATCTCCACCGCGTAGATCAGGCCGAGCTCATAGATATTGACCGGGATCTCCGGGTCATAGACCGTGCCGATCGCTTCGATGATCGCGTCCTCGTTCGGCTTACTGGCCGGCACCCCGTCCGGGGTCCAGCTCTCGACAGTCCCGTCACTCACTGGTCGCCTCCTTGCTGCCGTCGATCGCCGCGACGAGCGCGCGCCACGGTAGCGTCACGCACTTCACCCGCGACGGAAAATCGCGCACCGCGGCGAGTGGCTGCAGCCGCGTCATCGCGGCGTCGCACACTTCGCAGTGCCCGGTCCGCGCCATCATCTCTACGTCGCCGGCCAAGCCGCGCACCCGCTCGACCGCTTGCCCCGCCACTGCCTCGCACATGAGGTCGGCGCTCGCCAGGCTGATCTCGCAGCCGCGCGCCTCGAACGACGCCGCTGATATGGTGTCCCCGGCGCGGCGGATGAAGACCTGCACTCGGTCGCCGCACATCGGGTTATCGCCTTTGGCGGCACCGTCGGCGTCTTCGAGCCGGCCGGCATGGGTGGGGTGCCGCCCATGCTGCCGGATCGTGTCGCTATACAGCGCGCGGAGATCGTCGAACATTTAGGCGAAGAACTCGCCGACACGGATCAGGGCATCGGCGAACGCGTCGATCTCGTCCGTGGTCGTATAGATGCCGATGCTCGCCCGCGCGGTGCTGTCCACGCCGAGGCGGCGCATCAGCGGCTCGGCGCAGTGATTGCCGGCCCGCACCGCGATGCCGCCGCGATCGAGCAGCGTTGCGATGTCGTGCGCGTGTGCACCCTGCATCGTGAAGCTGAACACGCCGCCGCGGTCCTGCGCGGCACCGAGCACGCGGACGCCGGGGATTTCCGCCAGGCGCCGCAGCGTGTGCTCGACGAGGTCGGCCTCGTGCGCCGCGATCGCCTCGTAGCCGATCGCCTCGACGTAATCGATCGCCACCCCGAGCCCGATCGCCTCGAGGATCGGCGGGGTGCCGGCCTCGAATTTATGCGGGATCTCGGCCCACGTGCTGCGCTCGAAGCTGACGCTGCCGATCATGTCGCCGCCGCCCATGAACGGCGGCATGCGCTCCAGCAGTTCGCGCTTGGCGTACATGGCGCCGATGCCGGTCGGCCCATACAGCTTGTGGCCGGTGAACACGTAGAAATCGGCGTCCAGCGCCTGCACGTCGACCGCGCGGTGCACCACCGCCTGGCTGCCGTCGAACAAGACCTTGGCACCGTGGGCGTGGGCGAGCGCCGTGATTCGGGCCGCCGGGGTGACGGTGCCGAGCACGTTGCTCATATGCGTGACCGCGACCAGGCCGACCTTGCCGTCCTCCAGCAGACGCTCAAACGCCGCCATGTCGAGCTCGCCGCCATCGGTGATCGGGGCGATCCGCAGCTCGATGCCGTGGGCGTCGCGCAGCATCTGCCACGGCACCAGGTTGGCATGGTGCTCCATCTCGGAGATCACGACGGCCTGGCCGGGCGTCATGACGCCGCGGCCGTAGCAATGCGCGACGAGGTTGATCAGCTCGGTCGAGTTCTTGGCGAACACGATCTGGCGTGGATCCGGCGCGTTCAGCAGAGTGGCGACCTTCTCGCGCACGCCTTCGTACGCCTCGGTGGTGCGCTCGCTCATCCAGTACAGGCCGCGATGGACGTTGGCGTATTGCGTCTCCATCGCCTCGACCAGCGCACCGATCACCTGGCGCGGCTTCTGCGCCGAGGCGGCGCTATCGAGGAACACCAGCGGCTTGCCGTAAACCTGCTGCCCGAGGATCGGGAAGTCGGCGCGGATGCGCTGGATGTCGAAGGCGGGCCGTGTGAGAGCGTTCATGATGCGTCCCGCTGGGCCCACCATGCTTCGACGGCGGCTTCCAGCATGGCGCGGGCGTCCTCGTGGGCGATCGGGTCCAGCGCCTCGGCGAGGAACGCCCGCACCAAGATCGAGCGCGCCTGCTCGAGCGGAATGCCGCGGGAGCGCAGGAAGAAGAGCTGGTCGGCGTCAAGCTCGCCGACGGTCGCGCCGTGGCTGCACTTCACGTCGTCGGCGTAGATCTCGAGCTGCGGCTTGCAGTCGATCTCGGCGTTCGGGCTCAGCAGCAGCGCCTGGTTCATCTGGTAGCCGTCGGTCTTCTGTGCGGCCCGGGCGACCTCGATCCGGCCCTGGAACACGCCGCGCGAGCGGTCCGACAGCACGTTCTTGATCGTCTGCCGCGAGGCGCAGTTCGGCGCGTCGTGCGCGACCACGGTGGTGATGTCGCCGTGCTGGTCGCCCCCGAGCAACTGCGCGCCGTTCAGGTGCACCGCCGCGTTCGGCCCCATCAGCCGCGCGTGGATCTCGGTCCGCGCGAGACGGCTGCCGAGCGTCAGGATGAAGGCGTCGTAGGTGCCGGCTTCGGCGATCTCGGCAAATCCGGTCTGCACATGGAACGCCTGGGGCGATTCCTCCTGCAGCCGCACATGCGCCAGGGTCGCGCCGTGGCCGACGACGATCTCTTGCACCGCATTGTGGAGATAGGTGCCTTCGCCGCGCGCGACCTCGACGATGGTCAGGCGCGCGCCGGGCTCCAACTCGATACGATGGCGCGGATGAAAGGCGACGGGGCGATGGTTGTCCAGACCGATCGACAGCAGCACGATGGTCCCGGCATCGATGCCCGCGGCCACGTGCAGCCGGATGCCGTCATCGGCCATCATCGTGTTCAGCGCGACCATCGGCAGCTTGGCGTCCGGCGCGCGGCCGAATGCCGGGTTGTCGGCGAACGTCTCCAGGGTGATGCAGTCCGGCGGCGTGGACAGCGCCGGCTGATAGCGGCCATCGACCAGGACCAGCCGCGGCGCGTCCAGAGTCGGCGCCAGATCCGGCGCCGTGCCGACCGCCGTCAGCGGCTCCTCGAAGCTGACCGACGCGAGTCCGCGCAATGACGTGTAGCGCCACGCCTCGTCGCGCACCGTCGGCAGCCCGGCCCGCTTGAACGCCACCGCCGCCGCATCGCGCAGGGCGACGTCACCCGGCAGCCGCTCGCGCAGGCCTTCGAACCGGGCGAGGAACGCGTCGGCGCCCCCGAGCACTTCGCTGTTCATGCGGCCTCCGCCACCACTTGGCTGTAGCCGTTCGCCTCGAGTTCGCGCGCCAGCTCCGGCCCGCCGCTGCGGATGATGCGGCCATTGCTCAGCACATGCACCCGGTCCGGGACGAGATGGTCGAGCAGCCGCTGATGATGCGTGATCACCAGCGCCGAGAATTCCGGGCGGCGCAGCGCGTTGACGCCGTCGGCCACGATCCGCAGCGCGTCGATGTCCAGCCCGCTATCGGTCTCGTCCAGGATCGCCAGCTTCGGGCGCAGGATCGCCATCTGCAGCACCTCGTTGCGCTTCTTCTCGCCGCCGGAGAAGCCGACGTTGACGTTGCGCTTGAGCATGTCGTCCGGGAAATGCAGCCGCTTGCTCTCCGCGCGCGCCAGCCGCAGGAAGCCCGGCGCGTCCAGCTCCGCTTCGCCGCGCGCGCGACGGATCGCGTTCAGCGCCGTGCGCAGGAAGTTGGCGTTGTTCACGCCCGGCAGTTCCAGCGGCGATTGGAACGCCAAGAACAGCCCGGCCGCCGCCCGCTCCTCCGGCTCCATCGCCAGCAGATCCTGCCCGTCGAACGCGACCTCGCCCCCGGTCACCACATAGCCCTCATTGCCGGCCAGGACATACCCGAGAGTGCTCTTGCCGGAGCCGTTCGGCCCCATGATAGCGTGCACTTCGCCGGCCGGAAGGTCGAGGCTGATGCCGCGAAGGATCGGCTTCTCCTCGACCGCAGCGCACAGTTCATGAATACGCAACATTAACCGACGGACCCTTCCAACGAAACGGCGAGCAGCTTCTGCGCTTCGACCGCGAATTCCATGGGCAGCTCCTTCAAGACGTCCTTGCAGAAGCCATTGACGAGCAGACCGACCGCATCCTCTTCCGACAGGCCGCGGCTGCGGCAGTAGAACAACTGATCGTCCGCGATCTTGGACGTCGTCGCCTCATGCTCGATCTTGGCGCTGGGGTTGCGGCTCTCGATGTACGGCACTGTGTGCGCACCGCACTGATCACCGATCAGCAGCGAGTCGCACTGCGTGAAGTTCCTGGCACCCGACGCCTTCGGCATGATGCGGACCAGCCCGCGATAGGTGTTGTCCGACCGGCCCGCGCTGATCCCTTTGGAGACGATCGTGCTGCGCGTGTTCTTGCCGATATGGATCATCTTGGTGCCGGTATCGGCCTGCTGCCGGTTGTTCGTCACCGCGACGGAGTAGAATTCGCCGACGCTGTCGTCGCCCTGCAGGATGCAGCTCGGGTACTTCCACGTGATCGCCGACCCGGTCTC
>CAZZVQ010000013.1:0-53759 GCA_964657565.1 uncultured Acetobacteraceae bacterium
GCGGCCAGGATCGGCGCGGTCGAGCGGTAGTTGGCCTCGAGCCGGACGATGGTGGCGCCCGGGAAGTCCTGCTCGAAGCGGAGGATGTTCTCTACCTCGGCGCCGCGCCACGAGTAGATGGACTGGTCGTCGTCCCCGACGCAGCAGATGTTGCGGTGCCCCTGCGCCAGCAGCCGCAGCCAGAGATATTGGACGACGTTGGTGTCCTGATACTCGTCGACCAGGATGTAGCGGAACCGCCGGTGGTATTCCGCCAGCACGTCCGCATGGGTGCGGAAGATGTGCACGACATGCAGCATGAGGTCGCCGAAATCGGCGGTGTTGAGCTGTTTCAGGCGGTCCTGGTAGGCGGCGTAGAGCGCGGGCGCGTGGCCGCCGGCGTAATCGCCGGCATCGGCGGCGCTGATGGTGCCGGGCATCTCGCCGCGATCCTTCCAGCGCTGGATCATGCCCATCAGCGTGTTCGGGCTCCACCGCTTGGCGTCGACCCGGGCGGCTTCCATCACCTGCTTGAGCAGACGGAGCTGATCGTCGATGTCGAGGATGGTGAAGCTGGAAGTCAGCCCGACCAGCGCGGCATGTCGCCGCAGCATGCGGGCGCAGAGGGCGTGGAAGGTGCCGAGCCACAGGCCCTCGACCGGCTGTTGCAGGATCGCGCCGACGCGCTCGCGCATCTCGCGGGCGGCCTTGTTGGTGAAGGTGACGGCGAGGACCTGGCTGGGGAAGGCGCGGTTGGTGAGGAGGATGTGGGCGAACCGCGTCGTCAGCACGCGGGTCTTGCCGGTGCCGGCGCCGGCGAGGACCAGGACGGGACCGTCGACGCTTTCGACGGCGTGGCGCTGCTCGGGGTTCAGGCGGGCGAGGTAGTCGGTCATGGTGTCTGGATCGGGCGAGTCACCCCTGGGATATAAAGCCCTGGATGACCTGGGCCAACCGATCGCTCGCCCGCCGAGGCTCCGTGTTTCTGGCGATTTGCCAGGTCCCGCTCTTCCTCAGCCCGTTCCTGCTCAGGCCGGTGTATAGGCGGCGGCTGCCGCAGCTTGCCCCTGCGGGCGAACGCCAAGCAGGTGGGCGATCGCGTAGGTGAGGTCCGGGCGGTTCAGCGTATAGAAGTGGAACTCGTCGACGCCGTTGGCCTGGAGCAGGCGGACCTGCTCGGCGGCGACGATGGCGGCGATCATGCGCCTCGTCTCCGGGTCGTTCTCGGTGCCGGAGAACATCTCGCCCATCCAGTCCGGCACGGAGGCGCCGCACATGGCGCTGAATTTCTTGGCCTGGGCGTAGTTCGTCACCGGCATGATGCCCGGCACGATCGGCGCGCTGATCCCCGCGGCCAGCGCCCGGTCGAGGAAGCGCAGGAACACCTCGCCCTCGAAGAAATAGTTGGTGATGGCGCGGGTTGCCCCCGCGTCCAGTTTGCGCTTGAGGTTGTCCAGGTCGTGGTCTGGGCTCAGCGCCGTCGGGTGGACCTCCGGATAGGCGGCCACCGAGATCTCGAAATCGGCGATCCGCTTCAGCCCGGCGACCAGGTCGACGGCGTGATGGTAGCCGTCGCGGTGCGGGACATACTCCTCGCCGGGCGGGGCATCGCCGCGCAGGGCGACGATATGGCGCACGCCGCTTTCCCAATACTCCCGCGCGACCGCGTCGACGGCCTCGCGCGAGGCGCCGACGCAGGTGAGGTGGGCGGCGGGGATCAGGCTGGATTCGCGCACGAGCCGGGTGACGGTGGCGTGGGTGCGGGCCTGGGTGGTGCCGCCGGCGCCGTAGGTCACGCTGACGAAGCGCGGGGCGAGGGGTTCGAGGCGGCGGATACAGGTCCAGAGCTGGGTCTCGAGCGCCTCGTTCTTGGGCGGGAAGAACTCGAATGACAGCGCGGGGACCGGAGTCGTCGCCGAGCGGGCTGGCAGCGGCGCAAAGCGCGGACCGGTCATCCAGCGTTCCAGGGTCGCTTCCGGCGCAGCAGGGCGGGGCGGGCTTGAGGCGAACTGGTTCATCGAACTGCTATCCGGGTTGTGAATGTGCGACGATCACGCGGTGGGCATAGTATAGGCGTGTGAGCCTGTTGCGCTACGCCGTTTGGCAAAGTTGTGTTCACCGGTATGGCCGATCATAAGAGAGCGAACGGTGTGTAAGGAATGAAGATGGGTTGGGTTCTGCCCCGGATCTTGCTAGCGGCGAGCGTCGTCGGTCTCGGTGCCTGCGCGACGAAGCCCGCGCCCGACGACCAATTGGCGATGGCCGAGTATAACGAAGCCAACGATCAGCTCGAACCGACCAATCGGTTCTTCTACAAGATCAACGACGGCGTCGACACGTATGTCCTGCGGCCGATCGCGGTGGCCTACCGCACGGTGGTGCCGGGGGCGGTCCGCGCTCCGATCCATAACCTGCTCACCAACATCTCGAGCCCGGTGACCTTCGCCAACGACGTGATCGAGACGCGGCCGCAGCGGGCTGGCACGACCATGATGCGGTTCCTGATCAACACCACCGCCGGCGTCGGTGGGCTGTTCGACGTCGCCACCGACCTCGGCTACCCGCAGCACGATACCGATTTCGGCGAGACGCTGGCGCTGTGGGGCGTCGGCGGCGGCACGTTCCTGTTCCTGCCGGTGCTCGGCCCCAGCAACCCGCGCGACGCGAGCGGCTTCGCCGTGAACGTCGGTCTGGATCCGCTGACCTGGGCCAGCTTCGGCGGTAGCGCGACGCTGGGCTATTCACGCTACGGGCTGGGTGCGGTCGACACGCGCGAGCGCAATATCGACACGATCGACTCGATCAAGAAGACGGCGCTCGACCCGTATGCGACCTTCCGCAGCCTCTACCGCCAGAACCGGGCGGCCGAGATCGAAAAAATCCGGAACGACAACAAGGTCACCGTTCCGGCGTGGTTCAGCCGCTAGCGCGATTGAACTGACGGACCTTCTGACGATTTGAGCGTTTCCCCCTGGCGATCCCCGATCTTCGGTGACGAGGACCGGGGGTTCGGGATACGGCTGTAGAGAGCATAGACAATGTCAATGATTACACGTCGCAGCGTTCTGCTGACTTCTGTTTCCGCACTCCTGTTGTCGGCGTCTGGGCTGCCTGCCTGGGCGCAATCGGACCGGTCGGCCGAGGCGACCCGGTTCATCGAGCAGTTCGGCAATCAACTGGTCGCCATCGTCAACGCCGATGCCCCGTTGGCGGCCAAGCGCCAACAGATGACGCCGCTCGTCGAGCGTGCGCTGGCCGTCAACGACATCGGCACGTTCGTCCTGGGCCGGTTTTGGCGGGTGGCGACGCCGCAGCAGCAGCAACGCTTCCTGCAGTTGTTCCATGCCGTGTTGATCAACAACATCCTGGCCAAGCTGGGCGACTTCCGTGGCGTGACGTTCCGCATCACCCAGACCTCGGTGCGGGACGGCGACTATCTGGTGGGGACGCTGATCAGCCGTCCCAACCAGCAGCCCAACAATGCGCAGTGGGTGGTCAACTTCGACTCTGGCCGGCCGACCGTAATCGACGTCATCGCCGAGGGCACCAGCCTCCGCCTGACGCAGCGCTCCGATTACGCCGCGTTCCTATCGCGCAACAACAACAACGTCGATGCGCTGATCGGTGCGCTCGAGCGGCAAGCCGCGGCGTAAGGTTCTAGCTCTACCGGCTGGCGTTTGCAGCGGCTGGCGCGGCGTCGGACGGGACGTTGGTGCCATGCCGTTGCAGCCAGGATTGCGCCTCGCGGAACCGCGACCAGCCGGGGACCTGCGCGGTGAGGCTGACCTGCTTCCACTTGGGATGTCGACCCGGCGCTTGCAACTCGGCCAGATTGTCGAAGAAGCTGTCCACGAACCGCGACAGACGCGCATACCGCTCCGTGCCAGGCGCCCAGTTATACACCGCCAGCACGGCACCCACCGCGACCGTCTCGATCGAGCCATCCTCGGGTATGAGCGCGGGATAGTCCGCGTGGGTCAGCCGCGACGGCAGGTAGGTCTGCAGCAGCGCCGGATTGAGCGGCAGGCCGAGGAAGTGCAGGCCGCTGCCGCTCGCGTCGAAGAATAAGCGGGCGGGCTTGCCGGTGACGTAGACCAGGGCGTCCACTTCGCCGCGCTTCATCTTGGCCAGCGCGGCCTCCGGGTCGTCGTTGAGCACGATCGGCTTGACGCCGAGCGCGTCGAAGATGACCGACGCGGTCAATGCGGTGCCGCTGCCCCGGGCGTCCACCGCGACGCGCTTGCCGTTCAGGTCCGCGGCGGTGGCGACCTCGTCGCGTGCCAGGATGTGGACTTCTTCGTCGTAGAGCTTGGCGAGATAGGAGACGTTGTTGGTCAGCCCGACCAATGACGGCTTCTGCCGGAGATAGGAGAGCACGTCCGACTGGACGATCGCGATATCGACGTCACGGACGTTGAGGATGTCGGAGATGTTCTGCAACGAGCCCTTGCCGACGATCGGCAAGATGCGGAAGTCCGGCACCTTGGCGCTGAACACGGTGGCGATGTCGGCGGCGATGCGGATGTAGGTGCCCGAGAGGCCGCCGGAGATGATGCCGAGCACGGCCGTCGCTGGCACGACTTGGGTGTCGGGGATCAGCGGCAGGGCGGATCGGGGCTGCGCGACGGTTTCCCGCGCCAAGCAGGGCATTGCGATGCACAAGGCAAGCGCGGCGAGGGATCTCGCGCGGACGACGAAGGGGAATCGCACGATCAACGTCCTTGGGTGAGAGCCTTGAGGCGCGCGGCAGCGTCCGGGTTGCCGAGTGCAGCGGCGCGTTGGTACCAGTGCTTGGCCCTGCCGAGATCGGCGAGTGCGTTGGCGACGGCGGTCGGCAGGAACGCCGGATCGTAGCTCCGTCCCATCTGTCGGGCGGCCAGAGCGTTTCCGGCTTCGGCGGCGCGTTCGTAGAAGAGGCGGGCCGCCGAGATGTCGCCGATCGCGCTCTCTTCGTCGCCGCGCCGCACCAGCAAGGCGATCACCGCCGGCGACACCGGTGCCTCGGCCACGGCCGGTGCCCGCGCGGGGGCGGCGGGAGGCACGATGACCGGGGCGGGCGAGGGCTGGCTGACCGCCGCGGGGGCCGGGGTCAACGGCGCGGGCAGGGCGGCGACGGGCGGCGGGGTCGGTTCCGACCGGGTCGGGGTCTCGGCGGTGACCGGTGCGGGCGCGGCCGGCTTTTCCGCCGGCACGGCGGGGATGAGCGGCCGCTCGGGCGGCCCCAACGCGATTTGCGGCGCGGCAGGCGTGGGTGCCGGCGACGTGGCAGCCGGGCGGGGCAGCGGCGCGGGCGGCTGGTTGGGCTTTGGCAATGCCCCCTGGCTGCTGGCACCCGCCGACGCGCTCGGGGGTGGCGTTTGGGCGGGCGGCAACGGCAGGCCGTAGGTTTCCGCCTGCGGCAAGCGCGGCATCACGAACGGCGTCGAGGGTTTCGGGTCGGACCACGGCATATCGCCGAGCAGGTCCGGCCAGTCATAGAAGGACAGCGCAAACGCGAACGCCGCCAGGCCCACGAACAGGCTGACCAGCGGCATCACCAGGCGGCGGCGCGTCTCCCGGGCAGCCGAGCGGCTCGATTTCGGCGGCGGGTCGGGGAACAGCGCGAACATGCTCGGGGGCGGGACCTGGCCCTCGTGCCCCGCATCCAGATCGCCGTCGGGGTAGTCCTCGGGGTTGGAGCCGAAGTCGTACTCGCGCTCGAACTGGCGGTCGTGCCCGTATGCCGGGTCCGGGTTGCCACGCAGGTTCGGCAGGCGCTCGGCCTCGGCACGAAGCTGCGTCATCGTCCGCGTGACTTCGTCCTCGACCGACGCCCAGGGATCGGCGTCCTCTTCGGCCGCCGGCAAGGCGGCGCGGATGGACATGCGGCGGGCGAGGGCTTCGTACTCGTCGGCCGCGAGCCGGTCCCAGAGGTCTGGCCGTCCGACCAGCAGGATCTGCGGCACGCGGCGCCCGGGCTCGCGCATCGCCGCCAGCCGCGTCAGGCAGCGCAGCAGCTCGTGCGAGGAGAGATGGGCGTCGTCGATGGCCAGGACGACATGGCGCTCGAGGTTTTCGGGCTTGTCGGCCTCGGCGTAGGCGACTTGCTCGATCTGCTCGGCCAGCGAAGCCGGCACTTTATCAGGATCGGAAATGCGGATGCAGCGCAGCGCCCGGTTCGTGCGGTCGGACAGCACCGCTTGGAGTACGGTCGTCTTGCCGGAACCCTCCGGCCCCGTCAGCGCGGCGAAAACGTGGCCCTCTTTCAGCGCGAGGCTGAGCGCCTCGTAGCAGGCGTTCTGCGCCGTCCGCAGGGTCGGCGTCTGGTCGATGGCCGGGGCCGGGAGAGCTGGGAGCCGCCTGACTTCACCCGTCGGCCGCTTCATCGCGGGCCAGTTGCGGGCGTCGAACCGGGGGTGAGATGAAGGGCCACTCGGAACGCTGTTGTCACGCAGGCGGCCAGCGGTCGATGAAGGTGTGCGCATCGCCGAGTATCTGAGCCTTTGAACTAGATCACTGATCATAGTTAACCGTTGAATGAAGAGAAGTTGCAAGACACCTTCTCGCGCCAAGTCTGTACCAGGAACTTACGACACAGTCGGACGACCGTTTCACGGCCGGATCGTCGACCGGATCGTCCTCGACGCCGGAGCGGGTGGCGACACCGGCACGCCTCGAATCAGGCCGTCCCGGTGTCGCGGGATTTTGATGGAGGTCAAACGCTGATTTATTTTGCCCGCGTAGTGACGGGCATGGGAACACGATTAAGCTTCCATCTCATGACATGGATTGTATGACGGACTTGTCGTCTCGGCCGACGAATCGCCGCCTCAAGGACAGCGCTGCACGCTGACCTGCTGGGCCCGCAGGATGAGGAAGAAGATGGACGCGACACTCGATAGCTCTGGCGTGCGCCCGGGTGACAGCTCCAGCAGGGGCCATGGCGACAGCCCCGGCGATCTCGTCGGCGACGAGCCGGCGCGCGCCTCGCTGTTCGGCCAGCTCTGGCAGAAGCGGCTCATCGTCGCGCTGACGTTCGGGATCACGTTGTTCCTCGCGCTCGGCCTACTCTACATATTGCCGGTCAGCTACGTCGCGAACGGGTCGATCATCGTGGCCGACCGCGAACCGCTGGCGGGCTCCTCGTCGCCGGCCTCTGCCCAGAAGGTGGGCGACCCGGCGGATGTGGAGAGCACGATCCTGCTCATCCGCTCGCCGCGGCTGCTGCGGCTTCTGTTCGCCGAGCCCGGTATCACGGATGCGATCGAAGCCGATTGCGCCGCCGTGGCTCGGCAGTTGATCAACCGGCTGCGGCCGCCCGATTGTTCGCGCTTGTCGGGCGATGCGGATGCCCAGCTGCACTGGGTGCAGGACCGGTTCGGCATCGGCGCGGTCGGGCGCAGCCGGGTCGTGTCGATCGGCTACAAGTCGCCGCTCCCGGACGTGGCGCAGGCGATGGTGAACGGTCTGCTGCGGACGTTCCTGGATGACGAGCACGGCAAGCTGCGGCATTCGCGCGACGAGGCGGTGGATTGGGTGCGCCAGCGGTTGAGCCAGCTGGATACCGAGCTTCAACGCGATGAAGCCGGGATCGAGGCATTCCGCAACCTGCATGGGCTCGTGCGCGGCGCCGGCGGGCCGCTGAGTTCGGAGCAGCTGACCCAGGCGGCGCAGCAGCTGTCGGAGGCCAGGGCAGTGCAGGCCGAAGCCGAGCTGCGGCTGCAGGAGGCCCGCGGTGGCGCGGGGGCGCGTCCGGCCGGCGACTCGCGGGCGATCGCCGATCTGAAGCAGCAATTGTCGCAGGCCAGTGCGCTGGCCTCCAGCGCAGCGCAGCGGCTCGGCGGGCAGAATCCGATGCTGCTCGCCTATCGGCGGCAGGAGGCCGACATCGCCGCCAGGCTGGCGGCCGAGACGGCACGGGTCGGCGAAGCGGCGCGGCGCAACCTGGACGTGGCCAAGGCGCGGGTCGACGATGCGACGCGGGAGCTGGCCAGCCGCATCGAAGCGGCGAGCCAGGCCGCGGAGGCTGAGACTCAGGTCGCCAGCAAGGTCCGCGACCTCGAGATCAAGCGCGGCGCGTATGCCGCCCTGTCGCAGCGGCTGAGCCAGCTCGAGACCGAGCGCCGGATCACCGAGCCGGGCACGCAGCTGGTGAACATGGCCGAGCTGCCGCCGCGACCGTCCTTCCCGCAGCGCACACCGTTCCTGTTCGGCGGGCTGACGGTGGCGGCCGTGCTGGCGACGTCGGCCGGGCTGCTGACCTACAAGCCGGAGCAATCGGGACCGATCGCGCTCGGCAGGACCTACACCCGCATCCCGATCCTCGCGCAGGTGCCCGAGTTGCGGCTGCGCCGGACCGGCAAGAAGGAGATCGTCGGACGGCAACGCGAATTCCCGCTGGCGGCGGCGATCTCGTTGCTCGACTCGCATCCGCCTTTGCTCGAGGCAATGCGCATCCTGCATGCCCGGCTGACGCTGGCCGGGTTCGGCGCCAAATATCGCACGCTGCTGGTGGCGTCCGAAGTCGCCGGCGAGGGCAAGTCGTTCGTCACGCTGGCGCTGGCCCGGATGGCGCATGCCTCGGGACGGCGCGTGCTGGTGATCGAGACCTGCTTGCGCGAGCCGTTCTTGCAGGAAGCGCTGCACGGGCCGCCAACGTCCGGTCTGGCTGGCTATCTGCGCGGCGGCCAGGCGGAGCTGGTGCAGCTCGGCGCGGTGCCGGGCGTCGACTTCCTGTTGGCCGGCAGCATGATGATGGACAGCACGGAGCTGCTGTCGGGCCCGCGCTTCCGCAAGCTGCTCGACTGGGCGGAGAGCTACGACCTGGTGCTGATCGACAGCGCTCCGGTCTCGGAACTGATGGACGCCGCCCTGCTCGCCCCGCGCGTCGACGGCGTGGTGTTCTGTCTGCGTGCCGGCCGGCCGCCGGCGTCCCAGGCGCTGAACAGCCTGCCCGAGATGCAGCGCGCCAACGGCAACGTGGTTGGCCTCACGCTGACGTTCGTGCCGGACGAGCGGATGCCAGCGCCCAGCGTCGCCGGATCCCGCAAGATTGCAGCGCGGCGCGAGCTTCAGGCCGGCCATGCCTGACGATGTCGGCGGTGCGGGTGTTGTTCGTCACTCACGCGAGCCGGGTCGCAGAGGCGGAGTTGGTGCTGCTCGACGTCGTGCAGGCGTTTCGCGGTGCCCGGGCGTTCCTGTTGGAGGATGGTCCGCTCCGGTCCGCGCTCGCCGCGCTGGACATCACCTCGATCCTGCCTGGAGCGGCAGGCGGCCTCGCACGCATGCTGATCCGGTTGATCCGAGCCGCGCGCGCGGCGGATTTGGTGTATGCGAACTCGCCGAAGGCGTTCGCGCTCGCCGCTCCGGCCTGCGCCGTGGCACGCCGGCCGTTGATCTGGCATCTGCACGACATCCTCTCGACCGATCGTTTCGGGACGGGCCGGATCAAGCTGTCGATCCGGCTGGCGAATAGCTGTGCGATCCGGGTCATCGTGCCATCGGCCGCCGCGGCGGACGCTTTCACGGCAGCCGGCGGGCGGCGTAGCCTGCTGCGGATCGTGCCGAACGGTATCGACGACGTCCCCGGCGGGACCACGCCGGCCAGCCGTGACGTGCACGGGCTCGACTGTCCGCTCGTGTTCGGCGTGTTCAGCCCGCTCGCCCCATGCAAGGGCCAAGCCATCGCGCTGCAGGCGCTGCAAGCCGCGCCGGACGCGGGGTGCGTCATCGCCGGCGGCGCCCTGTTCGGCGAGGACGAGTATGCTCGGTCCCTGGTCACGCTCGCCACCGAGCTGGGCGTGAGCGACCGGGTCCGCTTCCTGGGTCATCGGGAGCACGTGCCGGCGCTGATGCGGGCGGTCGATGCGGTGGTCCACCCCTCCATCGAGCCGGAGGCGTTCGGCCGCACGCTGGTCGAGGCGATGCTGGCGCGGCGCCCGGTGATCGCCACCGATGTCGGCGCGGTTCCGGAGATCCTCGAGGGTGGCCGGGTCGGCCTGATGTTTCCGCCCGGCGACCATGTGGCGCTCGCTGCGTGTTTGCGCCGGGTCCAAGCGGGCGAGGCGGGCCCGCTGATCGACCCGGCGGAACGGCGCGCGCGGCTGTTCTACAGCGCGGGTCGCATGCGCGGCGCCATCACGGAAGTGGTCGCCGAGCTCGCCCGGCCGCGCGCATGAGTGCGGCGACGACCGCCGCTGTGCCGATGCGGGTGGCCGCGGGCCTTTGGCTCCGCCGTGCCGCACCGATCACGCTGCTGCTGCTGCTCACGCTGGGGCTGGGACTTGCGGGGCAGGCTGCCGCCCGGCCGGTGTTCGTGCTCGGGGCGGCGGTGGTGGCCTGGGATTTGCTCCGCTTCGGCGCGTCCGCGCATTTCTCGGCGAGCTTCGTGCTGTTCTGCGTGGCGCCGTTCCTGCGCCGGGTCGTGGATGCGTCAGCCGGCTACGATCCGTCGGGGATCATGATCTCGGGGCCGTTATTGGCCCTTCTGGTCGTCGCGCCGCGCGTGATCGCGCGCGTGTCCGACGGGCGTCGTCTCGACCCGGCGCTGTGGCCGTTCATCGTGGCCGCCGCGTGTCTGCTGTATGCGATGGTCCTGACGATGGTGCGGGGCGACCTGACACAGGCGTTGTCCGGCGCGCTGAAATGGGGGGCGCCGCTCACCTACGGGTTCTGGCTCCATGGTGAGGCGGCGCGCGACCCCTCGCTGGTGCGGGCGGCTGCACGGGTGTCGATGATCCTGGCTCCGGCGCTCGGCGTGTATGGCTTGCTGCAATATGTCGACCCGCCCGTCTGGGACCGGTTCTGGATGGTCAACACGAGCATCGCCTCGATCGGGCAGCCGGAGCCGTACACGGTGCGCGTGTTCAGCATGATGAACACGCCCGCGGGCTACGCGACGTTCACTGCGGCGGCGTTGCTGCTGCTCGGGTTCGGGCGGTCGCGGTGGGCGCTGCTGCTGGCGGCTGCGCCGTCGATGCTGGGCCTGATACTGTCGATGTATCGGACCGCGTGGACCGCGTTGCTGCTCGGCCTGCTGCTCGGACTGTGCCACGGCCGCACCGTTCGTCGCGCCGCCATCCTGCTCGGCGCGATGGCCCTGCTGGCGGCCGCGATCGTTCTCCTCACGCCGGCGGGCTCGGCGGGCAGCGACGCGAGCGGGCAGGAGCGCCTGGCCGGATATGCCGAGCTGCTCGACGCTGATGGCGGCACGCTGTGGGGGAACGGTTTCGGCAGCACGGACGTCATGCGGGCCGGAGCGTCGGCTCAGGACGGGCAGTTGGTGGTGACCTGGTTCCTCATGGGCCTGATCGTCGGCATCATCGAGGTTTCTACGTTGCTATGGATCGCGTTCTTGGGACTCCGAGGCGCCTGGCGCAACGATACGCTCGAGGGCGTGGCGGTGGCCGGCATCATCGCCGGCATGCTGGTGCAATTGCCGCTCGCGGTCGTGTCGGCGAGCGAGATCGGGTTCCTGTTCTGGTCGTTCGCCGCCATCGGGGCCGCACTGCCCGCCGGTGTCAGGAATGCGCATTCCAGACTTCGATGAGCCGTAACGCAGCGCCCTGGATCGGGTGCTCCCACGACGAATGGTCCCCGTGGAAGGTCACGATGAGCAGCGCGATGGCGGCGAGGACCGGCAGCCGCGCACGGCGCTCGAGGGCAGTGCCGGCCGCCATCGCCAGCCCGGCCGCGCCCGCCACGCCGACGGTGGTCCCGACGAGGACTTCCGCGAGCGAATGCACCCCCAACAGCACCCGCGTCGTGCCGATCACGATCGCCACGGCGATGGCCGCCAGCACCGACCGTCGCACCAGGGTGCCGGGGCCTGACAGCAGCAACCCGACCAGCCCGCCGTAGATCACCGCCGACGAGGCGACATGGCCGCTCGGCGTCACCAGATCGATGTCGCTGAGCACCGACATGGGGAACAGGGTGGCGATCGTGTAGCCGGTCAGCTTCAGCATGAGCGTGACCGCCCATACGCAGCCGATCGCGACGGTCCAGGCGACCGCGGCACGGCGCTGGCCGATGATCCCGAACACAAGCGGCACGGCGGCGCCGAGCGGAAACAGGATCGCCCCGTCCGCGAAGTCCGAAAAGAACGCGACGTTGGTGGACAGCTCAGGGCCCCGTTGGCTTCAGCGCGGCCATGCCGTGCCGTGCATCGACAGCAGCCGCGACGATCCGCCGCCGGAGATGTCGGAGCGCAACGAGATGCGACGCGCGGTGATCGCGGGTCCGGTTTCGGTGTCTAGGTTGATCTGGGAGAGCCGCTGTTTCGCCGCCTGCGTCGTTGCGTCGACCGTCAGGCCGAGGTCGGCCGCACCGGGCCACACCGCCAGCAAGCGGCGGGCGTAGTCGTTGGCGAACTCCGGCGTCTGCGAGTGGTAGGCCGTCATGGCCGTCGCGAGCCGGCCGGATTGCTGGTACAGCGTGCGCAGGAAGCGGGCGGCGTAGTCGGCGTTGGCGGACGGTTCGAAGGCGGTGTCGAGCGAGTCGAACGCCGCCGGGTGCGCGGCCAGATTGATCTGCATGCAGCCGACATCGATCGAGCGTTGTCCCGCGGCGGTAAAGTCGCGCACCGCCTGGATGGCCGCATCCTTGTTCTCATAATAATAACCGGTCCCGCCGACGTTGATCGACCACGGCCAGGGCACGACCTTGCTGCCCATCGTGCGGCCGCTCTCGACGATGGCGATGGTGCCCATGACCCGTTTCGGCATCGCCGCTTTCCGCTCGGCCGCGGCGATCGCGGCGTTGCACGCGGTCATATCGTCGGCCATCGCAAGACGCGGCGCGATGGCCGCCAGCGCAACCAGGCCGCAGAACCAGGCGCGCATCACTTCATCGCTGCGGTGACGGCCGCCCGGCATGAGAGCGGCAGGCTCAAACGGTAGGGCTTGAGGCAGATCGTCTGGTTGAGGGTCTGTCCGGGCATCTCCGCCAGCTCCGGGCAGAAACGGGCCAACGATTGGCCGCACACACGCTCCAGCTTGGTGGGGCGGACGATATTGCCATCTGGGCCCACCAAATCCTGAGCCGACAGCGCCGTCGCGCTAGCGGCAAGACTGACGATTGCCAGTCCAACGATCGACAAACGAGTCATAAAGGTGCCACCATGGGAGGAACTTAACATGAAACTACCGCTACTGTCACGGATACGGGCGAGTGAGCAGGTGCAGCATACGCATAGGCCAAACCACCCTAGCGTTCACGCGCGGAACGTCCTACGTCGCGATAGCGTGAACAACCCGGCGTAGCCTTCGACGGAGACAAGTGGATGGCGTTTACTCATACCCAGATCAGCCGACCCGAGATCAAGCGCCAGGACATCAGCCGCCGGGCCGCATTGTTGGGTGGCCTCGGTCTGGTCGTCGCCGGATGCGATGCCGGACACCACCTGCCGCCGCTGCCCGACTATCAGTCCGGCGCCTATCGACTCGGGGCTGGCGATCTGCTGCGCGTGCTGACCTTTGGCGAGGAGCAACTCACCGGTGAGTTCCGCGTCAGCGACCAAGGCACTATCGCACTGCCGCTGGTCGGCAGCGTGCCGGCGTCGGGCAAGACGGGACAGCAACTCGAAACCGATATCTCCCGGGCGCTCGTGAAGGGGGACTACCTCAAGAACCCGCACGTCACCGTCGAGGTGATCGCCTACCGCCCGATCTTCGTGCTGGGCGAGGTCGCCAAGCCTGGTCAATATCCGTACCAACCCGGCATGACGTTCCTGACCGCGATCGCGGTCGCGGGCGGGTTCACCTACCGCGCCGTGCAGGATTACGGCGAGGTGGTGCGGGCGGTCCGAGGCGTCGCGGTGAGCGGCCGGGTGACCGCCAACACATTCCTGGCACCGGGCGACGTGGTCCAAGTGCTGGAGCGTTACTTCTAGCCACTCGAGCCCTGCGTTCACCGGGCGGGTCGGCTCGGAGAACGCCGCATGATCACCAGCCGGACCCACGCCGCCCTCGATGCCGGCATCGCCGCCGCGCTTGCCGGAATCGCGCTCGCACCCGTCGCCTCGCGCAAGGTGCGCGCGGCGGCGGCGGCGGCGGCCGCGTTCCAGGCGGGGTATTCGGCCTTGACCGACTATGAGGGCGGGATCGCCCCGCGCTTCAGCATGCAGCAACACCGCGGCTTCGACGTCGCCGCGGCGGCCGCGCTGGGCGTTGCCGGGGTCGCCCTGCGCAGCCCGGCCCTGCTGGCGTCCGGTGCCGCCAATCTGGCCGTCGCGCTGTTCGGGGAGGCGCATTCCCACCATGGCGTTCCGACCATGCTCTACCCACCGCTCGACGTGCCGAAGCGGCTCGCGCGCGACATATGGATGGTGGATAGCGCGATTGGGCCTGGCATCCCGGTGCGGATGACGCTGATCCGGCTCGGCAGTGGCGAACTGATGCTGCACTCGCCGACCCGCTACTCCGCCGGGCTGCGGCGGGCGCTGGAGACGATCGGGCCGATCCGCCATCTCGTGGCGCCCAACAGCGTCCATTGGATGTTCGTCAAGGCGTGGCAGGACGCGGTGCCGGAGACGACGACCTACGCGGCACCCGGCCTGCGCCGGCGCCGCCAGGTGCGGCGGTCGGGGCTGCGTATCGATCAGGATCTGTCGTCGCAGCCGCCGGCGGCGTGGGCGGGCGAGATCGAGCAGGAGGTCATCAGCGGCGCCGCCGGGTTCCGCGAGGTGGCGATGTTCCATCGCGCGAGCGGCACGGCTGTGATGACGGATTTGGTGCAGAATTTCGAGCCGGGGAAGCTGCCCTGGCTGCTGCGGCCGATCGCGCGGGTGTTGGGGAACACGACGGCGCAGAGCCGGGCGCCGGGGTATCTGCGCGCGCTGGTCGGGCTGGGGCGGCGGGAGAAGGCGCAGGCGGCGCGCCGGGTGGTGCGGTGGCAGCCCGACCGGGTCGTGGTCACGCATGGGCGGGTGATCGAGGAGGATGCGGCGGAGCGGCTGCGGTCGTCGCTGGCCTGGCTGACGGGTTAACGCGCTTTCGGCTTGGCGGCGACGGGGATCTTCTCGGGCACGGGTTGCGCGTCGCGCCGCAGCCGGTTTTCGCCCAGGAACAGCAGGATCGGGGCGGCGATGAAGATGCTGCTGGAGGTGCCGACGACGATGCCGAACAGCATCATCAGGGCGAAACCGGACAGCGACGCGCCGCCGAACAGGGCTAAGGGCAGGCTGGCCAGGAACACGGTCATCGAGGTGCCTAGGGTGCGGTTCAGCGTCTCGTTGATGGAGAGGTCGATCAGTTGGCGCAGCGGCATCGTCTTGTATTTGCGCAGGTTCTCGCGCACGCGGTCGTAGACGACCACCTTGTCGTTCGTGGAGTAGCCGATGACGGTCAAGATGGCGGCGACCATGACCAGGTCGAACTCGATGCGGGTGATGACTAGGAAGCCGATCGCTTTGGTCACGTCGAGGATCAGCGTGACGACGGCGCCGACGGCGAACTGCCATTCGAAGCGGAACCAGATGTAGACCAGGATCATCAGCAGGCTGATGCCGAGCGCCAGCATGCCGTTGCGGAACAGCTCCTCGGACACGGACGCGCCGACGGCGTCGGTGCGGACGACGCGGGTGCCGGGCTCGGCCTGTTCGAGGGCGGCGCGGATCTTGCTGACGGTCTGCTGGGTGGCCTGCTCGTTGCCCTGCGGGTCCAGGCGGATGAGCACGTCATCGTCGGCGCCGAAGCGCTGCAGCCCGGCGTCGGGCACCTGCGAGGTGACGAGGGCGGCGCGGATCTTGGTGAAGTCGGCCGGGCCGGGGGTGCGGACTTCCATGACGATGCCGCCGCGGAAGTCGATGCCGAGATGTAGGCCGGGGTGGAAGAACAGGATGAGCGAGGCGATCGAGAGGAAGGCGGAGGTGGCCAGCCCGGCGAAGCGGCCGCGCATGAACTTGATGGTGGTTTCGTCGGGAACGAGACGGAACAGGGGGCGGATGAACATCTCTGATTACACCGGCAGCATGCTGGGGCGGGTGCCGACGTACCAGCGGACCATGAGGAGGCGGGCGACGAGGGTGGCGGTGAACAACGTCGTCACGATGCCGACGGTGATGGTGACGGCGAAGCCGCGGACCGGGCCGGAGCCGAACACGAACAGCATGACGTGGGCCAGGAAGGCGGTGGCGTTGCTGTCGATGATAGTGCCGTAGGCGCGGCGGAAGCCGGTCTCGAGCGCGTTGAGGGGGGTGCGGCCGTGGCGGACTTCTTCGCGGATGCGCTCGTTGATGAGGATGTTGGCGTCGACGGCGACGCCCAAGGTCAAGAGGATTCCGGCCATTCCCGGCAGGGTGAGCGTGGCTTCGAGAAGGGAGAGGACGGCGATCTGCAGGATGAGGTTGAAGGCGAGCGCGACGTTCGCATACCAGCCGAACAGTCCGTAGAACACGGCCATGTAGACCATGACCAAGAGCAGGCCGATGCCGAGCGAGAAGGCGCCGGCGCGGATGGAGTCGGCCCCGAGCTCGGGGCGTTCCTCGACGACCGTCAGCGGGGCCGGCAGTGCGCCGGCTCGGAGCAGGACGGAGAGGTCCTGGGCGGACGAAGCGGTGAAGTTGCCGCTGATCTGGCCGCGGCCGCCGGTGATGGGCTCGCGGATGACGGGGGCGGAGATGACCTTGTCGTCGAGCACGATGGCGAAGCGCTTGCCGGTGTTGGCGGTGCTGACGTCGGCGAATTTGCGGGTGCCGAGGCTGTCGAGGGTGAAGTTGACGACCCAGCGGTTGTTCTGGGTGTCCTGGCCGGGGCGGGCGTCGGTCAAGTTCGCGCCGTCGACTTCGACCCGGCGGCGAACGGCTTCGCGGGCACCGGGCTGGCCTTCGACGGGGAGGAGGTCGTCGCCGGGCGGCGGGGTGGGCGAAGCCGGGTTGGCCGCGTCGTCGACCAGGCGGAAGGTCATCTTGGCGGTCTTGCCGATGAGGTCCTTGATGCGGTTGGGGTCGTCGACGCCCGGCAGCTGGACGACGATTCGGTTGTCGCCCTGGCGGGTGATCTGGGGGTCGAGGACGCCGGTCTCGTCGATGCGGCGGCGGACGATCTCGATGGATTGCAGGATGGCGGCGTTGGCGCGGTCGCGGATGCCGGATTCGGAGAGGGCGAGGCTGATCTCGCCGGGCGTGGTCGAGGTGACGGCGTATTCGGGGACGGCGCCGCTGGTGTCCTTGGTGGCGTCCTGCAGCAGTTTGACCGCGTCGCCGGTCTGCTGCGGGTCGCGCAGGCGGACGAGCACGCGGTTCTGCGGCGCCTGGACCTGCGGCGGCTGGAACTGGATCTTGCTACGCAGCGCGGTTCGCACGACGTCGGCGAGGCTGTCGAGGCGCTCCTTGCTCACGGCGGCCATGTCGACTTCGAGCAGGAGGTAGGAGCCGCCGCGAAGGTCGAGGCCGAGATGGACGGTGCGCCAGGCAAGCCAAGCGGCGGGCTTGGCGACGAAGTTGGGGATGCAGAGGAGCACGCCCAGGACGCACACGCCGGCGATCAGCGCGGTCTTGAGCTTGCTGAAGTAGATCATGGGTTGTGGACGGCTCCGTGGTCAGCGCGGGATATGCCGATGAGCCGAGTTGGGCGCAAGTACGACCGGTCGGGGCGGTTGGCAACGATGCGTTAAACAATTCATGCGCATCTGTGGGGCGTATTCTCAAGCAGGATGTTCCATGGTCAAATCCGCTCTCGTCGCCGGCATCTTTCTGGCCGCGCTGCACTCCACTGCGTTCGCGGCCTGCACGGCGGAAGACGCCATGAGCAAGGCGTCCGATGTTTCCGAGGCGCTCATGTCGAAGATATCGGCCAAGCCTGATGAAGCCTCGAAGATCATGCAGGAGATGGGCGAAGCGACCGGAAACGGCACCGTGACGGCAGAGACCTGCACGAAGCTGGACGCGTTGATGGTGCGCGCCAAGAAGCTCTGATCCGGATCGTGGAGCGGAGCGGTGATGCCGCTCCGCTCTTGCGCCGGGAGCGGGGTTTGGAGGCAATGTGATCTCCTCGAACGGGGAGAACAGCATGCGGATCGCGGTCGGTGGGTTTTTGCATGAAAGTCATTCGTTTGCGCCGCGACCGACGACGTACGCCGATTTTCTCAAGCCGGGCGGGCTTCCTGGGCTGATTTCGGGCGGGCCGCTGCTGGAGGAGATGCGGAGCGTGTCCTGCGGCCTGCGGGGCGCGATCGAGGCGGCGGACGGGCATGAGGTGGTGCCGCTGACGTGGTGCTTCGCCAACCCGGCGGGGCCGGTGCAAGACGAGGCGTTCGAACGGATCGCGGCGCTGATCTGCGCCGGGCTTTCGGCGGCGTTGGACGGCGGGACGCTCGATGGGGTCTATCTGGATTTACATGGGGCAGGAGTGGCGGAGCGCTTTCCGGACATGGAGGGCGAGTTGCTGCGCCGGGTCAGGGCGATCGTCGGCGGGGTGCCGGTGGCGATCAGTCTCGATCCGCACGCGAACCTGACGGCGGAGATGGTCGAGCTGGCGGACGCCATCTCGCCGTATCGGACCTATCCGCACGTCGATATGCCGGCGGCCGGGGCCCGGGCGATGCGGCTATTGTTGCACCGGATCGCGCTGGGACGGCCGTTCGCGCGGGCGTTTCGACAACTGGATTATCTGTTGCCGATCACCAGCCAGTGCACGCTGGCGGGGCCGATGCAGGAGGTGATGGCGGCACGCGACGCGATCCAGGCACAGACGGGGGCGGCGGAGATCGCGTGGTGTTTCGGATTTCCGTATGCGGATTTCGAGGGCTGCGGGCCGGCCTTCGTCGTCTATGCCGAGAGCGACGGCGCGGCGGCGGCGGCGGCTCTGTGGTTCTTGGTGGAGCTGGAGCGGCGGGAGACGGCGTTCGGAGAGGAGATCCTGGATGCGGCGCAGGCGGTCGGCCTGGCGATGCGGGAGGCCGGGCCGGGGGGACCGGTGGTGATCGCGGATACGCAGGACAATCCTGGCGGCGGCGGGCATGGGGATACCACCGGGTTGCTGGCCGAGCTGATCCGGCAAGGCGCGGTCGGGGCGGTCGTGTGCCTGATCAACGACGCCCAGAGCGCGGCCGCGTGCCATGCGGCGGGGGAGGGCGGGACGGTGGCGCTCGAACTCGGGGGAAAATCGGATGGGGTGCCGCTTTCGGTGCAGGCTCGGGTCCTGCGGCTGACGGATGGACGGTTCACGCTGACGGGGCCGATGGGGAGCGGAAACCCGGGGAATTTGGGGCCGTGCGCGCTGGTCGAGGTCGGCGGCGTGCGGGTCGTGGTGGTGTCACGCAAGATGCAGGCGCTGGATCAGGCCATCCTCCGGCATGTCGGGATCGAGCCGGCGGAGGTTGGCATCCTGGCGCTGAAATCGTCGGTGCACTTCCGGGCGGATTTCGGGCCGATCGCGCGCCTTGTCATCGTGGCGGCGGCGCCGGGGCCGGTGGTGGCCGATCCCGGCACGCTGCCGTTTCAGCACCTGCGGGCGGGGATGCGGTTGCGGCCGGGCGCGAATAGGCCTGGGTCGTTCAGGTAGGGCTTAGCGGCGGTCATCGCGCGCGGCTTGCCGCGCGCCGACCCAGAGCGGCGGGAGTAGCTTTGTTCGGACTGGCGTTTTGGGCGAGCGCTAGGTCGGGAGCCTCAGGCTCATTCGACGGAGAGTGATCCCTCAGGTCGCGAAGACGCATCTTCAGGTCGGGAGAGATGGCGTCGTACGCCGTGCATGTGTCCCGGAGCAATGCCTCGGCGAGGTTCCTCCTGCCCGTTGCGGTCTTGGGCCGGCTCCAGTCCTGCGTGTCGCCGTAGGTATCCACGATCATGGCGATGACGTGCGGTGCGCCCTGTCCGGCGCAGGCAACGTCCACCCACGATCCGCTATCCTCGCGCGCCAGATCGTTCAGCCGCGGCAGTCTGCTTCGGTCGTCGTCGCTGGCTGGCTCCCAATATTCCTTCTTTTCACTCGACAACGGCTGGGTCAGGCGCGCCAGCATGCCGGCACGATGGGCGAGGTCGGGCACATGGGCGATGATGTCCTCGACGCTCGGCGCGATCCCGCAATTATCGTCCCGCAGCCCGGCGCAGAAGGTTTCGCTGCCTGCTTTGGTGTTGTCCCACGCGACGCCTCGGCCGCCGGCCACGCGCCGGAAATCGGTTTTCCACAGTTCGGCGTTGAGGAAATTGGCCGCCTCCACTTTGGTGCCGGCGAGGGACGCGGCTTGGAGGTGGGCGCCTTTGAGGCTGGTGCCGATGAGGGAGGCATCGTCGAGGGTGGCACGACGGAGGTCGGCGCCGGCGAGAGAGGCGCCGTCCAGGGCGGCGTTGGCCAGCCAGGCGGCCTGCAGGTGGGCGCCGGCGATGCTGGCGCCCTGCAGTTGGGCGCGTTCCATCGTGATGCCGTTCATCTGGGCGCCATAGAAGGAGGCTCCTTGGAGTTGGGCGTCGTCCAGCTGGGCGCCTTCGAGATTGGCGCCGTTGAACCAGGCACCTTGGGCGCGGAGCCGGAGCAGGGAGGCGCCCTCGAGATGGGCGTCGATGAAGTTCATGCGGCCGAGCTGGGCCTCGACCAGGATCGCGCGCTCGAGATGGCGGCCGCGCATGGAGACTTCCGGCAGCATGGTGGCGAGCTTGGCTTGGGTGTCATAGACCTTGTGGTCGATGAGATCGGTGCCGCCTAGGAACAAGCGGTCAGGGAACAGGGGGTGGACGCGGTGGTCGCCGGTCTGTTCGCCGCTGATGAGCGTCTCGTGCAGCGGGACCATGGGCAGCGCCTGATACAATCGTTCGCCGGGGAAGGTGGCGACGAGGACGGCGATGTAGAACGTGGCGATCGAGAAGGCCGACATGAAGGCTAGTCGCCAGCCCGTCCCGCTCCAACCGAGCCAGCCCGGCAGTTCGGCCGACCGGAGCGAGACGCGGGGCCAGAAGAACCAGAGCAGGCCGAGATCGAGCAGGACGAAGCCGCGCGCCCACCAGGTGCTCCGCTCGCTGTGGAAGGGCAGGAATTGAAGTTCGAAGAACAATAGGGTGAGGATCGGGCCGACGACGACGGTGCTCCAGGCGACCAGCGGCATGAGGGTGCCCGACACGGCCTGGGTGGGCTTTGGTGGATTGGCGACCATCTGCACGAAAATGTTGACGGGGAGGAGCGCGCCGGTCTCGTCCGGGTGAGGATCTGTCTTCAGTGCTGCGTCGAGCGCGCGGACGCGGCCGGCGAGCAGCGCGAGATGTTGCAGGACGTAGGCGTGCACCAAGAAGACGATGACGGGCCCGATCCAAAAGAAGGCCATGAGCGGAAGCTCGACGTCGGGGAAGGGCAGTTTGATCGGGCTTTCGAGGAACATGGTCTTGTGCGTCACCCCGGCGATGGCCAGGAGGACGTAGAACAGCACAAAGACGAAGCTGAGCCAGAGCGGGCCGGCGACGCCGGCGGCGTCTTCCATGCTTTTGCGGAGCGCGGCGGCATCCGCCAGTTTGCTATCGGCCATCGGAACGTTATACATTAGTAACGTAAACGCGCCATCACAAGTTTTTGTGTGCCGTTGGACCGGCGCCGACGCGGCTGCTACAGGCGCCGCATGGCACAACTCCGGATCGGGATCATTGGCGCGGGGCATTTTGGGCGGTTCCATGCGCTCAAGGTGAAGGCGAGCCGGCGGGCGGTGTTGGCCGGGCTGTATGATCCGCAGGCGGAGCGGGCGGCGGCGATCGGGCGCGAGGCGGGCGGGGCGCCGGCGCTGGGGCTCGCGGCGCTGCTGGCGGCCAGCGATGCGGTGATCGTGGCGTCGCCGGCGGAGACGCATTTCGAGCTGACGGCGCAGGCGTTGGCGGCCGGGCGGCACGTGCTGGTGGAGAAGCCGATCGCGGCGACGCTGGACGAGGCGGACCGGCTGGCCGCGTTGGCGCGCGAGCACGATCGGGTGCTGCAGGTGGGGCATTTGCTGCGCTATTCGGCGGAGCACCGGGCGATCTCGAGCCGGATCACGCGGCCGCTGTATATCGAGGCGACCCGGATCGCGCCGTACAAGCCGCGCGGGACCGACGTTTCGGTCATCCTGGACCTGATGATCCATGACCTCGACCTGGTGCTGGCGCTGGTGCACAGCCCGATCCTGAGCGTGGATGCGATGGGGGCGGCGGTGTCGAGCCCGCTGGAGGACATCGCGAATGCGCGGGTGCGGTTCGAGAACGGCTGCGTGGCGACGATCACGGCGAGCCGGATCTCGCTGAAGACGGAGCGGCGGATGCGGCTGTTCTCGGAAGAGGGCTACCTGTCGGCGGATTTCGTGGCGCGCAAGCTGGTGATGATCGGGCGGGAGCGCGGGCTGCCGCTGCCGGGGACCGGCGGGTTCCGGCGCGAGGAGGTGGGTTGGACCGAGCATGACAGCATGGCGGCCGAGCATGAGGCGTTTGCGGCGTCGTGTTTGGACGGGGCTGACGTGCTGGTGGATGCGCTGGCGGGGCGGCGGGCGCTGGAGGCGGCGATCGCGGTGACGGAGAGTATTGCGGCGTCGCGCCGGGTCGCGATCCAGTCAGGCCTGATCCAAAAGCTCGAGCACTTGGCGGGCGGCGGCGTCGGAGGGTAGGCCCCCGGGCGGGCGAAGGCTCGCCAGGATGTCGGCGAAGGCGGCGCGCTGCTGATCCGCGGCGACGCCGTTGCGGAGGAGATCCAGGACGGTCCGCTCCAGGATGTCCGGGCGGCAGTCCTGCTGCAGCAGTTCCGGCACCACGGCGCGGCCGGCGAGCAGGTTGACCATGGCCACGTGCGGCACCTTGATGGCGCGGCGGGCGATGGCGGCGCTGATCGGGTTGACGCGGTAGGTCACCGCCATCGGCACGCCGGCGAGGGCCAATTCGAGCGTCGAGGTGCCGGATTTGGTCAGGGCGACGGACGCGGCGGCGTAGGCGTCGTGCTTGTCGGCGAGCTCGGTCGTGACGATCGGCTTGGTCTGCCAGCCCTCGGTCGCGCGGCGGACGGTATCGGCGACCACGGCGGAGACGGGCAGCACCGGGCGGACTTCCGGCGCGGAGCGGGCGAGGCGATGCACGACCTGCTCGAAGATCGGCAGCAGGCGGGGGACTTCCGAGCGGCGGCTGCCGGGCATGAGGATGAGCACCGGGTCGTGGGCCAGGCCGTGCCGGGCGCGGAAGCGGGCACCGTCGCCATCGCCGGCGCCGGACTCCAGCACGGGGTGACCGACGAAATCGGCCCTGATGCCGCGGGCGGCGAACCAGGCGGGCTCGAACGGGAGCAGGCAGAGCAACTTGTCCCATAGGCCGGGAAAGTGACGGACCCGCTTCTCGCGCCAGGCCCAGACTTGCGGGGCGACGTAGTGGACCCGCTTCACGCCGAGCTCGGCCGCGCGTTTCAGGACGTGCCTGGTGTAGCCCGGCGAATCGATGGTCACCAGCACGTCGGGCCGTCTGGCGGCGATGTCGGCCATGGTCTGGTCGAGCCGGCGACGGATGGTGCGCAGGCGGGGGAGGACTTCGACGAGGCCCATCACGGCGAGATCGGCCATGGGGTGCAGGCTGGTGAGCCCGTGCTCGGCCATGCGGGCGCCGCCGACGCCGGCGAAGGCGAGGCCGTCGCGCTGGCGGCGCAGTGCCGCGATGAGGCGTGCGCCGAGGACGTCGCCGCTGGCTTCGCCGGCAATCAGGTAGATAAGGGGCATGAGCGATTGCTTAAGGAAGAGGGATTAGGCTGACAAATGGCGTGGTTGCTGCATGTGATTGGGATCGACGAGTGGGATGCGGCGCAGCCGAACGGGCTGGCCTGCCCAGCGGGAGGGTTCATCCATTTGTGCACGGCGGAGCAATTGCCGTTCGTGCTGGAGCGGCACTTCGCCGGGCGGCAGCAGCTGGTGGTCCTGCATGTGGACGCAGAGGAGCTGGATGTGCGGTGGGAGGTGAGCGAGCCGGGGCTGCCGGCGTTTCCGCATCTGTATGAGGACCTGCCGGTCGGGTTGGTCCGACGGGCGGATTGGGTGTGAGGGTGGGCTCGCGGCCCACCCTCCATTAAGCGGAGGTGCCGCCTTCGGGCAGGTCGGCGGGGTCGGTGGTGCGCAATTCCTCGCGGGTCATCGGCGTCTCCATGAAACGGCCTTCGTCGCCCAACGGGCCGGCAGGGAACTCGCCGAGGTTCTTCTGGATCGAGGCTTCCTCGACGATCACCGCCTTGGAGTCCTCGACGTTCTGCAGCCCGGCGGCGCCGGCCATCTCCATGCGGGCGAGTTCGTCGGCGCGCTCCTCGTATTCGGCCATGCGGCCCTCGGGGCTGCCGTCGGCCTCGAAGAGCTGCTTGGCCAGCGCCGTGACGTGTTGCTTGAACTCGGGCGACGGGTCGAGCGGGTTGTCTGACATGTGGACCTCGTGGTTGGGGGGAGGAGGTGGGCTGTGCCCATCCTACGGTATGGACCTAACACGGGAGCGCGATCAGGGTTCGGCGGGCAAGTCGATCCAGGAGAGGTGGCCGCCCTTGCCGGCGCCGGTGTCGAGGAAGATGGCCTTCCCGCCCGAGGCGCCGGCCTTGACGTAGGGGCGGCCATCGGTGCTGCGCTGGTCGTGGCCACAGTAGACGGTGATGCCGGCCGGGATGCGGTCGACCCAGCGGACAACACGCTCCGGGTAGCCGTCGGACTGCATGCGGCCGGTGGTCTCGCCGAAGAGGGCGCGGGAGAGCAGAGGGTCGACGCGGCCGAGCGGTGGCGGCGGCTTCTCGCTGAGCATGGCGGGGTGGAAGCCGCCATGGACGAACGCCGTGGTGCCGCGGATGAGCCAGGCGGGGGCGCGGGTGATCTCCTGCAGCGCGCGCTCGCGGAGCGCCGGGTCGAGCTGTTCGAGCGTGGCTTCGAGGGCGGCGTCGGTGCGGACGGCGAAGCCGGCCAGGGAGCGGCCCAGCTTGCGGTCGTGGTTGCCGAGGATGAACAGGCCGCGGCCGGCATCGATCAGCTCGAACATGCGGCGAAGCACGCCGGCGCTGTCCGGCCCATGGTCGCTGAGGTCGCCGAGTTGGATCAGGAAACGGTCGGTGCTGGCGGCGGCGTCGAAGGCGCGGAGATCGCCATGGACGTCGCCGACGATGCGCAGGGCGGCGCCTTGTGGGATCAAGCGGCGGCTCCGCGGACGGTATTCCGGTAGGCGTCCAGCGCGCGCGTCCGGGTGGCGCCGAGGTCCACGAGCGGCTTGGGGTAGGTTTTTCCGAGCGTCAAACCCGCCTGGGTCAGCACCTCGGGGGGAGCGGTCCAGGGGGCATGGAGATATTTCTCCGGCAGTCTGGCCAGTTCCGGGACCCAGTGCCGCACGTAGCCGCCGGCCTTGTCCCACGTCTCGCCCTGGCTGACCGGGTTGAACACGCGGAAGAAGGGCTGGCTGTCGATGCCGCAGCCGGCCACCCACTGCCAGCTTGCGGCGTTGCTGGCGAGGTCGGCGTCGACCAGCGTGTCCCAGAACCAGCGCTCGCCCTCGCGCCAGTCGATCAGCAACTGCTTGACCAGGAACGAGGCGGCGACCATGCGGACGCGGTTATGCATCCAGCCAGTATGCCAGAGCTGTCGCATTCCGGCATCGACGATCGGGATTCCGGTGCCGCCCCGCTGCCAGGCCGCGAGTTCGGACGGGGCCTTGCGGAACGGGAGCTTGTCGAAGGCGGGGCGGAGCGGGGCTTCCGGCAGGGTGGGGTGATGCCAGAGGAGGTAGGCGGAGAATTCGCGCCAGAGGATTTCGCCGGTGTAGGTGTCGAGGTCATCGCCGGGGGGGAGAGCGCGGGCGCCGTGCCAGACTTGGCGGGCGGAGAGTTCGCCCCAGTGCAGATGGGCGGAGAGGCGGCTGGTGCCGTCTTCGCCGGGGAGGTTGCGGCCGGTCTTGTATTTGCTGACGGTGGCGGCGAGGAAGTCGTGCAGCCGGGCTTGGGCGGCGGGCTCGCCGACGTGCCACATCTCGCGGAAGCCCCCGGCCCAGTCCGGCTTGGTGGGGAGTAGCGCCCAGTCCTCGAGACGGTCCGAGCGCGGGGGTTTGACCGCGGCCAGCGTCCGGGGCGCGGGCAGCGGTTCGCCGACATCGCCGCGGGTTCGGCAGGCCTTGGCGAACGGCGAGTAGACGCCGTAGGCGGTGCCGCCGCCGGTCCGGATCGAGTCGAGGTCGAACAGGGTGGTGGTGCGATGCAGGTGCAGGCGCTCGCCGAGCGACCCGGCCAGTGCGGTTTCGACGGCCCGTGCCCAGGGCTCGTGCGACCGGCCGGCATGGAGCTCGGCGGCGCCGACCTCCTCCATCAGCGCGGGAAGGATTTCGGCCGCATTGCCCCGGCAGAGCATGAGTGTCGCGCCGGCCCGTTCGAGCGAGGCGGCGAGTGATTGCAGGCTGTCATGCAGCCACCAGCGGGAGGCGCCACCGAGGGCCCACGGCCCAGGGCTGGTCTCGTCGAGCACGTAGACCGGCAGCACTGGCCGGCCGTTGGCGGCGGCTTGGGTCAGGGCTTCATTGTCGCTCATCCGCAAATCCGAGCGGAACCAAATGATCGCGGGCGGCAGGTTGGTCATCAATGACAGATATGTTGGCCAATCGCGCCGAACAGCAACGCAAATTCCTGCGCCGGGTTGATGGTCGGACGTTGCTCTAGAACCGCACGGCGCCAAATGCGGCATAGGTGAACGCGATCCCGCTCGCCGCCATCGCGGCGGCGAGCAGGATGGGGGCGCGGCGGGCCGGGCTGCCGGCGGCGATGACGAGGCAGCTCAGGGGCCAGAACTCACTGAAGGCGCGGCAATATTCAAACGGCGTCACGAACGCGCCGTCGCCCTCGCGGAGCCCGGCCATCAGCAGCGCCGGCGGAAGCCAGGCTGCCGCGATCCAGGCCGTGGCGCCGCGCCGCGCGCGGTAGGCCGCCGCCGCCGCGCGTCCGGCGACCACGAACAGCAGCACCAGCGCACCAAGGTTGAGCATCGCGAGGCTGCGGCGATTGTGGCCTGACACGGACGCGGCCAGCGCCGTGACCTTCTCGACCAGAGCCCGGCCAAGACCCAGCAGCGGCCAACCGAAATCGTGCGCCACGACGCCTTCGGAGGTGGTCTGGTGCCACAGGATCGGCATCACCGCGTGGACCGCGAGCAGGGGCACCACCGCCAGCCCGTCGGCCAGCGCCAGGCGCCACGAGCCGCCGCGCCGGAGCGCGAGGAGGTCGTAGAGGAAGAGGCCGGCGAAGACCGGGGCCGTGGTCTCACGGGTGAGCGTGGCTGCGGCGCCGAACAGAATGTAGAGCGGCAGGCGGTCGCGCACGGCCATGGCGCTGAGCAGGAACGCGACGGCGACGATTTCCGCGGTGTCGTGGGTCAGGGTGACGAGCAAGCCGGGCCAGGCGACGATGGCCCAGGCGGTGGCGTCCGGGAGGGCCAGCCGGCGGACCAGCGACAGCGCCGCGGCCGCGATGCCGCCGATCCCGGCCAGATTGATGGCGAACAAGGCGGCTGCCGCGGCGCCGGGCTGGCCGGCAGAGACGATCCAGGCGAGCAGCGGGTAGAGGAAGCGCTGGGAACGGTAGACGGGGACGTCGAAGCGGATGCCGGCGGCGGTGTCGGCCAGCGAGAACGGGGCGACCGCGAGGCGGTAGAAGAATTGGCCGTCATAGCCGTAAGAGCCGGGGCGGACGTAGATCGGGGCCAGCAGCGCGTGCGGATCGACGAAGAAGTCGCCGGCGATGACGAAGAAGGAGAGGTCGCGGGAGCCCTGGACGAGGATCGGGAGGGTGAGCAGGAGGTAGGCGGCGGCGGCCAGGGCCGCGAAGCTCGTCGGGGTGAGGCGGGCGGCTCCGGCTTGCGACGGCACGCTCACCCCACCCCCTCCCGCAGGGCGTCGCGCTGCAGCGGGAAGGCGAAGAGGCGGTGTTGACCGAGCAGGAAGGCGCGGCCGCCGGTGGGGAACAGGCGGGCGATGGCCGGGCTGGCGACGTCGAGGCCGCCGGTGAAGGCGCCGAGCGCGGGCAGCATCAGGCGCCGGTCGTCGGCGACGAAGCAGGGGCGGGTGACGTGGCCGGCGCGCGTCGGGATGCTGGCTTTGGGGTGGTGGTGACCGACCAGTTCGGGGCCGTGGTGGGTGGGGCGCGCCTGGTGGCAGAAGTCGAGGCCGGCGTGGGACCAGCACGCGGTGGAGAGGCCGGCAAGGCCGGGGGCTGGGGCCGGGTCGTGGTTGCCGAGCACCCAGACGAAGTCGATCTCCTCCGCCCAGGCGAGCAGGCGGGCGGCGTCGGCACGCGCCATGCGGCTGAAGCCGTAGCGGTCATGGAAACTGTCGCCGAGGGCGACGACGGTGAGCGGGCGGTGTTTGGCGAGCAGGCGGCCGAGACGGTCGAGGGTGATGGCGGTGTCCCAGGGCGGCAGCAGGCTGCCGGATTGGGCGGCGGCGGTGCCTTTTTCGAGATGCAGGTCGGCGACGGCGAGCAGGCGCTGTGCCGGCCAGTACAGCCCGCCGAGCGGATCGAGCAGGAGCTCGTGGCCGGCGAACTGGAGGGGGGTCACGAGGACGCGCGGCGGCGTTTGGCGCCGGGTTGGCGCTGCAGGATGGCGAGGTTGGCACGGTGGACCGCATGCACGCGCATCGGCCGTTCGCTCGGCTCCGCCAGCCCGGTCGCTTCGGCGACCAGCGCCTCCGTCTCTTCCAGCAACGCGTCCTCTCCTCCGTCGGTCCGCACCGACTCCCGGCCGATGTCCAGCAGCACCGGCACCGCCAGTGGCGAGACCCGGGTCAAGGCCACGTGCCGCACCCGGCCGGCGATGCGGGACAGCATGCCGGCGACCCGGCCCACGTCGGTCAGCCCACTTGCCGCATCGGCGCGAGTCGCGCGCAACAGGACGTGGTCGGGCTGGTGGCGGCGGAGCACGTCGTAGATGAGGTCGGTGTTGACGGTCACCGCCTTGCGGGTCTTCTCGGCGCCGGGTTGGTTGCGCTCGACCAGTCCGGAAATGACGGCGACATTGCGGAAGGTGCGGCGGAGCATGCTGCTTTCGGCCATCCAGGCCTCGAGATCGTCGCCGAGCATGTCCTGCTCGAAGAGGGCAGCGACGTCGGTGGGTTCGTGGGCGGACCAGGTGGCGATGACGTAGTCGGTGGCGACGAAGCCGAGCGGGGCGTAGCCGGCCCGCTCCATGCGCCGGGTGAGCAGCATGCCGAGGGTCTGGTGGGCGTTGCGGCCTTCGAAGCAGTAGGCGACCAGGTACCAGCGGCCGTTGCGGGGGAAGGTTTCGACCAGGAGGTCATTCTCCCCGGGCAGTTCGGAGCGCTCGAGTTGGAGGGTGAGCCATTCGCGGACGGACTCTGGGAAGTGATGCCAGGAGTCCTTGTCGTGCAGCATGCGGCGGACGCGGTCGGCGAGGTTGGTAGTGAGCGGTTGGCGGGCGCCGGCGTAGGCGGGGACCATGGGCTCGCCGTCGCCGCCGTCCTGGACCTCGACGGTGGTCTCGCGGATGCGGATGAATTTGAGCAGGCGGCCCGCGAACATGAACGTGGCGCCCGGCGGCATCATGCTGACGAAGCTCTCCTCGACCTCGCCGAGGTTGGGGCCGCCGCGGCCGGCGTAGCGCACCTTGAGGAGAGGGGCTTCGACGATGGTGCCGAGGTTCATGCGAGCCATGCGGGCGATGCGTTCGCTGCGGATGTGGATCATGCCCTCGGAGTCGCTGAACAGTTTTCGATACCGATCATAGGCTTGCAGGGCGTAGCCGCCGTCTTCGACGAAGCGGAGCACGTCGTCGAAATCGCGTTTGGTGATCATGGCGTAGGGGGCGGCGGTCTTGATCTCGGCGAACATGGCATGCGGGTCGAAGGGCGCAGCGGCAGCGGTCAGGAGGAGGTGCTGGGCGAGGACGTCGAGACCGCCGGGGCGGGGGAGGTCCCCGTCCTGCTCGCCGGCGGCGACGCCCTCGATGGCGGCTTCGCATTCGAGCAGTTCGAACCGGTTCGCCGGGACGAGGAGGGCGTTCGACGTCTCGTCCATGCGGTGGTTGGCGCGGCCGACGCGCTGGAGCAGGCGGGAGACGCCCTTGGGGGCGCCGACCTGGATGACTTGGTCGACGCCGCCCCAGTCGATGCCCAGGTCGAGCGATGAGGTGGCCACGACGGCGCGGAGTTTGCCTTGCGCCATCGCGGACTCCACTTTCCGGCGTTGGCCGATGTCGAGGCTGCCGTGATGGACGGCGATCGGGAGGGTCTCGTCGTTCAGCTTCCACAACGCCTGGAACATGAGCTCGCCCTGAGCGCGGGTGTTGACGAACACGATCGTCATGCCGTGGGCGCGGATGCGTTCGAGGATGCGCGAGGCGGCGGTGAGGCCCATGTGGCCGGACCAGGGGAGGCGCTCCTCGGGCAGCATGACGGCGAGGGCAGGGGGTGCGCCCTCGGCGACCTCGGTGAGGACCGGGTCGCCACCGAGCCAGTCGAGCAGGGCGCGCTTGTGGGCGACGGTGGCGGAGAGCCCGACGCGGCGCAGGCCGGGGACGAGGGTGCCCAGGCGGGCGAGGCCGAGGGCGAGCTGGTCGCCGCGCTTGGTGCCGGCCAGGGCATGCACCTCGTCGACGATGATGGTGCGCAGCCCGGCGAACAACTCGGGCGCGTCGCGCTGCGAGAGGAGCAGGGCGAGGCTTTCGGGGGTGGTGAGCAGGATGTTGGGCGGGTTGAGTTTCTGGCGGGCGCGGCGGTTCTGCGGGGTGTCGCCGGTGCGGGTCTCGACGGTGATGGGCAGGGCCATCTCGTCGATGGGGGTGATCAGGTTGCGGGCGACGTCGGTGGCGAGGGCCTTGAGGGGGCTGACATAGACGGTGTGCAGGCCGGCATGCGGCGCCCGGGTGCTCGTTTGGGCGAGTTCGATCAGGCTGGCGAGGAAGCCGGCGAGGGTCTTGCCGCCGCCGGTCGGGGCGATGAGCAGCGCGCTGTGGCCGGAGCGGGCGGTGTCGATCATGGCGAGCTGGTGGGGCCGCGGGAACCAGCGGCGGCGGGCGAACCAGGCGGCGAAAGGTTCGGGTAATGTTCCCATCGGGTGCAACACATAGAGCGTGTGTGCAGAAGGTCAAACGGGGCACGGCCGGTGAGGTCGCGGGTGCGGCTCCGCCTTAAGCAATTGTTAAGTCGTCGCCTGCATAATCAAGGACTTTCCGCTCGCCCCAGTTGAGGACCTCACATGTCGAAGAACCCGGCGAGCTTGCTTGTGCTCGCCCTGCGGTGTCGCCGAGGCGCTGCGATGGTCGAATATGCCTTGCTCGCCGGCTTCATCGCTTTGGTTGCCGTCGCCTCCGTCAGGACATTCGGCAACAATGTCAACTCGAAGTTCGTGGCGATCTTGGCCGCGATGTAGGCTCTGGCGGATGGGGTGGGATTCGAACCCACGGAACGCTTGCACGCTCGGCGGTTTTCAAGACCGCTGCCTTAAACCGCTCGGCCACCCATCCGGAGATCGCACCTAACCGCACGCGCGGAAGTGCTGCAAGACTACTTTCGGAGGTCGGGGAGAAGGGCGGCGCAGATGCCCAAGGCGGGGAGGACCGAGCAGAGCTTGAAGACGAATTGCAGGCTGGTGGCGTCGACCAACTCACCCAGGACCGCGGCGCCGAGGCCGCCGAGGCCGAACGCGAGGCCGAAGAAGATGCCGGAAATCAAGCCGACGCGACCAGGGAGGAGCTCCTGGGCGTAGACGAGGATCGCCGAGGAGGCGGAGGCGAGGATCAGGCCGATGATCATCGTGAGCGCCGCAGTGCCACAGAGATTGCAGTACGGCAAAGCGAGGGTGAAGGGGAGGACGCCGAGAATGGAAAACCAGATGACGCGCTTGCGGCCGACACGGTCGCCGATCGGACCGCCCGCCATGACGCCGGCCGCGAAGGCGCCCAGGAAGAGGAACAGGAGGACCTGGGACGTTTGAACCGAGATGCCGAACGTCTGGATCGTGTAGAACGTGTAGAACGTGCTCAGGCTGGACACGTAGAAGAACTTCGAGAACAGCAGCACGATGAGGATCGTCAGCGTCCCGATCGTGCGGCCCTTGGACAGGACGGGCACGAAGCCGGAGGTCGCAGCCCGGCGCGGGCCGATCCGCACCGCATACCAGCGGCTGACGAAGGACAGGATCACCATCGCCGACAGCGCCGCGACGGAGAACCAGGCGACGCTGGTCTGGCCGTGGGGGATGACGATGAACGCGGCCAGCAAGGGCCCCAACGCCTGGCCGGTGTTGCCGCCGACCTGGAAGATGCTCTGCGCCAAGCCGAACCGTCCGCCGGATGCATGCCGCGACACGCGCGACGCTTCCGGATGGAACACGCTCGAGCCGAGGCCGACTAGGCTGGCGGCGAACAGCAGCGACCAGAAATGTCCGGCATAGGCCAGCACCACCAGGCCGCACAGCGTGGCCAGCATGCCGAACGGCAGCGAGTAAGGCAGCGGCCGCCGGTCAGTATACAGCCCGACCAGCGGCTGCAGCAGCGACGCGGTGAGCTGGAACGCCAGGGTGATCAGGCCGACCTGGCCGAAATCGAGGGCGTAGTTGTTCTTCAGGATGGGGTAGATCGCGGGCAGCAGCGACTGCATCACGTCGTTCAGCAGATGCGAGAAACTGATCGCGAACAGCACCGGGAAGGCGACCGCCGCCGCCGGATTGCCTCTAGTCGCTGCCGTGGTCGTTCCCATTGCCGCATTCCCGTGCAGAAGCAGAGACTATGGGCGGCACCTCGGCAGCCGGAAAGCCTTGGGATAGCGGGGGAGGCATTCATTTCCTGCCTGCGCCCGAGTCCGGCATCACTTTTGCTTTCCGTTTCCGATAGGCCCGACCGGAGTTCGCACCATGAGACGCAGCATCATTGCCGGGGCATTGGTCGCCCTCAGCCTCAGCCTCAGCCTTCCCGGGGCCGCCAAGGAGTGGAAGACGGTCCGGATCGGGACGGACGCGACCTACGCGCCGTTCGAGAGCGTGGACCCGCAGGGCAAGATCTTCGGCTTCGAGGTCGACTATGCCAACGCCCTGTGCGCCAAGATGAAGGTGACCTGCACGTTCCAGAACCAGGATTGGGACGGGATCATCCCGGCCCTGCTGGGCGGTAAGTTCGACGTCGTGATCTCGTCGATGAACATGACGCCGGCCCGGGCCAAGCGCGTGCTATTCACCGACGTGTATTACGCGACCCCGCCGGTGTGGGTGACGACGAAGGACAACAAGAGCAACGACACCTCGCCGGCGGCGCTGAAAGGCAAGATGATCGGCACGCAGTCTGCCACGACGTTCGCCAACTATCTCGAGGCGAACTACAAGGGCTTCGACATCAAGGTCTATCCGGGCGGCGACGAACCGTTGGCCGATCTGGCCAACGGGCGGCTCGACTACGTCGTGCTGGAGCTGTTGGTGACCGAGAAGTTCATGGAGAAGAATCCGGATTGCTGCCGGATCGTCTCCGAGATCCCGCGCGACCCGGAGATCTTCGGACCGGGCGTCGCGGCGGCGCTGCGGCCGGAGGATACCGACCTGAAGACGATGTTCGACAAGGCGATCCGCGAGGCTGCGGCGGATGGCACCTTCGACAAGATCCAGAAGCAGTATTTCAAGGTGGATATCAGCCCGAAGAAGTGAGCGTGTCGGCGCTGGAGCTGCTGTTCGGCCCCGGTGGGTGGGCCCCGCTGATGCTCAAGGGGGCGGGGATCACCATCCTCCTCGCCCTGGCGAGCGCGCCGTTCGGCTTTGGCGCCGGGCTGATGCTGGCACTGATGAACCTCTCGCGCTACCGGGTGGTTCGGTCCGTGTGCCAGGCGTTCACGACGCTGTTCCGCGGCATTCCCGACTTACTCTCCTTGTTCATCGTCTATTTCGGGCTGCAGGCGGCGCTGAACTGGATCGCGGGGCGGATCGCGCCGGGCCAGTCGGTGACGATGGACGCGTTCCTCGCCGGGACGATCTCGCTGGCGGTGGTGGTCGCAGCGTATTCGAGCGAGGTGTGGGTCGCGGCGCTGCATGCGGTGCCACCGGGTCAGCTCGAGGCGGCGTATGCACTCGGGATGAGCAAGCGGCGGGCTTTCGCGCTGGTGACGCTGCCGCAGCTCGGCCGGGTGGCGCTGCCCGGGCTCGGCAATATCTGGACGATCCTGCTGAAGGACACGTCGTTGATCTCGACGCTGGCGGTGACGGATTTGCTGCGGGCGGCGTCGGAGGCGTCCCGGAGCACGCTGCGGCCGATCCTCTTCTACAGCGCGGCGGCGATGATCTACTTGTTCTTCAGCATCGTCTCGGGCGCCATGCAGGCGGCGCTCGAGCGGCGCTCCAATCGCGGGTATGCGTGATGGGATCGTGGTTCGACTTTTCGATGCTGCAGACGAATGGCTGGCGGTTGCTGGCCGGGCTGCAGATCACCGTCGAGGTGGTGGTGATCTCCTGCGCGATCGGGTTCGTGCTCTCCTATCCGATCGCGCTGATGCGGATGGCGCGCCACCCGGTGCCGCGCACATTGTCGCTCTGCTACGTCACGTTCTTCCGCGGTACGCCGCTGCTCTGCCAGCTTTACCTGGTGTACTACGGCGCCGGGGAGATCCGGCCGTTTCTCACATCGGCCGGGCTGTGGTGGTTCTTCCGCGACGCGTTCTACTGCTGCATCTTCGCCTTTGCGCTAAACACCAGCGCCTATCAGGGCGAGATCGTTCGCGGCGCGCTGCTTTCCGTGTCGCGAGGCCAGATCGAGGCGGCGCAGGCGCTGGGCTTGTCGCGCACCCGGATCGCGCGGCACGTCGTGTTCCCGCAGGCCTTGCTGGTGGCGCTGAGGCCGCTCGGCAACGAGCTGATCGGCATCATCAAGGCCTCGGCGCTGGCGGCGATCGTCACGTTGCTGGATCTGATGGGACAGACGCGCTTCATCTTCGCGCGCACGTTCGATTTCTCGATCTACATCTATGCGGCGCTGATCTACCTCGCCATGACGGCGCTGATCGCCCGGGTCTGGAACATGGCGGAGCGGCGCCTGACCCGGCATATGCAACGGCGGCCCGACCCGGTGTCACTGGCGGTCTCCACCCCGGCCGGGGCGCCGCGGCCGGCCGATCTGACGACGGCGATCCAGGCGCGCTAAGCCTCGAACCATCATGTGACACGGCGCACAGCCGTGACGGTGAATTCTGGCACTCTGGGTTCATACCAGTGAGCTGGAGGACATCATGAGCAACCTGAATGCAGTGCGGACGGAGCTTCGCCGCACAGAGGAACGCACGCCCGAGCCAAGCCGCCTCGGCACCGTCGCGGCCGTGGCCCTGCTGATCCTCGCCGTATCTTGCGGCCTAGCCGAGATCCACCTGTTGCCCAGCTTCAGCGCGGACGATTTCAGCAGCATCCTTTTCGCCGCTGGATAGACGCTGCAATGGTGGGGTTGCCCCGCAACGGCCGGACCCGGTAGTTAAATCGGGTCAAGTTCGGGTGTCGTATGTGTAAGGCAGTTGGTGTTGCGGCGATGGTGGCTGCGGTCGTGGTTTCGGTCGCAGCCCCGGCAAACGCTCTGCCGCCGGAGGATCCGCACGGCATCTTCACGCTGCAGATCGAAAATGACGCGACCTCGACCCGGCGCGGCACGAGCGACGAATACTACACCAGCGGCCTGCGCCTGGGCTACACGACCGGCACGACGGGGGTGCCGGACTTCCTGGCCAAGTTCGGCCATACGGTCTGGGGCGACGGGATGCAGCGGGTCAGTTTCGACCTCAGCCAGTCGATCTTCACGCCGGCGAACACGCAGATCAACCCACCGGATCCGCGAGACCGGCCCTATGCCGGCTGGTTGCGCGCCGATGTGCAATTGCTGACCGACAAGGACAACTCGCGTAGCGTGCTCGGGCTCGGTCTCGGCGTGGTGGGCTCGGCGGCGCTGGGGCGCGAGGTGCAGAACGGGTTCCATGACATCATCGGCGACACCGAGAACAAGGGCTGGGGCGCGCAGCTGCCGAACGAGCCGACCCTGCAATTGCTGGCGGCGCGGACCTACCGGCTGCCGATCGCGCGGGTGGCGGGGCTGGAGACGGATGCGTTGCCGGCGGTGACGCTGAACGTCGGCAATGCGCTGGATTATGTCGAGGCCGGGTTCGTGCTGCGGCTCGGCCAGGGCTTGGACAGTGATTATGGCGCGCCGCGGATCCAGCCGGGGTTCAGTGGCGGAGACGCTTATACGCCGACGCGGCCGTTCGCGTGGTATGTGTTCGCCGGCGCGAACGGGCGGGCGGTGGCGCGGAACCTGTTCCTCGACGGCAGCACCTTCCAGAGCAGCCCCAGCGTCGGCCATCGCGGCCTGGTCGGCGAGATGGAGCTCGGCGCGGCGATGATGCTGGCCGGGGTTCGGGTGACGTATACGCAGGTGTTCCAGACGCCCGAGTTCGGACGGCAGCGGGCCGGGTTGTTCAATTTTGGCTCGCTGTCGGCATCGGTTCGTTTCTAGGGGAACGACGCCGGTCGCGCTCGCGAGCGTTTTGGTGGTGCGTACGATTTGACCAGCCACTGTCATAAATATCTCGGCCGACCCGCTTACGGGCACTGATCTCGGCCAGATTGAGTGCTTGTAGAGCATATTTAAGCCGACTTTGCACAATATTTGAGCTTTCGCCTCAGCCCATAGCGGTCAGGTTGGCGCCACGGGGCGATCATTGCCCAACGGCCGCGGTGCAAATTCGTGATTCGCGGCAGTCGCGCCAACGATGGCACGAAAACTGCTTCAAGGATGAAGGAGGTGCGATGGCGTGCCTCGATCGCGCGAACGCACTGCGTGTCGGGCCCACGACGATGTGGGCTGCGTGTGCCTCGATGTCGCGGCTCGGTCGGCCGTTCTCTGGAGGGCACCATGAATGAAATCGCGAGCATCGACACCAACGGCCCCCCGTTGATCAGTAACTGCGCGCCATCGAGCGTCACCGTTTAATCCGCGTCGGTAGCTGATCATCCGGATCGGCTGCCACTCGACCCCTTAATCTTGTCGGGAAGATCCCATGACCAGCGCTAAAGCCACTAAAATCGATTTATTCTCGTTCACGACACCGCAGATGCGTGCGTTCCATATGACCTGGATCGCGTTCTTCGTCTGCTTCTTCGCCTGGTTCGCCACCGCGCCGCTGATGCCGATCATCAAGGGCGACCTGAAGCTTAGCAACGACGAGGTGTACTCCATCACCATCGCCGGCGTGCTGGCCACGGTGCTCGCGCGTTGCGTCATCGGGCCGCTGTGCGACAAGTATGGGCCGCGGGCCACCTATACGGCGCTCCTGGCGTTCGGCTCGTTGCCGGTGTTCGCCATCGCGTTCGCGTGGGACTACAACTCGTTCCTGATCGGCCGCTTGTTCATCGGCATCATCGGCGCCAGCTTCGTCGTGACGCAGTTCCACACGTCGGTGATGTTCGCGCCGAACGTCGTGGGCACGGCCAACGCGACGGTCGGCGGCTGGGGCAATGCCGGCGGCGGCGTGACGCAGTCGGTCATGCCGCTGATCCTGGCCGGCATCGTCGCCTTCGGGGCTAGCCAGAGCCTGGGCTGGCGCGAGGCGCAGATCTTGCCGGGCGTCCTGATGCTGATCGTGGCGGTGTTCTACTGGAAGTATACCCAGGACACGCCCGAGGGGAACTTCAGCGATATGCGCCGGGCCGGGATCTCGACGGAGGTCGGCAAGAAGGGCGGCTGGGCCGTGATGAAGGAAGCGGCCGGGAACTACCGGGTGTGGGTGCTGGCCGCCTGCTATGGCGCATCGTTCGGTGTCGAGTTGTTCGTCCACTCGATCGCGGTGACGTATTTCTTCAACCGTTATCAGATGACGGTCGAGACGGCCGGCTTGGCGGTCGGCGCGTTCGGCCTGCTCGCGCTGTTCGCCCGCGCCTTGGGTGGCATCGTCTCCGACAAGATCGCGATGACCAAGGGCCTGGATGGGCGCACCTGGATGCTGTTCACGATGATGATCGGCGAGGGCATCTTCCTGATCGGCTTCTCGCAATCCACCGGGATCGTCATGGCGATCTCGATGCTGCTGGTGTTCGGGCTGTTCACGCATATGGCCTGCGGCGCGCTCTATGCGCTGGTGCCGTTCATCGACCGCAAGATTCTCGGCGGCGTGTGCGGCATCATCGGTGCGGGCGGCAACATCGGCGGCGTTGCGGCCGGGTTGCTGCTGCGCGGCACGGGCAACCCGCAGCTCTGTTTCATGGTGCTCGGCGTCTGCGCGCTGATCTGTGCCTGCGGCGCGGCGATGATCCGCTTCTCCATGAAGCACAAGCAGGAAGAGCAGGCGCTGTATCAAGAGGCTGTCGAGGCGCGGATGGCGACTGCCTGAACCGGTTCTTCATCGGCGTCACAAGAGAAAGGGCGCTGCGGCGCCCTTTTTCAATGGTCTCCGAAGCGGGTCGGCGCGAGAGGCTGGAGCCGCCACCACAGCACGGGGCGGTTGAGCGGCAGCAGGGCGCGGCCGAGTTGGACGCAGGGCTTTTCGACCGCAACATGCAGCAGCCATGAGAGGGCAATGACGGCGACCGTCGCCACGGCCAGCACGACGCGCTGGTCGACCCCGACGAGCCATCGCATGACCAGGTCGAGGACCGGCAGGTGGATCAGATAGACCGGATAGCTGATCACGCCGAGCGCCGACATGATCGCGAAGGGCCGGTCGCGTAGCATGTAGAAACCGAAGAACACCACGCTGGCAGCGACGTAGCTGATGACGAAGCGCTGCGGGTTCTCGTCGAACCCCCAGGACCAGCTGTAGCCGAGGAAGAAGGAGACGACGAGGAGCGAGGCAACGCAGAGAGCCACGGCGTAGAAAACTCGCGCGGTGGCCTGTCCGGTGTCGACGATCGACCTGATGTTACCGGTGAAGATGACCGCGAGCCCGATGGGGACGGCAATCGGCGTCCTCACGTGGAAATGGAACCGCATGTAGCCGAGGAGAACGGCGAGGACGGCGAAACCGATCGCCAGACTCGCGATGAGCCAGAGCTGGTTGAAGCGCCGAGCGAGAATGGTGAGGGTGATGATGCCGTAGAAGATGAGCTCGATCTGCAGCGTCCAATACACGCCGATGACGTTTTCGACGCCGACGAAGCGCTGGATCATCGTGATGTTGATCAGAGTCGTGAGCAAGTTGGTGTGAAATGCGAGCACGCCGAGGAGCAACGACAGCCAATACAAAGGATACAGGCGGAACAAACGCGACCATCCGAAGCGGAACGCGGCAGCGTCCTGGTTGGGGCGGACGGAGCGCGGGACGACATACCCGCTGATGAAGAAGAACACCGCCACGCCGAACCCGCCAGGATCGAAGTAGTCGCGGAGCGGGAGGTCCGCGACCTGCGAGTAGTAGTGGCCGAACATGACCATCAGCGAGGAGAGCGCTCTGAGTGCGTCGAGCCAATAAAGACGGCGCGAGTCGCCTTGGACCGCAACACTTTTCTCTTTGCCAGCCCAACTCATCGACGTCTCCGACCAACCAAGCGCCAGCAGCTCTCAATTTCCGTTTTGAATGGGGCGCGCCACTTTTGGCGGCATCCGCGCGAGATCACGAGCATGAACCCTCGCGATACCAATAAGGGCCACTAACGTCTCAAAAAACAAACTTCCCCTGCTTAGTCAAAATAATCATGAGTGTCACCATCATGATTCGTTCGACATGAACACGTTCATGTCGAACCGTCCCCGCGCGGACGCCGACACTCTCGTGACACCGTGGCAACGGGGTAGACGGTCGTCCGGTTAGCCGGTGGTTTCTTGGATCAGGACCGGGCTGGCGCCTGCGCCTTCCGCGGCCTCGCCATCGGTCAGCATGCGCCATGAGCCGCCGACCAGGATTTCGCAGGGTCGGAAGCGGGCCTTGTACGCCATCTTGCGGCTCTCGGGAACCCAGTAGCCGAGATAGACGTAGGGAAGGCCCTCTTCGCGGGCGCGATCGATCAACCAGAGGATCGAGTAGGTGCCGAGAGATTGCCGCTCCAGTTCGGGGGCGAAGAAGCTGTAGACGGCGGAGAGGCCGTCGCCCAGGCGGTCGGTCAGGCAGCCGCCGATCAGGCGGTCGCCGAGACGGAACTCGGTGATGAAGGTCTCGATCGGCGTGTCTTCGACCATCGCGCGGAAGTCGTAGAAGCTCATCGTCGCCATGTCGCCTTCGCCATGGCGGTTCTGCTGATAGCGCTGGAACAATTGGAATTGCTCGGCGGTGGCGCGGGCCGGCACGTCGTAGGCGATCACGGCCTGGTTGTAGCGGGCGATGCGGCGCAGGCCGCGGTCGGGCTCGAACAGCGCGACGGGGATGCGGATTGGCACGCAAGCCTGGCAGTTGGGGCAGACCGGCGCGTAGGCGATGTTGTGGCTGCGGCGGAAGCCAGCGCGCGACAGGCGGTCGTGCAACCGCTCGGCTTCCGGTCCGGTGATCTCGGTGACGACTTTTCGCTCGGTCCGTCCCGCCACGTAGGGGCAGGGCAGGGGAGCCGTCGTGTAGAAGAATTGCGGCCGTCGCGGTGGCTTATACGTCATGCATCAGCGTTCCAGAGCCTATGTTCTCGGAAGCCCGGCTGCGGGTCAACGCCCTATTATACTTACTATCGTCACGGGCGTAGTTCGATCGTGCCATCGACCGTTTCCGGCGCCGGACCGAGGCGGATCGGCACCCCGTCGCGCCAGCGCTGCAGCGTGCCGGCGGCTTGCGGGCTCAACGGGTTGCCGGATTGGCCGGGGGCCAGGCCGAACAGGCTGGTATCCAGATCGGCCAGGTCATACACGCCGCGAAAGGCCGGGCCATGCGCCGACATGTAACCCGGCGCGCGCATGCCGCCGCGGAACACCGTGCTGTCATCGCCGGGTTGCGGGATCGACCACGTCGCCAGGTTGCCGATCAGCGGTAGGCTGCCCAGCAAGCGGTGCGAGAACACCGCCTGGTGCAGCGTGCCCCACTCGGTCTGTTCCCATCCGGACGGGAGGGACGCGGCGGTTTCGCTCAGGCTCTGGGTGAGAAGCGCGCTGCAATCGCCGGTCGGGAGGGCGCCGCCGCAGAGCGCGGTGCCGCCGCGGGCGAGGGCTTGGCCGATGATCTCGGTGGTCGGCCCGACCGGGGCGCCGGGGATGCCGAGGCTGGCCAGGATGTCGGCGCGGAGCTGGCGGGTCCAAGCGTTGAAGGCGAGGGGCTGCGGCAGGTCAAGCCGCATCGAGCCGTCCCAACTACGCAGCAGCGCGAGCACGCGCTGGCTGGCGGCGTCGGCGGGCTTGGTCGCCAGCAGCGCCGGCAGGATCTCGCGGGCGAAATCGCTGACGACATCGACCTGCATGGCGGCAAAGTCGGCGCGGTCGTGCTTCGGGCGGACGCCGAGCAGGGTGCGGATGCGGCGGGCGCGCCAGTCGCCGAACTGCTCGGCGCCCATGAAGACGGGGAAGTCGGGGCCGGCGACGGGCTCGTTGGCATTGACGATGCGGCCGCTGGCCGGGCCGACGACGTGCGGCAGCGCGGTGCCGCCGGCGAAACCGGTCCAGTCATGCGCGCCGTCGGCGCCCGACACCGGCACGCTGCCGTCGCCGGCGCGCCGCAGGGGTACGCGGCCGGTGGTGTATTGCGCGATGCCGGCGCGGTCGGCGACGAGCAGGTTCTGCACCGGAGCGGTGATGTCGGCCCCGGCGCGGCCGGCCTCGGCGGCGGTGGTGGCGCGGTTGAGCGCGAGCAGGCCGGAGGCCGAGGTATCGGGAACGATCAGGCTGGCCATGGAGACGGCAAGGATCGTGGGGGAGGGCGTGGGGTCCAGATCGCTGAGCACGGGGCCGTGCCGGGTCTCGCGGATGGTCAGGATGGCGTCGGGGGCGCCGCGGATCTGGATGTGCTCCTGCCGGGTCACGAACGGCTTCGGGCCGTCGGGGGTCGCATACTGGCCGTTCGGGAGCGGGGTTTCGACGAACACGTCCTGGGTGTCGGCGCCGGTGGTGGTGAAGGTCCAGGCGAGGGTGCCGTTATGGCCGATGACCAGGAACGGCACCCCGGGGGCGAAGGCGCCGGCGAGCACCCGGCCCGGGGTCTCGATGCGGGCGAGGTACCAGATGCTCGGGAAGGTCAGCCCGAGATGTGGGTCGCCGGCCAGGAGGGGCGCGCCGGTCGTGCTGTGGGCGCCGTCGACGGCCCATTCGTTGCTGGCCTCTCGGGGCAGGGTGAACGGCGCCGGGAAGCGCGGGATCAGCTCGGCCAATCTGGAGGGCGATGGCAGTGCGGCATCGGGGCGGGCGGTGCCGGCCCAGTTCGGCCACAACGCCCGCTGGACGGCCGGCGATAGCTTGGGTGCCAACTCGGCGCGGTAGAGTTCGCTGCGCCAGTTGCCGGCGAGATACTGGGCCATGGTCTTGCCCCAGAGGAGCGAGTCGACCGGCGACCAGGGTTCCGGCGCGCCGAGCAGGATGAACTCGGGCGCCGCGAACCGGCCGCGCTGCTCGATATAGGCGTTCACCCCGCGCGCATAGGCGTCGAGCATCGCACGGGTGGCCGGGTCGAGGTTGGGCAGTTCGGCCTCGGCTTTGCGGCGCATGCCGAGGGTGCGGTTGGTCCGGTCCAGCCGCAGCGTGATGGACCCGGCCAGCTCGGACAGGCGGCCGGACGCGGCGCGGCGCATCAGCTCCATCTGGAACATGCGATCGCGGGCGTGCATGTAGCCCAGCGCGGCGGCCGCATCGGTCTCGGACGACGCCTTGATCCACGGGATCCCGTCCGGGTCGAGCTGCACCGTGACCGGTCCGGCGAGGCCGGGCAGTCGCACCTGATCGTCGCTCGGCGGCGTCGCCCACCAGAGCGTCAGCGCGACGAAGCCCGCGGCGAGCAGGACGAGCGCGACCAGGCCGAGCAACGCCCGTCCGATCCATCGCAACAGCCGGGACCGGCCGGCCGGCCGGGCCATCAATGGAGAATTTTTCTCAATGAAGACGGGGCGTCTTGAGAATGCTGGCGCGGTCCGTGCTCGGGATCGTCACCGAGGTGTTGCGGTTGCCGCGCCCGAGGCTGACCTGCACCGAACAGCCGGCCGGCCCCGATGCCCACACCGCGCGCCACAGCCCCGCGAGATCCGGCACCTCGGCGCCGTTGACGGCCAGGATGCGGTCGCCGGTGCGAAGCCCGGCCTTGTCGGCAGGGCCATTATCGGCGAGGCCGCCCACGACGAGCGCCTCGTCATCCTCCATCGCGTAGAGGCCGAGCCACGGCCGGGGCGGCCGATTGACCCGGCCGAACCGCATCAGGTCGTCCATGATCGGCAGCAGCAATTGGGTCGGGACGACCATGTTCATGTCTTGCCGCTTGGAGCCCTCGCCACCTTGCTGCAGCACCAGGCTGCCGATGCCGATCAGCGCGCCGGCATCGCTGAGCAAGGCGCCGCCGCCCCAGAACGGATGCGCCGGTAGGGTGAAGATGGCGTCGTCGAGCAGGTATTCCCAATAGCCGGCGAACTCCTGCCGGCCGGCGATCTTGGCCGCCACCGAGTGCCGCCGTCCGCCGGCGGCGGCGAAGACGACGGTGTCGCCGGGCCGGGCATGCGTGCTGTCGCCGAGCGGCACCGTCGGGATCTGCACCTGGCCGAGCGCCTGCACCAGGCCGAAGCCGGTCTCCTGGTCGTAGGCCAGCGCGTGACCGGCGACGCAGCCGCCATCATAGGTCGTCAGCCACAGCGTCTCCGCCTCGGTGATGAGGTAGCCGATGGTCAGGAAGAGGCCGGGCTGGATGTGAACGGCACTGCCGGCCCGCTCGGTCCCCAGCGTGCCCGCCGTGAAGGCATCCTCCGGCACGTGGGCGCGCAGCCCGACCACGGCACGCAGCGCGTCTTCGAGGTCGAAGCTGTAATCAGCTGACTTCGGCTGCAGCGTGGTCGGGATGGGTGGGTCGGATTTGGCCATGTCGGCAGACACTACGAGCGAAAACTATGGCCGCGGAAGGGCGGTGTTATGACGCATAATTCACCATGATGGTCTTCTTGTGCATGAAGTGCTCGAGCATCGATTCGAGGCTGGCTTCCTTGCCCAACCCGCTGCTCTTGACGCCACCGTAGGACAGGTTGGCTTGCACGACGAGGTTCTGGTTGATCTGTACCAGCCCGGCCTCGAGACGGTGGGCGAGGTCGAGCCCGAGCGTCAGATTGTTGGTCCAGAGCGAGGCGGCGAGGCCGTATTCGGTGCCGTTCGCGTCGGCGAGCACCTTCTCGGCATCGTCGAACGGGAACACGACCGTGACGGGGCCGAAGATCTCCTCTTGGACGAGGCGGCTCTCGTTGGGAAGGTTGGTAAAGATGTAGGGGCGGATGAACAGGCCCTTCTTCAGGGCCGGGTCATCGGGCATCGCAGAACAGGCGCGGCCGGTCGCGCCCGAGGTGGCGAGGCCCTCGTCGATGAACGTCTTCACCTTCTGGAACTGGTCGTCGCTGATGATGGTGCCGATGTCGGTCTTCTCGTCGAGCGGGTCGCCCATCACCATGGCGTCGACCTTGGCCGCGACGGCGTCGACGAACTTGTCGAAGATCGGGCGCTCCACATAGATGCGGCTGGCGGCGGTACAGCTCTGGCCCTGGCGGGTGAAGCGCATCGACGTGACGGCGCCCATGACGGTCTTCTCGAAGTCGCAATCGGCGAACACGATCATCGGGCTCTTGCCGCCCAACTCGAGCGTCACCGGCACCAGCTTCTCGGCAGCGCCCTTGGCGATGATGCGGCCGACCTCGACGGAGCCGGTGAACGTCACCTTCTTGACCTTCGGATGCTGCACCAGCGGCCCGCCGCATTCGGGGCCGAAGCCGGACAGCATGTTGAAGCAGCCCGGCGGCAGGATGCGGTTGAGCAGCTCGCAGATGCGCAGCACCGTCAGCGGCGCCTCTTCGGCGGATTTCACCACGACGGTGTTGCCGGCCACGAGCGCGGGGGCGACCTTCAACGCCATCAGCAGCATCGGCACGTTCCACGGAATGATCGCGCCGACCACGCCGAGCGGTTCGCGCACGGTGACGGAGAGCACGTTGGGGGCGAAGGGGACGCTCTCGCCCTTCAGCTCGCCGCCGAGGCCGCCGTAGAATTCGAAGATGTCGGCCACGACGCCGGCCTCGACGCGGCTCTCGGTGCGCAGCGCCTTGCCGGTCTCGAGCGCGATGAGGCGGGCGAGCTCTTCCTTGTGTTCGTTCAGCAGCGCCGCGCACTGGGCAACCATGGCGCCGCGCCTGCGGGACGGGACCTTGGCCCAGTCCTTTTGCGCGCGGTCGGCGGCTTGGACGGCGGCCTCGACGTCGGCGGCGTCACCCTCGGCGGCTTGGCCGATGGTTTCGCCCGTCGCCGGGTTGGTGACGTCGAAGCTCTTGCCCGCGCGGCCCGGCACGAAGCGGCCGCCGATGAAGTGCAACCCGGACAACGCCTTGGCGAGTGCCTTTTCGTCCATCGTCGGTTCGGCTGGCGTGCGATGCGGTGAGTCGAGCATCCGAATTGCCTCCCTGTGCGGCTCGGTCTAGGTCTGTTGGCCTTTAATGGGCCGATCGCCGGGTCCGGACAAGGTGGGGGAAGCAAGCGACGATGAGCGAGAGAAGCGGGCCGTTGAAGGGCCTCACCGTGTTCGACCTGACCCGCGTCCTGGCCGGCCCGACCTGCGTGCAGATGCTGGCCGACATGGGCGCCGACGTGATCAAGGTGGAGAAGCCCGGCAGCGGCGACGATACGCGCGGGTTCGCGCCGCCGTTCATGCCGGGCACGAACGAAAGCGCCTACTTCGTTGGCGTGAATAGGAACAAGCGCTCCGTGACGCTGGACATCGCCAAGCCCGAGGGGCAGGCGATCGCGCACGAGCTGGTCAAGCAGTGCGACATCCTGGTCGAGAACTTCAAGGTGGGCACGCTCACGCGGTATGGCCTCGGCTATGAGCAGCTGCATGCGGCGCAGCCCGGACTGATCTACTGCAGCATCACCGGGTTCGGGCAGACCGGGCCGTATGCGCCGCGACCGGGCTATGATGGGCTGGTGCAGGCGATGGGCGGGGTGATGAGCCTGACCGGCGAGCCGGAGGGGCTGCCGATGAAGGTGGGGGTGCCGGTCGCGGATGTATTCGCTGGGCTGTATGGCTGCATCGGCATCCTGGCGGCGCTTCGACACAAGGAGGCGACCGGGCTGGGGCAGCAGATCGACATCGGCATGCTGGACACGCATGTGGCGTGGCTGGCCAACCAGGGGATGAACTATCTCGCCACCGGGCAGAGCCCGCCACGGCTGGGGAACGACCATCCCAACATCGTGCCGTATCAGGTGTTCCCGACCGCGGACGGGCACATCGTGCTGTCGATCGGCAACGATCCGACGTTTGCCCGGTTCTGTAAGGGGTTCGGGCTCGATCTTCTGTTGAAAGATGAGCGTTTTGCGACCAATGCCGCGCGGGTGGCGAACCGGAAGCTGGTCACCGACACGCTGACCCCGGTAATGCAGGGGCAAACCACGGATTGGTGGGTCGAGCGGCTGGAAACGGCCAAGATCGGGTGTGGGCCGATCAACACGTTGGAGAAGGTGTTCGCCGATCCGCATGTGCAGGCGCGCGGCGTGGTCGTCGACATGCCGCACCCGGCGTCGCCGGACGGGGTGAAAGTGATCGCCAACCCGGTCCGCCTGTCGGAGACGCCGCCGGACTACCACCTGCCGCCGCCGCTGCTGGGCGAGCATACGGATAGCGTGCTGGGCGAGCGGCTCGGCTTCTCGGCGGAGCGGCTGGCCGACCTGCGGGAGGCCGGGGTGATCTGATGCGGCGTCTCGTGCTCGCCCTCGCGCTGGCCGTCAACGCTTGTTCCGGGGCTTGTGCCGGGCCGTCGCGGGGGCAGGTCGTGGTCGGGCAACAGCCGGGCGCGGAGACGGTCGCCATTCCGGCGGGCGACGTGACGCTGCGGGCGCAGTTCGTGCAGCCGGCCGGCGCCCCGAAAGCTCCGTCCGTGATCGCGCTGCACGGCTGTGGCGGACCGTGGCCAACCCGTGATCGGCAATGGGAGCGCCTGCTGAGCGAGGCCGGACACCAGGCGCTGTTTCCCGACAGCTTCGGCTCGCGAGGGCTGGGCTCGCAGTGCAAGGTGAGCCAGCGGACGGTGTCGCCGAACCGGGAGCGCCGGGCGGACGCGGTGGCGGCGATCGACTGGCTCACTGCCCAGCCGGCGACGCCGGCGGGTGGCGTGGTGGTGATGGGGTGGTCCAACGGCGGCTCGACGGTGCTCGCTACCGCGGCCGAAGGCGTGACCCGGCCCGGCAGCGTGCGCGGGTTCATCGCCCTCTACCCGGGCTGCAGCCCCTATGCGCGCCGGGCGAGCTGGGCGCCGGCTGCGCCACTCCTCATATTGATGGGCGACACCGATGATTGGACCCCGGCCGCGCCCTGCCGGGCGCTGGCGGCGCGGTTCCCGGACCGCATCACGCTCGTGACGTATCCGGACACCTACCACGATTTCGACGTGCCGGGGCATCCGGTTCGGGTGCGCAAGGGCCTGGCCTATACGGCCGGCGGCAGCGGCGAGGCTCATACCGGCACGAACGAAACGTCCCGCGCCGATGCGATTGCCCGGGTGCTGGCGTTTCTGCAGCGTTAGCGCGACTCGTCGAACACGAAGATGCGGGGTGGCCCGGGCTGCAGCATGTCCGGCGTGAGCTCCATCGTGGAGCCGCCGACGCGGGTGATGCGGTCCGGCGGGATGCGGGCGAGGAAGCGGTCGACGGGTTCGATCTTGAGCACGCCCTTGGGGCTGAAATAGTGCATCGGGATCACCGCCTTGGGCCCGATCGCCGCGATGGCGTGGTCCAGGTCGTCCAGCGCGATGGTGGCGTGCTCGCCGGTCAGCGCCAGCATGAGGTCGACCTTGCCGCGGAGGTCGTCGAGTTGGGCCGGGTCGACGGGGTTGCCGATGTCGCCCATGTGCAGGACGCTGATGTGGCCGAGCTCGAAGAGATAGAGTGCGTTGGCGTCGGGGTCGCGGCCGAAATCGAAGGTCTTGCTCTCGTAGGCCGGGAAGGAGCGGATCGGCACGCCGCACGCCTCGGTGCCCTCGGGCGGCAGTTCGAGCGCGTTGACGACCACCGGCGCGCCGCGGACGTGGCTGGGGTCGGAATGAAACCGGTCGGTGGCGGAGCTCATGATGACGAGGTCGGCGGGCTCGTCGATCGGGTCGAAGCCGGATCCGTTCGGGCCCGGGGTGTAGGGGTCGGTGACGACCGCCGTGCCGTTGGCTTCGAAGCGGAAGCTGGCATGGGCGTAGAAGGTGATCTTCATGGGGCGATGCCTCCCGAGCTAGAAGTAGGCGCGGATCAGCCATTCATCGCGGTTTCCGCAACTCTATGATACGCACGTGTCGCTTTTGCGAGGACCCCCATGAACGAGCAGACCGCCTCCTCCAGCCTTGCCCGCTTCTTCGCCGCACCGCTTGCCGATACCGACCCGGCGCTCGCAGCCGCGATCCAGGGTGAGTTGCACCGCCAGCAGGACGGGATCGAATTGATCGCCAGCGAGAACATCGTCTCGGCCGCCGTGCTCGAGGCGCAGGGATCGGTGCTGACCAACAAATACGCCGAGGGCTATCCCGGGCGGCGCTACTACGGCGGTTGCGCCGAGGTGGACGTGGCCGAAACGCTGGCGATCGATCGCGCCAAGCAGCTGTTCGGCTGCGACTACGCCAACGTGCAGCCGCACTCGGGCGCGCAGGCGAACCAGGCGGTGTTCCTGGCGCTGGTCAAGCCCGGCGACACCATCCTGGGCATGAGCCTGGCGGCCGGCGGGCATCTGACGCACGGCGCGGCGCCGAACCTGTCGGGCAAGTGGTTCAACGCGATCCAGTATGGCGTGCGGGCGGATGACGGGCTGCTGGATTACGATCAGCTCGAGAGCCTGGCGCGCGAGCACAAGCCGAAGCTGATCATCGCCGGCGGGTCCGCGTATCCGCGGGTGATCGACTTCGCGCGGTTCCGCCGCATCGCCGACGAGGTCGGGGCGTTCTTCATGGTGGACATGGCCCATTTTGCCGGATTGGTTGCGGCTGGGGTCTACCCGTCGCCGCTGCCGCACGCGCACGTGGTGACCACGACCACGCACAAGACGCTGCGCGGTCCGCGCGGCGGCATGATCCTCAGCAACGACCTGGATCTGGGCAAGAAATTCAACTCGGCCGTGTTCCCCGGCCTGCAGGGCGGCCCGCTGATGCATGTGATCGCCGGCAAGGCGGTGGCGTTCGGCGAGGCGCTGCGGCCCGAGTTCCGGACCTATGCGCGCGCCGTGGTCGACAATGCGCAGGCGCTGGCGGCGACGCTGGTCGAGCAGGGCTGCGCGATCGTGACCGGCGGGACCGACAGCCATCTGATGCTGGTGGACCTGCGGCCGAAGCGCACCACGGGCAAGGCCGCCGAGGCCAGCCTGGACCGGGCGCACATGACGGCCAACAAGAACGCCATCCCGTTCGACCCGGAGAAGCCGGCGATCACGTCGGGCATCCGCTTGGGCAGCCCGGCGGCGACCAGCCGCGGCTTCGGGGTGACGGAGTTCCAGGAGGTCGGCCGCATGATCGGCGAGGTGCTGGACGGCCTGGCGCGCTCGAACGGCAACGGGAACGAGGATGTCGAGCAGGCGGTCAAGGCGCGGGTGCAAGCGATGTGCGCGCGGTTTCCGATCTACGGGAGCGGGATGGGCCGCTGATTCCGACCGCCCGCGATAGAGCCCTCTCCCTCCGGGAGAGGGTTGGGTGAGGGCGGTCCAGCCTGAACGAACCCTCTCCCGGAGGGAGAGGGAGCAGAAGAGGGCAGACGGCTGAATGCGCTGCCCGTTTTGCGGACATGACGATACGCAGGTGAAGGACAGCCGGCCCGCCGATGACAACGCGGCGATCCGGCGGCGGCGGTCGTGTGGCAATTGCGGGCAGCGGTTTACCACCATCGAGCGGGTGCAGCTGCGGGAACTGACGGTGGCCAAGGCCGATGGCCGGCGGGTGCCGTTCGATCGCGACAAGCTCGCGCGCTCCGTGCGCATCGCGCTTCGCAAGCGGCCGGTCGAGGAGGAGCGGATCGAGCGGATCGTCAACGGCATCGTGCGCCAGCTCGAATCGTCCGGCGACAACGAGATCCCGAGCCACCAGATCGGCGAACTGGTGATGGAGACGCTCAAGACGGTCGACGCGGTCGCCTATGTCCGCTTCGCCAGCGTGTATCGCGACTTCCGCGAGGCGCGCGATTTCGAGGCCTTCCTGGGCTCGCTCGACCCGCCTACATAAACGCCGATGGACGATCACGAGCACATGCGGGCGGCGCTCGCGCTGGCCCGGCGTGGCCTGGGCAGCACGTGGCCGAACCCGTCGGTCGGCTGCGTGCTGGTGCGCGATGGCCGGGTCGTAGGCCGCGGGACGACGGCGCCGGGCGGGCGGCCGCATGCGGAGCGGATGGCGCTCGATATGGCGGGCGAGGCCGCGCGGGGAGCGACGGCGTACGTGACGCTGGAGCCCTGTTCGCATCACGGCAAGACGCCGCCCTGTGCGGACGCGCTGATCGCGGCGGGGGTGAGCCGGGTCGTGGTGGCGTGCGGCGATCCGTATCCGGCGGTGAACGGGCAGGGGATCGCGCGGCTGCGTGCGGCGGGGATCGAGGTCGTGACCGGCGTGCTCGAAGCCGAGGCGCTGGAGCTGCAGCAGGGGTTTCTGACCCGCGTCGCGCTCGGCCGGCCGGCGGTGACGCTGAAGCTGGCCAGCACGCTCGACGGCCGGATCGCGACCCGCACCGGCGAGAGTCAGTGGATCACCGGCGCCCCGGCCCGCCGCGCGGCGCATGCGCTGCGGGCGGAACACGATGCGGTGATGGCCGGCGCCGGCACGATCCAGAGCGACGACCCCGAGCTGACCTGCCGCATTCCCGGGTTCCGCCGCGGGACAGATCTGCGCGTCGTCGCCGACACGCATCTGCGCACGCGACTGCTGTCACGGGTGATCGCCTCGGCCGGCACGGTGCCGACCTGGTTCCTGCATGGACCCGGCGCCGACCGCGACCGGGCTGCGGCCTTCCGCGAGGCCGGCGCGACGTTGATCGCGGTGCCGGCGGCCGAGCCGGGGATCGATCTGGCCGCCGCCTTGCTCGAACTGGGGCGGGCCGGACTGACGCGGGTGCTGGTCGAAGGCGGGGCCATGATTGCCGCCTCGCTACTGCGGGCCGGGCTGGTCGATCGGCTGGCCTGGTTCCATGCGCCGTCCGTCATGGGCGGCGACGGATTACCAGCCGCGGCGGCGTTCGGGACCGTCGCGCTGGAGACGATGCCGCGCTTCGCCCGGACCGCGCGGCACGCGCTGGGCGACGATATGCTGACGCTTTATTCGAGGATCTGAGATGTTCACCGGGATCATCACCGCCCGCGGCACCGTCCGCAGACTGACGCCGCTGGGCGGATCGGCCGACATGCGGCTCATCATCGAGACGCCCTGGCCGGATGCGGCCTCGATCCCGATCGGGGCGTCGATCGCCTGCGCGGGCTGTTGCCTGACGGCGGTGGAGGTCGGGGCCGATTGGTTCGCGGTGGAGGTGTCGGGGGAAACCCTGTCCAAGACTGGGCTGGGGGGCTGGGTCGAGGGCAGCCGGATGAACCTCGAGCGCTCGCTCAAGGTGGGCGACGAGTTGGGCGGGCATTTCGTGTCGGGCCATGTCGATGGGCAGGGCAAGGTGCTCGCGGTCGTGCCGGAGGCCGGGTCGCATCGGGTGACGGTCGAGGTCCCGCAGGAGCTGGCACGGTTCATCGCGCCGAAGGGGAGCGTGGCCGTGGACGGGGTGTCGCTGACGGTCAATGAAGTAAGGGGCAACGAGGTCTCGGGCGCGACGTTCGGGGTCAACATCATCCCGCATACCTGGTCGGAAACCACGCTCGGAGGCTTGCGGCCGGGCGATGCGGTGCATATCGAGATCGACATGCTCGCCCGCTACGTGGCACGAGCTTCAGGGGTCCCATGAAACAAGGCGTTCTTTCCGATTACCTGTCGCCTGCGGCCGAACTCGTCGAAGAGGCGCGGGCGGGCCGCATGTTCGTGCTCGTCGATGACGAGGACCGCGAGAACGAGGGCGACCTGGTCATCCCGGCGCAGTTCGCCACGCCCGACGCCGTCAACTTCATGGCGCGGCACGCCCGCGGGCTGATCTGCCTGGCGATGACGCAGCACCGCGTCGACCAGCTCGGCCTGCCGCTGATGAGCCAATCCAACGGCACCCGGCACAGCACCGCGTTCACCGTCTCGATCGAGGCGCGCGACGGGGTCACGACCGGGATCTCGGCCGCCGACCGGGCGCGCACGATCGCCGTGGCCATCAACGCCGATGCCGGGCGCGATGCCATCGTCACGCCGGGCCACGTGTTCCCGCTGGTGGCGCGCGAGGGCGGCACGCTGGTGCGCGCCGGGCACACCGAAGCGGCGGTCGACATCGCGCGGCTGGCCGGGCTCACCCCGGCCGGGGTGATCTGCGAGATCATGAACGATGACGGCACCATGGCGCGGCTGCCGGATCTCGCCGCCTTCGCCCAGCGGCATAACCTCAAGCTCGGCACCATCGCCGACCTGATCGGCCATCGCCGCCGCACCGAGCGGCTGGTGCGCCGGGTGCAGCAGGGCACCCTGCACCACGCGGTCGGCGGCGAGTGGAACCTGACCGTCTACGCCAGCACGCTCGACCCGGCGGAGCACCTCGTGCTTAGCAAGGGCGACCTCGCCAACGCCGAGCCGTCGCTGGTGCGCATGCACGCGGTCGACATCGTCAACGACATGGTGGGCAACCACGAACACTCCACGCTGCACGGCGCCATGCGCATGATCGAGCACGAGGGCCGCGGCGCCGTCGTGCTGATCCGCGACACGCGGCCGCATGCGTTGTCGGACCGCGTCCGTCTGCTCGACAGCCACCCGGCCCCGCGGCATTTCCTGCGCGATTACGGCATCGGGGCGCAGATCCTGGTGGACCTCGGCATTCGCAAGATCATCCTGCTCTCGAATACCCGACGCACGATCGTCGGTCTCGACGGCTACGGGCTGAACATCGTCGATCAACGGCCGATCGACGGCGCCCCCCACGAATGAGCACTCTCGACGCCCCGCTGCCCACCGCCCACGCGGTGCCCGGCCCCGCCCCGCACGTGCTGATCGTGCGCGCTCCCTATTACCGCGACGTGGTCGACGGCATGACCCGGGGGGCCCTGCGCATCCTGGGTGAAGCCGGCGCGACCCATGCCGTGCTGGACGTCGCCGGCGCGTTCGAGCTGCCGCAGGCGATCCGGCTGGTGCTGCGCGGCAAGACGCGGTTCGACGGCTTCGTGGCGCTGGGCTGCGTGGTGAAGGGGGAGACGGACCATTACGAGTTCCTGTGCCGCGAGGCGATGGCCGGGCTGATGAACGTGGCGCTGCAGTTCGGGCTGGCGCTGGGGAGCGGGCTGCTGACGGTGCACACGATCGAGCAAGCGATCGCGCGCTCGTCGGACGACGGACACAACAAGGGCGCCGAGGCGGCCGCGGCCGCGCTGCTGCAGATCACGGCGTCGCGCACGGTGGGAGCGCATTGATGGCTCGTTCTGCGAAGCCGGCCAAGGGTAATCGCCCGCGCACGGCGGCCCGGGTTGCGGCCGTCCAGGCGCTGTTCCAGAGCGAGCAGGGCGGCGAGACGGTGGAGGCCGTGATCGACCAGTTCGTGCGCCATCGGCTCGGCACGCTGCCGGGTCCGGACGCGCCGGGCGTCGACGAGGGCCGGATGCCGGACGCGCACGTGCCGCTGTTCACGCGGATCGTGCGCACCGCCGTGGCCCAGCAGGACCGGCTCGACGGCTTGATCGCGACCGCGCGAGACAACGGCGCTCAGAAGTGCGCGCCGGT
>CAZZVQ010000013.1:53769-74179 GCA_964657565.1 uncultured Acetobacteraceae bacterium
TGCTGCGGGCCGGCGGGGCGGAGCTGACGATGGAGGATGGACCGCCGTCGCGGGTCGTCATCAACGAATATCTCGACGTGGCGCACGGGTTCTTCGCCGGCGAGGAGCCGCGGATGGTGAACGGCATGCTGGACCGGCTGGCGCGCGAGTTGCGGCCGGCGGAGTTCGAGGCGCAACCGGCCGCGATTTGACCGAACCTCCCGCCGAGTTCGGGCTGATCGCGCGGCATTTCCGGCCGCTGGCGGGACAAGGGGCGCTCGACCTGCTGGACGACGCGGCGCTGCTGACGCCGCCGCCGGGTCGCGAGTTGGTGCTGACGGTCGATGCGATGGTGGAGGGGGTGCATTTCCTGCCCGACGACCCGGCCGATCTCGTCGCGCGCAAGCTGCTGCGGGTCAATTTGTCCGACCTGGCGGCGAAGGGGGCGACGCCGCTGGCCTATCTGCTCACGCTGTCGGCGCGGCGAGAGATGGACGATGCGTGGTTCGCCGGCTTCGCCGCCGGGCTACGGCACGATCAGGAATTGTTCAACATCAGTCTACTGGGCGGCGACACGACGTCGACGCCGGGGCCGATCAGCGTGACGCTCACGGCGATCGGGCATGTCGCGCCGGGCCGGATGGTGCGCCGGGCCGGCGCGCGGGTTGGCGATGAGATCTGGGTGACCGGGACGATCGGGGATGGGGCGCTCGGCTTACGCGCCATACGGGGCGAGATCGCCGACCCGTCGGGGCACCTGGCGGAGCGCTACCGGTTACCGCGGCCCCGACTCGGGCTGGCCGACCCGGCCTTCGTCCGCGCCGCGATGGATGTGTCGGATGGGCTGGTGCAGGATTTGGGGCATCTGTGCCGGGCTGGCGGGCTCGGGGCGACGCTCCGGGCCGACCTCGTGCCACGTACGGTGCGGGCGCCGGAGTGGCTCGAACTATGCCTGACGGGGGGTGACGATTACGAGCTGTTGATGGCCGTCGATCCCGCCTGTGCCGATGATTTGCAGGCGCGTGCGGCGGCGCTGGACGTGCCGGTCACGCGAGTCGGGCAGTTCGAGGTGGGGGAGGGCGTCCGCGTGCTGGACGCCGACGGGCTGGTGATATCGGTCGGTGCCGGCGGGTGGAGTCACTTCTAAAGCCCTCTCCCTCCGGGAGAGGGAGTCGAAAGCGGTTCCTATTTCGCGTTCGCGCCGCTGCTGCCGAGGTTGGAGCTGTCGGAGCCGACATTGCCCACGTTGTAGCGGCCGACGTTGCCGAGCAGTTGCTGCAGCACCGACGCCTCGCTCCCCGGGGAGGGCGTGGCGCCGCTGGCCACCGACACGTCACGGCCGTCGTCCTCGTTCAGCCGCTTGATCGTGCGCAGCGTGCCGGCCGGGTCGAAATCCATCACCACGACATCCTGCTTCAGCACGCCCGGCAGACGGCCGATCCGGGTGTGCGTGGTTTCGCTGATGTAGATCCACTGATTGTCGTCGAACGTCGCCCGCGCGGTCGGCGAGCCGACCAGCGAGGTCACGTCCTTCTTGGTGCTGGTTCCGGGCACCAGTTCCTTGAGCAGATCGGGATCGACCTTGTTGCCGTGCAGCGTGCGTGGCGTTTGCACCAGGCTGCAGGCACCGAGCGAGAGGAGGAGGAGAGCCACGGGAAGAAGGTTGCGCACGCGCGTTGGTCCTGCTGGTTGGCACACGCCGCAATTGATCGGAGACCGCGGGCGCCTATGTCTGCGCGGTGCTCCCACGCGTGTCCCGGCATGTCAATTATGACGAAGCGGTAAGACGACGTTGGGCAGGAAAGGTGGTCGATGGGCTTGCTCGGACTATTCAGCCGCAAGCGGCACGAGCGGGCGGGGTTCGCGCTCTACACGGCTGCCGTGCGTGCGGCGCGGGACCCGTTCTACTACACCGAGCTCGCGGTGCCCGATACGATGGATGGCCGGTTCGACATGATCGGCCTCTACACGTTTTTGCTGATCGACCGCATCCACCGCGAGGAGGATAGCGGCAAGGCCCTGGCGCAGGCGGTGTTCGACGCGATGTTCCTCGACATGGACCACACGCTGCGCGAACTCGGGGTGGGCGATATCACCGTGGGACGCAAGAACCAGGCGATGTGGGAAGCGCTGAACGGGCGGCGGCAGGCCTACGAGGTGCCGGTCGCGGCCGGCGACGCCGCCGCGCTGGCCGATGCGATCGGGCGCAACGTCTGGCGCGGCGCGCCGCCGGAGGGAGCGGCGCAGCGTCTGGCGGCGATCGCCCTCGACCAGCATCGCGCGCTGGCCGGGCAAAGCCTGGCGTCGCTGCTGGCGGGACAGGTCGAGTTCCTGGCCGTGGCGCCGGTCGCGGCATGAGCGAGATGGAACGCCCGGTCGCGATCGACCGGATCGGCACCGCCGGGCTCGACATGGTGGTCGAGGCCCATGCCGAGGAATTGGCGCCGATCGCGGCCCGGCTGCTGCTGCCGGCGGTGGGCCGGCTGCGCTGCACGATGCGGCTGAAGCGGCTCGAGGCGTCGATTATCGAAGCATCGGGCACGCTCGAGGCGAGCGTGACGCAGAGCTGCGTCGTCACGCTCGACGATTTCCCGCAGGCGGTTTCGGAAGCGTTCGTGGTGCGCTTCGTGCCGGAAGGCAGCGAATCGGACGACGATGATCCGGACTCGCCGGACGAGATCCCCTATCCAGCGGGGGCGATCGACCTGGGCGAGGCGGCGATCCAGCAACTCGCTTTGGCGCTCGACCCCTATCCCCGCAAGCCCGGCCTGCCCGATCCGGCCGATGAGCCGGTGGACGTCCCGCATCCGTTCGCCGCCTTGGCGGCGCTACGTCGGCCGCAATGATGTTATCTCTCTTGCTGCTCCTGGCCGACTCTGGTAAGGCCCGCCGCTCGTTCATCCCTAACCTGTCGTGATTCAGCTGCCGCCACCCGGTGCGCCTGTTGTCACAGCCTTTTGGAGAGGCGTTTCCCATGGCTGTTCCGAAGAAGAAGACTTCCCCGTCCCGCCGCGGTATGCGCCGTGCGCACGACTTCATCGTCGGCGAGGCGCATAATGACTGCCCGAACTGCGGCGAGCTGAAGCGCCCGCACCATGTCTGCAGCCATTGCGGTTATTACGGCGGGCGCGAAGTGGTCGCGGCCGGCAAGGACCTGAAGGGGGCGGTGCGCGCCTAATCCGCGCCAGTCCGCCCCGAGGTCATACCCCGATTGAGCGAGACCTTCTCCCTCGCGATCGACGCGATGGGCGGCGATCAGGCGCCGCTCATCGTCCTCGATGGGATCGAGCTTGCCGCCGAGCGGCATCCTGACGCCCGGTTCCTGCTGATCGGCGACGAGGCCAAGCTGCGTCCGCTGATGGCCGAGCGCAAACGCGTCATGCGGTCCTGCACGCTGCGTCATGCGGCGACGATGGTCGCCCCGGAGATGAAGCCCACCGCGGCACTGCGGATGCGCGATTCGTCGATGCGGCTGGCGGTCGACGCGGTGGCGAACGGTGAGGCGTCCGGGCTGGTCTCGGCAGGCAATACCGGAGCCTTGCTGGCGCTGGCCAAGATCGTGGTCAAGACGCTGCCCGGGATCGACCGGCCGGCCATGGCCGCCATCGCGCCGACGTCGCGCGGCGACATCGTCATGCTCGACCTCGGGGCCAACATCCAGTCGGACGCGCGCAACCTGGTCGAGTTCGCGGTCATGGGCGACGTGTTCGCGCGCACCGTGCTCGGTTTGCCCGCCCCGAGCATCGGACTGATGAATGTCGGCTCGGAAGAGCTGAAGGGCGACGAGCGCGTGCGCGAGGCCGCCGAATTGCTCCGCCTCAGCCACATCGCCCCGCAATTCTACGGCTTCGTCGAGGGCCACGACATCGCGGCGGGGACCACCGACGTCATCGTCATGGACGGGTTCACCGGCAATGTGGCGCTCAAGACGGCCGAGGGCGCGATGAAGCTGATGGGCGACCTGCTGCGCCCGATCTTCACCGGCAGCTTGCTCGGCAAGCTCGCCTACCTGCTCGCCCGACCCGGGCTGGACCGGATGCGCGAATGGCTGGACCCGCGCCGCTACAACGGCGCGGTGATGCTCGGGCTGAACGGCGTGGTCGTCAAATCGCATGGCGGAACCGATGCGACCGGCTTCGCCCACGCGGTCGACGTGGCGATGGACATGGTCGTGCACGGCTTCAACGCCAAGATCCGCGATGGGCTGGCCCAGATCGACGGGTTGAGCCTGCCGCCACCCGTCGCCATCGCGTCGGTCTGACATCATGACCGTCCGGGGTCCGCGTGCCGTCCTGGCCGGTATCGGCGGCTATCTGCCGCCCCGTATCGTCACCAACGACGAGCTCGCCCGCACGCTCGATACCAGTGATGCTTGGATCCGTGAGCGCACCGGCATCGGCGAGCGGCGCATCGTGGGCGAGGGCGAGAGTTGCGCCAGCATGGCCACCGCGGCGGGGCAACAGGCGCTCGAGCGGGCCGGGGTCGGACCCGGCGAGGTCGACGCGGTCATCCTGGCGACCGCCACGCCCGACCAGGCGTTTCCCTCCACCGCGGTGCGCGTGCAGGCCGCCCTCGGTGTCACGGGCGGATTCGGCTTCGACGTGTCGGCCGCCTGCAGCGGCTTCGTCTATGCGTTGTCGATCGCCGATTGCATGATCCGCAGCGGGCAGGTCGGCGGTGTGCTGGTCATCGGCAGCGAGGTGTATTCCCGCATCGTCGACTGGACCGACCGCGGCACCTGCGTGCTGTTCGGCGACGGCGCCGGCGCCGTGTATGTCCGGGCGGCCCAGGCGGAGGATCCGGAGGGGCGCGGCATCCTCTCGACCCATCTGCACGCCGAAGGGCGGCATGGCGATCTGCTCTACATCGACGGGGCGGTGGGGCGGCCGGATCTGCCGGGTCATCTGAAGATGAACGGACGGGAGATCTTCCGCCATGCGGTGGGCAAGCTCGCCGCGGCCGTCGACGAGGCGCTGGAGGCCAACGGGCTGGGGCAGGACGACGTCGATTGGCTGGTGCCGCACCAGGCCAACCGCCGGATCATCGATGCCATGGGCAAGAAGCTCGGCTTGCCCGCGGAACGGGTGGTGGTCACGGTCGACCGTCACGCCAACACGTCGGCCGCGTCCATCCCGCTGGCGCTGGCCGAGGCGTATGCCGACGGCCGGATCAAGCCCGGCGAGCTGGTGCTGATGGAAGCGCTTGGCGGCGGCCTCACCTGGGGCAGTGCGCTCGTCAGGATGTAGCCGAACGGCCACACTTATACCGTGATCGTTGAGCCGCATGCGAGATGATCTTCTTTTATATCAAGCGGTTTGCTTGACCACGGTGATGTGACCCCATAGCCTGAACCTATGAACACGGTTACGCGCGCGCAACTAGCCGAAACGATCTACGCGCAGGTGGGCCTGTCGCGCAACGATTCGGCCGAGCTGCTCGAGACGGTGCTCGAGCGGATGTCGCAGGCGCTGGAATCTGGCGAACCAGTGAAGCTGAGCGGCTTCGGGACGTTTTCGGTGCGTCAGAAGGGCCGACGGATCGGGCGCAATCCCAAGACCGGCATCGAGGTTCCGATCCTGCCGCGCCGGGTGCTGACGTTCCGGCCGAGCCAGGTACTGAAGGCGCAAGTCAATGGGTTGGCCATCCCGGCGGTGGATGATGATGAATAAAGGCCGCCGATGAGCGAACAAAACGGCATGCTGCCCGATGACACGGAGCCGCCGCGGCTGCGGGCCAAGAAGGCGCCGACGGCGTTCCGCACGATCAGCGAAGTCGCCGATGAACTGCACATCCCGCAGCATGTGCTCCGCTTCTGGGAGACCAAGTTTCCGCAGATCAAGCCGCTCAAGCGCGGGGGCGGCCGCCGCTACTACCGGCCGGACGACATCCAACTGCTGCGACGCATCTCGGATTTGTTGTACATTCAGGGGTATACGATCAAGGGCGTGCAGCGCCTGCTCCGCGATGGCGGCGGGCAGTTGGCCGATGATATCCCGCCGGCGCCGCCGGCCGAGCGCGCTGCGGCGGAAGCGGAGCGTTCGGCGCCGCCCAGCCTTCCCGGCCTCGAGCCCGATGCACCCGCCCGCTCCGAGGACCAGGTCGCGACGATGCGTGCCGTGTTGGAGGCTGTGTTGCGGGAGTTGATCGAGCTACGGGCGTTGCTCGATGTGGACGACACTGCTAAGACCCGGCCCGGCGGAGCGTAGCGCAGTCTGGTAGCGCATCAGTCTGGGGGACTGAGGGTCGTGGGTTCGAATCCCGCCGCTCCGACCATCGAAATTTCAGAACGGGTAGGGTGGGCTTTAGCCCACCGGGTCTGGTGGGCTAAAGCCCACCCTACGAGTCATGCTGGCATAAGCAGCATGACCGCCGCTTGGGCCGCGATACCCTCGCCGCGGCCGGCGAACCCCAACCGCTCCGTCGTCGTTGCCTTGACCGAGATGCGGCCGGGGTCGACATCCAGCAATTCCGCGAGGCGGGCCATCATCGCCGGTGCATGCGGCGTGATCTTCGGGCGTTCGCAGATCAGGGTCACGTCGGCATTGGTGAGCCGGCCGCCGCGAGCGGCGATGCGCTCGGCCGCGTGACGCAGGAAGCGGGCGCTGTCGGCGTCCTTCCAGGTCGCTTCGCTCGGCGGGAAATGGCGGCCGATGTCGCCCTCGGCGAGCGCGCCGTAGATCGCGTCGCATAGGGCGTGGATACCGACATCGGCGTCCGAGTGGCCGGACAGGCCCTTTTCGTGCGGAACTTCGAGGCCGCAGAGAATGAGTTTGCGGCCGGCTTCGAGCACGTGGACGTCGAATCCGGTGCCGATGCGCGGTTCGAGAGTGGGGGCTAGAATGCGCGCCATGCGAACGGCGTCCTCCGCATAGGTGATTTTGATGTTGTCGTCGTGACCCGGCACCAGCGCGACCGGCAGGCCGGCCCGCTCGAACAAGGCGGCGTCGTCGGTGGCGCCGGCATCGCCGGCATGCTGCCGGTGCAGGTCGAGGATGGTGGCGAAGCGGAAGGCCTGGGGCGTCTGCGCCCGGTGCAGGCCGTCGCGTGAGACCGTCGCGGTGATCATTCCGTCGGCGCCGCGCTTGAGCGTGTCGGCAACCGGGATGGCGGGGATGGCGCCCTCGCACCGGGTCAAGGCGTCCAGCAGGGCAGGGATGGTGTCGGCGGGCAGAAAGGGCCGGGCGGCGTCGTGGATCAGCACGATGTCCGGCTGGAGCGGCGCGAGCGCTTCTAGCCCGGCGCGCACGCTGTCCTGCCGCGTGGCGCCGCCGGCAACCACCGGCAGGTGGTCCAAACCCGCCAGCGTCTCAGTCAAGGCGTTGACGTCGCCGACGGGTTGCAAAAATGCCACATGTGGCACCAGACGTTCCGCCGCCCAGCGGGCGACTGGCTTGCCGGCACAATTGAAATATTGTTTCGGGCGGTCCGTTCCGAACCGTTGACCGGAACCGGCCGCCACCAGGATCGCCGCAATACGCATGCGCGATGCAATGCTGGCCCGGTCGCGCGACGTCAACCCCGCGTCATGGAGCCCGCAGAATGTTTGCACGCCAGCAACGCACGCTCTAGTTTGCCCAAATCATGGGCAACACTGATACTCGTTTAAGCGCGGAGGCGCCGGCGTTCCGACCGATCACGCTCGGCACCGGGGCGACGCGCGTCGTTATCGACCGGCCGGTGATCCTGGCGCCGATGTCGGGGGTGACCGACCTGCCGTTCCGCCGCTTGGCCAAGCGGCATGGGGCCGGGTTGGTGGTCTCCGAGATGATCGCGTCCTGGGCGATGGTGCGCGAGAACCGGACCACGCTGCGGATGGCGGAGGTCGATGGCTGCGGCGGCCCGGCCTCGGTGCAGCTCGCCGGTTGCGACCCGGCCGCCATGGCGGAGGCGGCGCGGATTGCCGTCGGCCACGGCGCCGATCTCGTCGATATCAATTTCGGCTGCCCGGTCAAGAAAGTCGCCGTCGGCCAGAGCGCCGGCTCCGCGCTGATGCGCGACGAGGTCGCGGCGGCCCGCCTGCTGGAGGCCGTGGTGCGCGCGGTCGGCGTGCCGGTGACGCTGAAGATGCGGATGGGCTGGGACCACGCCAACCTGAACGCCCCGTCGCTGGCCCGCATCGCCGAGCAGTGCGGGATCCAGCTGGTCACGGTGCATGGCCGGACCCGGCAGCAATTCTACACCGGTAGCGCCGATTGGCGCTTCGTCGCCTCGGTCAAGGCCGCCGTCGGGATCCCGGTGATCGTCAATGGCGACGTGCTGACGGTCGACGATGCGGCCGAAGCGATGCGGCAGTCCGGCGCGGATGGGGTGATGATCGGGCGGGGCTGCTACGGCCGCCCCTGGTTCCCCGCCCAAGCGGCCGAGTTCCTGGCCACCGGCCACCGCATCGCGGACCCGACCCTGGCGGAACAGAAGCACATCCTGCTCGACCATTACCGGGCGATGCTGGACCATTGCGGCCGCGAGGCCGGGATGCGCGTCGCCCGCAAGCATGTCTCCTGGTATTCCAGCGGGCTGTGGGGCTCGGCCGAGTTCCGCGCCTCGGTCAACCGCTGCGCCGATGCGGGGGCGGTGGAGACGCTGATCCATCGCTTCTACGATCCGTTGATCGAGCGTAGTCCTGCCGTCGCCTCGGCGGGGGCGTTGGCGGCTTGAAGAGCGTCGTCGCCCGCGGCCGAACGGCGCTGGTCGAGCGCCTGACGCGCCGGCCCCCGCCGATCGATTCCGTCTCCGTGCTCGGCGCCATCCCGGTCCCCGTCGTCCTGCTCGATCCGAGTGACGGCTTCCGCTACGCCAACCAGGCGGCGGAGCAATTCTTCGGCCTGTCGATGATGCAGCTCGCCCAACTCACGCTGCGCGCATTGCTGCCGACCGATAACCCCTTGTTCCACATCATCGCCCAGGTGCGGGCGACCGAGCAGACGATCTCCGACTACGATCTCCACCTGGAGAGTCCGCGCCTGAAGAAGCGGCACATCAGCGTCTCCGTCACCAGCCTGCCGGAGGAGGCCGGCTGCGTGCTGCTGACGTTGCAGGACGCGTCGGCAGCCCGGGCGCTCGACCGGCAGATCGCCTATCGCGGCGCCGCGCGCAGCGTCAGCGGCATGGCGGCGATCCTGGCGCACGAGGTCAAGAACCCGCTCTCCGGCATCCGCGGTGCGGCGCAGCTGCTGGAGCCGAACGTGATGCCGGCGGACCGCGAGTTGACGGACCTGATCCGCGACGAGGCCGACCGTATCCGCGAGCTGGTCGACCGGATGGAGGTGTTCGGCGAAGAGTCGGTGGAACGGCGGCCGGTGAACATCCATCGCGTGCTCGAGCATGTGCGGCGCCTCGCGCAGAGTGGCGTCGCGACCGGAATGCGGATCACCGAGAACTACGACCCGTCGCTGCCGCCGGTCTGGGCCAACCGCGACCAACTGGTCCAGGTGTTGTTCAATCTGGTCAAGAACGCCGCCGAAGCCATCGAGGGCCAGCGTGACGGGCGCGAGCGGGCCGAGATCACGCTGTCGACCGCCTATCAACACGGCATGCGGCTGGCGATCGCGGGCAGTTCGGAGCGCATCCACTTGCCGCTGGTCGTGAGCGTGCGCGACAACGGGCCGGGGATCTCGGACGATATCCGGCCCCATCTGTTCGAGGCGTTCGTCACGAGCAAGTCGAGCGGAAGTGGTCTAGGACTTGCACTCGTCGCCAAGATCGTGGGCGACCACGGCGGGCTGATCGAGGTCGATAGCCGTCCGGGCCGAACCGAATTCCGCCTCTGCCTGCCGGTCATGACCGAGTCGGATGGCGAGGGTCAATGAAAGCATTGCTATGACGTTGCCCACCGTCTTGGTCGCCGATGACGACCGCTCCATCCGCACGGTGCTGACGCAAGCGCTCGGGCGCTCCGGCTACCAGGTGCGCTGCACCGGCAATGCCGCCACCTTGTGGCGATGGGTGGAGGACGGCGAGGGCGATCTCGTCATCACCGACGTGGTGATGCCGGACGAGAACGGACTGGACCTGATCCCGCGGATCAAGCGGATCCGGCCGGATCTGCGCGTGGTGGTGATGAGCGCGCAGTCGACGCTGATGACGGCGGTCAAGGCGGCCCAGCGCGGCGCCTTCGAATATCTGCCCAAACCGTTCGATCTAAAGGAATTGCTGTCCGTCGTCGGCCGCGCCTTGGCCGCGCCGCCGAAGCAGGAGCCCAGCGGGGTCGCCGAGCCCACCGACAGCGAGGAGCGCCTGCCGCTGATCGGCCGTTCCGTGGCCATGCAGGAGATTTACCGCAGCATCGCCCGGCTCACGACCACCGACCTGACCGTCATGGTCAACGGTGAATCCGGCACCGGCAAGGAGCTGGTCGCCCGCGCGCTGCACGATTACGGGCGCCGCCGCAGCGGCCCGTTCGTGGCCATCAACATGGCCGCCATCCCGCGCGAGCTGATCGAGAGCGAGCTGTTCGGGCACGAGCGCGGCGCCTTCACCGGCGCGCTCAACCGGGCGCAGGGCCGCTTCGAGCAGGCGGCCGGCGGCACGTTGTTCCTCGACGAGATCGGCGACATGCCCGCCGAAGCGCAGACCCGGCTGCTGCGGGTGCTGCAGGAGGGGGAGTTCACCACCGTCGGCGGCCGCCAGCCGATCCGCGCCAACGTCCGCATCGTGGCGGCGACCCATCGCGATCTGCGCCAAGCCATCCGGTCCGGGCAGTTCCGCGAGGATCTGTTCTATCGGCTCAATGTGGTGCCGATCCGGCTGCCGCCGTTGCGCGAGCGGCTGGAGGACATCCAAGTACTGGCCCGCCACTTCCTCGACCGGGCCCGCGAGAGCGGCCTGCCGCAAAAATCGCTCGACCAGTCGGCCATCGAGCGGCTGCGGCAGCATCGCTGGCCCGGCAACGTCCGCGAGCTCGAGAACCTGATGCGCCGGCTGGCCGCGCTGTATCCGCAGGAGACGATCAACGCCGACGTCATCGCCGCCGAACTGCAGGAGAGCGGCGATGTGGCCGAGGCGCCGGCCTCGAGCGGCGGGCCGGAACCGCTGGCCATCGCGGTCGAGCGGCACATACGCCAATTCCTGGCCGCCAGCCGCGACGGGATGCCGATGCGCGACATCTACGACCGGGTCATCGCCGAGGTCGAGCGGCCGCTGATCCAGATGACGCTGTCGGCCACGCGCGGCAACCAGATCAAGGCCGCCGCGATGCTGGGATTGAACCGCAACACCCTGCGCAAGAAGATCCGGGACCTCGACATCCCGGTGGTGCGCGGCATCGGGTAACGCCCCGTCATGAACGCTGCCAACAAAATCGCCCAATTACGGCCGGAGACGGTGGGACGGCGGTGGGCCGACGTCCTCCTCGGCAAGGTCGTCACGCTGGTGCTCGCCTCGATCGCGCTCGTGCTCGGGATCGCGACGTTCGTGCTGCTCTCGGGCGGCATGCGGCTGCAAGTGACGCAGAACGCGTTGCTGGCGATGGTGCTCGCCAACCTGGTGGTGCTGCTGTTGCTGGGCGCGGTGCTGGCGGGGCGGGTGACGCGGGTCTGGGTCGAGCGGCGGCGCGGCTCGGCCGGGTCGCGGCTGCATGTGCGGCTGGTGATGCTGTTCAGCGTGGTGGCCGTCACGCCGACGATCCTGGTCGCGCTGTTCGCGACGGCGTTCTTCACGCTCGGGATCCAGGCCTGGTTCAACGACCGGGTGCGCACGGCCTTGAACGAGGGGCTGGAGGCCAGCCGCGGCTACCTCGAGGAGCACCGCAACAACATCCGCACCGACGCGCTGGGCATGGCCAACGATCTCAGCCGGGCCGGTGCGATGCTGGCCAACGATCCCTACGCCTTCGCCCAGGTGCTGCAGACCCAGACCGTGCTGCGCGGCCTGACCGAGGCGGTCATCTTCGAGCCGGTGACCGGGCAGGTGGTCGCCGGGATCGGGGCGATGGAGGGGCTCGGCGTGCAGCCGGCGCCGCAGAGCGCGATCGAACAGGCCCGCAGCGGCGAGGTGGCCGTGCTGGGGTCGCCGGACGACAACCGCGTCCTGGCCGTGGTGCAGCTCAACTCGACGCCGCCGCTGATGCTGCAGATCGGCCGGCCGGTGGACCAGGACATCCTGAACCACATGGTCCGCACCGAGCAGGCGGTGGCCGAATACAGACGGCTCGACGAGAACCGGACCAAGCTGCAGATCACCTTCGCGCTGATCTTCGTGCTGGTGGCGGTGTTGGTGCTGATGGCCGCCGTGCTGATCGGGCTGGTGTTCGCCAACCAGATCGCGCGCCCGATCGGCGGGCTGATCCGCGCCGCCGAGCGGGTCCGCGGCGGCGACCTCACGGTGCGGGTGCCGGAAACCGAGAGCGACGACGAGGTGGCCGGCCTGTCCCGCGCGTTCAACCGCATGACGGGGCAATTGGGCTCGCAGCGGAGCGAGCTGATGGACGCGTACAGCCAGATCGACGAGCGGCGGCGCTTCACCGAGACGGTGCTGGCGGGCGTGTCGGCGGGGGTGATCGGGCTCGACGTGCAGGGCAGGGTGGAGCTGCCGAACCGGGCCGCGAGCGAGCTGCTGGGGACCGACCTGATCAACGCGATCGGCGCGCCGCTGAGCGAGACGGTGCCGCAATTCGCGCCGTTGCTGGCCACCGTGGCCGAACATCCGGAGCGGGCGCATACGGCGGAGGTCGAGCTCGGTCCGGCGCAGCGCCGCCGCACACTTTTGGTGCGGGTCGGCACCGACCTGCGCGGCGGACGGCCGGATGGCTATGTGGTGACGTTCGACGACATCACCGAGCTGCAATCGGCGCAGCGCAAGGCGGCGTGGTCGGACGTGGCGCGGCGGATCGCGCACGAGATCAAGAACCCGCTGACCCCGATCCAGCTCAGCGCCGAACGGCTCAAGCGGCGCTTTACCAAGGAGATCAAGTCTGACCCGGAGACCTTCGCGCAATGCGCCGACACGATCGTGCGCCATGTCGGCGACATCGGGCGGATGGTCGACGAGTTCTCGGCTTTCGCGCGCATGCCGCAGCCGGTGCTCAAGCCGGACGACGTGGGCCGGGTCGCGCGCGAGGCGCTGATCCTGCAACGCAGCGCGCGGCCGGAGATCGAATGGGTGACCGACATCCCCGAGCGCGGCCCGACCGGCTCGTGCGACCGGCGGCTGTTGGGGCAGGCGCTGACCAACCTGCTGCAGAACGCGGCCGACTCGGTGGCGATGCGGGCGCGCGACGGCGGCGGCAAGATCGGCCGCATCGACGTCGTGGTGCACACGAGCGATACCATGGTGCTGATCGACGTGCTCGATGACGGGATCGGGCTGCCGCAGGCGGATCGGGCGCGGCTGACGGAGCCGTATGTGACGCATAAGCCCAAGGGCACCGGGCTGGGTCTCGCCATCGTCAAGAAAATTATGGAGGACCATGGCGGGCGTTTGGACCTGGACGACCGGCCCGATGGCCCGGGCGCCGTCGCGACCCTGGCGCTGCCGCTGATTGTGCCGCACCCGGTTCCGGCTTAGAGACCGGGCCAATGGCCCAGGAAATCCTCATCGTAGACGACGAGCCCGATATCCGCATGTTGATCCACGGCGTGCTCGAGGATGAAGGCTACGCGGTTCGCCAGGCCGGCGACTCCGACGGCGCGATCGCCGCCTTCCGGCACCGGCGACCCTCGCTGGTCATCCTCGACGTATGGCTGCAGGGGTCGCGCCTCGACGGGCTCGGCATCCTCAACGTGCTGAATTCGGAAGAGCCGCATGTGCCGGTGGTGATGATCTCCGGCCACGGCACGATCGAGACCGCGGTGACGGCGATCCAGCACGGGGCCTACGATTTCATCGAGAAGCCGTTCAAGTCGGACCGGCTGCTGCTGATCGTGCGGCGGGCGCTCGAGGCGGCGCGGCTGTCGCGCGAGAACGCCGAGTTGCGGCTGCGGGCGGGGGCGGAGTCGGAGCTGACCGGGCAGAGTGGCGCCATCACGCAGTTGCGCGCGGCGGTCGAGCGGGTAGCGCCGACCGGGTCGCGGGTGCTGATCAGCGGGCCCGCCGGGTCGGGCAAGGAAGTGGCGGCGCGCATGGTGCATCAGCGCTCGCGCCGGGCGGACGGGCCGTTCGTGGTGCTGAACTGCGCGACGCTGAACCCGGGGCGGTTCGAGGAGGAACTGTTCGGCGTCGAGGCAGGGTCCGACGCGTCGGCGACGCCCCGGCGGGCGGGCGTGCTGGAGCGCGCCCACGGGGGCACCCTGCTGCTCGACGAGGTGTCCGACATGCCGCTGGAGACACAGGGCAAGATCGTGCGCGCGTTGCAGGACCAGACGTTCGAGCGGCTCGGCGGTGCGACCCGGGTGAAGGTGGACGTCCGGGTGCTGGCCACCAGCAACCGCGATCTGCAGGCCGAGATCGCCGGCGGCCGGTTCCGCGAGGATCTGTATTACCGGCTGGCCGTGGTGCCGGTGCGGATGCCGAGCTTGAAGGAGCGGCGCGAGGACGTGCCGGAACTGGCGCGGCACTTCATCGAGCGGTCGGCGGAGAATTCCGGCATTCCGAGCCGCGACCTTTCCACCGACGCGCTGACGGCGCTGCAGGCGTACGATTGGCCCGGCAACGTGCGGCAACTGCGCAATCTGATGGACTGGCTGTTGATCATGGCGCCCGGCGGGGCCGGCGATCCGATCCGCGCCGAGATGCTGCCGGCCGAGGTCAGCCAGGGGGCGCCGTCGCTGCTCAATTTCGATCCGTCGGCCGATCTGATGTCGCTGCCGTTGCGCGAGGCGCGGGATCTGTTCGAGACGCAGTATCTGCAGGCGCAACTGTTGCGGTTCGGCGGTAATATCAGCCGGACGGCTGGCTTCGTCGGCATGGAGCGCAGCGCGCTGCACCGCAAGCTGAAGCAGCTCGGGGTCAACTCGGACGATCGGAACGCGACATGAGTCGAATTGCTTACGTCAACGGCGCCTATGTCCCGCAGCGCGAGGCGAGCGTGAACGTCGAGGATCGCGGCTACCAGTTCGCCGACGGGATCTATGAAGTCGTCTACGTCCTGAACGGGCGGCTGGTCGACGAGAAGCTGCATCTGGACCGGCTGGAGCGCTCGCTGCGTGAGATCCGCATCGCCATGCCGATGAGCCGGCTGGCGCTGGTCAATGTGTTGCTCGAGGTCAGCCGGCAGAACCGGATCAGCGAGGGGCTGATCTACATGCAGGTCACGCGCGGCGTGGCGCGGCGCGACCACGCGTTCCCGAAGCACCCGATCAAGCCGGCCATCGTGGTGACGGCCCGGCGGACGCCGCCCTATCCGCGCGACGTCGCGGCGTGGGCCACGACGGCGATCACGCATCCGGATCAGCGCTGGGCCCGGTGCGACATCAAATCGGTGGCCTTGCTGCCGAACGTGCTGGCCAAGCAGGCGGCGCGCGAGCAGGGGGCGGCCGAGGCGCTGCTGATCGATGGCGACGGGCTGGTCACCGAGGGAGCGTCGACGAGCGCCTGGATCGTCGACGCGGACGGCGTGCTGCGGACCCGGCCATTGGGTCACTCGATCCTGCCGGGCTGCACGCGGGCCGCGCTGATCACGCTGCTGGCCGAGGAGGGCATCACCTTCGAGGAGCGCGCCTTCACCGAAGCCGAGTTGCGCCGCGCGCGCGAGGTGTTCATGACGAGCGCCACCAGCTTCGTCCGCCCGATCACCCAGCTCGACGGCGCCGCCGTCGGCGATGGCACGCCCGGTCCGGTCACGCGGCGCCTATTCGCCATCTTCGCGCGCCACGCCCAGGGTAGCCTCGCCAACGCGGCGTAAGGTGCACCCCGCTCACCCGTCATCCCCGGGCTTGACCCGGGGATCCACGAGTCAAGTCCGTGGATGACGGTTTCACGTGATGATGCGCTTGCTAGCGCTACTCCTTTTCCTGCTTGCGCCCATTCCGGCGCTAGCGCAGTCCTGGACGCAGCAGCAGAGCGCGCAGTGCGACACCGCGATCGCCGGGGCCGAGGCGCGGCGCGAGACGTTGCCCGGGCTGCTGCTGGCGATCGCCAAGGCGGAGAGCGGGCGGCCGATCCCGCCATTGCCCGGGCTGCAGCCGTGGCCGTGGGCGGTCAACGCCGATGGCGGCGCCTACTACTTCGACAGCAAGGACGCCGCGGTCGCGTGGGTGAAGCAGGCGCAGCTCCGCGGGGTCGGCCAGATCGACATCGGATGCATGCAGATCAACCTGCAATCGCACCCGCAGGCCTTCTCCAGTATCGAGCAAGCGTTCGACCCGGTCGCCAACGCCGATTACGCCGCCCGCTTCCTGACGCTGCTGCGCGCCGATGCCGGCGGCAACTGGTTCGATGCGGTTGGCTACTACCATTCGCGCACCCCGATACTGGCGGCGGATTATCGCGCCCGGGTCTCGGCCATCGCCCAAGGGCGCACGCCGCCGGCCGGGATCGGGGTGCCGCTCTACGTCCGCGCCATCCAGCAGGGGACGCTGCGGATTCCGCTCGCCGGCGGCGGGATCATGCGGATCAACGTGCGCCGGCAGCCGGCGTCACGCGGGCCGAAACGGATGACGGCTTGCCAAATCGCCCATGTACTCGGAGACTTCATGCCTGCCCGCGCACGTGCACGATGTTTTGCCTCGCGGTGACCTCGCAGACCTTGGCATCGGTTGAGAAATGCCGCTAAGTTACCCGTATGTCGCCCGTTGACGGCTTGGACCGCCGCTGGTGCACATTATGTTTGTTTCGTTCACCCGTTTTGAGACCAAGATATGAGCTCACCTGACCGCCGTTCGTTTGATAGCCCGCGCCGTGGCGGCCGCGGGAAAGACCGTTTCGATGATTTCGGCGGTGGTGGTCGAGGAGGCCGAGACGAGCCTTACGTGCCCAGGGACGCCTACGTCCCGGCAGGTGGTGGCCGCGATCGTGGGCCCTCGAATTTCGGCGCTGCGCCGCGTGGCTTCGGTGCTCCCGGCGGTCCGGAAACCGGTGCGACGGTGAAGTGGTTCAACGGCGAGAAGGGCTTCGGCTTCGTCGAGCTCGAGGGCGGCGGTGGTGATGCGTTCCTGCACATCAGCGTGCTGTCGCGCGCCGGGTATCAGACGGTCTCGCCCGGGGCGACGCTGCGCGTGTCGGTCTCGCCCGGCCAGAAGGGTCCGCAGATCGCCGACGTCGTGAGCGTCGACGAGAGCACGGCGACGCCGGGCGGCGGTGGATCCGGTGGCGGTGGCGGTGGCGGTAGCGGCGGTCCCAGCGGCGGCGGCTATGGTGGCGCCGCTTCGGGCGGCGGCTTCGACCGTCCGCGCTCGTCGGCGCGTCAGCCCGTGGATATGAGCACCGCGGTCGAGATGCGCGGCACCGTCAAGTGGTTCAACGCCGAGAAGGGCTTCGGCTTCGTCATGCCCGAGGGCGGCGGCAAGGATGTGTTCGTGCACATCTCCGCGCTGAACCGGGGCGGCATGAGCTCGCTGGAGCCGAACCAGAACGTCAAGATGCAGGTGGCCGATGGCCGCCGCGGTCCGGAGGCGGTGTCCGTCGAGGCCGCCTGAGCGTTCGTCGATCGCAGCGCAGAACAACGGCCGGGCATGTTGCCCGGCCGTTTGCGTTTGGAGATAAACTCGCGGCCGGGACGTCTTGGAACCAAAATGATGCCTGACACACACGCACCCGTCGCCACGCAGACCGCGGCCAGATTGCCGCTCGACCAGATCGTGGTCCTCGACCTGACGCTGGCCCGCGCCGGGCCGACCGCGGTGCGGCACCTGGCCGATTGGGGTGCCGACGTGATCCGGATCGAACCGCCCGAGAGCGGCGGCGAGGAGATCAGCGGCGATCGCGACGGGCCGGACTTCCAGAACCTGCATCGCAACAAGCGCATGATCCAACTGAACCTCAAATCGTCCGAGGGCCATGCGGCATTCATGAAGCTGGTGGCCGAAGCCGACGTGATCGTCGAGAACATGCGCGCCAACGTGAAGCACCGGCTCAAGATCGCCTGGGACGACGTCCATGCGGTCAATCCGCGCCTGGTCTACGGCAGCATCAGCGGCTTCGGCCAGACCGGGCCGTATAGCGCGCGCGCGGGTGTCGATCAGATCGCGCAGGGCATGGGCGGGCTGATGAGCATCACCGGGGAGCCGGGGCGGGGGCCGATGCGGGTCGGCATCCCGATCGCCGACCTGACCGCCGGCAACCTGCTCGCGTTCGGCATCGTCACGGCGCTGTTCGACCGCGCGCATACCGGGCTGGGGCGGTGGGTGCAGACGAGCCTGCTGGAAGTGCAGACCTTCATGCTCGACTTCCAGGCGACAAGGTGGCTGATGCGCGGCGACGTCGCCAAGCAGGCCGGCAACGATCATCCGACCGGCATCCCGACCGGCGTGTTCCCGACCAGCGACGGCCACATCAACATCGCGGCCAGCTCGGCGCGGCTGTTCGAGCGGTTCAGCACCGCGATCGGCCATCCCGAATGGGTGACGCGGCCGGGTTGGACCGATCAGAAGGGCCGCAGCGCCGACCGCAAGGCGATCAACGCCGCGATCTCCGAGGTGACGCGAACCAAGCCGTCCGCCCACTGGATCGAGCTGTTCGAGGCCGCCGGGATCCCCTGTGGTCCCATCAACGGCATCGACCAGGTATTCGCGGATCCGCAAGTGAAACATCTCGGCATGGCGACGCCGGTGGAGCACAGCCGGCTCGGCCGCATTGAACTCGTGGCCTCGCCCGTCAATATGTCAGGCATCCCGCGCGGTGTGCGGACCGCGACCCCGGAGCGCGGAGAGCATACCGAGCAGGTGTTGCGTGGCCTCGGCTATGATGACGAGACGATCGCCGGCTTGCGCGACCAGGGGGCGATTTGATCGAGCTCGGTTCCCTCGCGGCGACGCGTGTCCTACAAGCTACAGAATAGTCACTAAGGAGAGAGTCATGAAGTCGCTTGCCACCATCCTATCGCTGGCCGCGGTGCTCGGCACAGCCGCTTGCGCCAACAACCCGAACAACGCGAACCGGCCGACCGACACCGGCAACATGGCCTTCCCGAGCCCGATGCCGCAAGGCAACGTCGGCACGGTCAGTCCGGCTACGCTCGACACCGGCAGCATGAACTCGCCGACCGTCAGCGGTGGCGTCCTGCGGCCCGGCGTGTCCAGCCCGGACACCGGCAACATGGCCCTGCCGAACCGCGCCCAGGGCAACTCGCGTCCCGGCAGCTACTAGGCAGTAGACGGCCGGCGCTGCACGCGTCGGCCGCTTTGCGCTACTCGGCGGCGATCGACTCGACACGGATGGTGTCGAGCGGGATCAGCGCGCCGGCTCGATCCAGGTGCCAGAACGTCCAGCCGTTGCAGCTCGGCGCGTTTTGCAGTTGCGCCCCGACCTGGTGGATCGATCCACGCACGGTGCCGGCCGTCAGCGAGCCGTCCGCGGCGACGATCGCGCGAACGCGGCGCTGCTTATCGGTCAGGATCGTCCCCTCCGGCACCAATCCGCGCTCGACCAGGCTGCCGAACGGGACGCGGGGGGCGTCGCGCTTGGTCGGCGAGCTTTCGGCCGCCTCGGCCGGCGCCGGCCGCATCCGGCGGACCCGCCCGATCGCCGCTTCGGCATAGGCGGGATGCCGTTCGATGCCGACATAATGGCGGTGCAGGCGCTTGGCCACCGCGGCCGTGGTGCCGGTCCCGAGGAACGGATCCAGCACGACGTCGCCCGGCGAGGTGCTCGCGAGCAGGATGCGGTGCAGCAGCGCCTCGGGCTTCTGGGTCGGATGCAGCTTCAGGCCGTGCTGGTTCTTCAGCCGCTCGGGGCCGGTGCAGAGCGGGAAGGTCCAGTCGCTGCGCATCTGCACGTCGTCGTTGAGCGACTTCATGGCCTGGTAGTTGAACCGGTACCGGCTGTCTCGCTCGCGGGCGGCCCAGATCAGCGTCTCGTGGGCGTTGGTGAACCGGCGGCCGCGGAAGTTCGGCATGGGGTTCGACTTGCGCCAGATCACGTCGTTGAGGATCCAGAAGCCGAGATCCTGCAGGATGGTACCGAGGCGGAAGATGTTGTGGTAGGCGCCGATCACCCAGATGGTGCCATCCTTGCGCAGCAGGCGCCGGCATTCCGACAGCCACGCCCGGGTGAACGCGTCATAGGCGGCGAAATCGGTGAATTTGTCCCACTCGTCGTCGACTCCGTCGACCAGGCTGTCATCGGGACGGCGCAGTTCGCCGCGTAGCTGGAGATTGTACGGCGGGTCGGCGAAGACGCAGTGCACGGAGGCGGACGGCAGCATCCGCATCATGGGGATACAGTCGCCCAGGAGCACTTGGTCGAGCGGAAGGTCGGGCGAGATGTTCATCGGTCGCCGCATCGTGACGATGCACGCGAGACCGCGTCAATTGGTCAGGTTGCGGCCGCGTCAGCCTCGAGCAATTCCGTTTGGGCGAGAAGGCGGACCGTGCCGAACGCGGCCCGGTGATGCCGCGATGGT
>CAZZVQ010000014.1:0-70347 GCA_964657565.1 uncultured Acetobacteraceae bacterium
GCGGAACCGCGGCGTTCGTGGACGGCCGAGCAAAAGCGCCAGATTGTCGCCGAGAACCTCGGGTCGGATCTGACCGCAACCGAGGTCGCCCGGAAATATCGGATCAGCTCGGGTCAGCTTTACACGTGGCGGCAACAGTTGGTGAGCCTGCCGGACTCCGTGATCCCCCGCGCGCCAATGCGGTCGCTGCTTGCCATTTCGCAAACCTTTCGACAGTGACATCATTGGCGAAGTTCGTTGTTTTGAGCATACCGTAGTTCTCGAACATAGATGCCTGTGACTGCAGCGTAATCTTCCTCAGATCGGACGCTTAATCAGCTATACCGGCCCTCACCCACTGCGATGAAGACTCCGATCAAAGAGCGCGAGCATCTCGACCCAGCCGCGCTCGGCGCACGCATGATCGTAGACGGGAAAATCCGGCATCATCCAGCCATGCGCGGCGGGATAGGTATCCGTGCTGTAGCGCACGCCCGCTTGGACCAGCGCTTTCTCGAGCCGCTCGGCCATCTCAGGTGGATAACTGCGGTCGTTCTCGGCTGCTACGACATAGATCTCGGCCTGGAGCTTCGGCGCGAACAAATGGGGGCTTGTCGGCGCGTCGGTCGCGAGATTGCCGCCATGGAAGCTCGCCACCGCCGCGAAGCGATCCGGGTAGGTTCCTGCCGCCGACAGCGCCATGCCGCCACCCATGCAGAAGCCGACCGCGCCCACCTTGCGGCCCGCAACGTCGTTGCGCGTGTCGAGGTAGGCGAGCAGGGCCTCTGTATCGTCAGCGGCTTTGTCGTTTCCTGTCGTCGCCATCAACGGACCTAGGATGGCTCGGAAGTCGCCCGCGAAGACCTCTTTGGGCACAAACGGGCCATAGGGGCCGTAGCGATAGAAAAGGTCTGGCACCAGCACGACGTAGCCGGCTCCCGCAAGCCGCTCCGCCATGTCGAGCAGTGCCGGCCGAATCCCGCCAGCATCCATGTAGAAGATCACTGCAGGCCACGACCCGCCCTCGGCGGGAACCATGACGTGCGACGGGCATTCCCCATCGCGCGTCCGGATCAAGATTTGCTCGTTCGGCATCCAGGGCTCCTCGGCCAAGCGTCTAAAATGTCTGCTCCGAACCACTCTGATCGCAAGCCGTCCGACTGGAAACCATCACCTGTTCGTGGCCTATAAAACGACGACCATCTCCATTCGAAGGGGCCGCGGCTCTTCCTCCTCAATCTCGCCCGTTACGACAAACCCGTGCCGGCCGTAGAACGCCAAGGCCTTCGTGTTCCTGGCTTCGACGATGAGTTGCACGCGCTTCGTTCCTGGGTGACGCCCCACTGCCGCCCGAAGCAGTCCTTCACCAATGCCGTGGCGCTGGTGACCCGGCAGAACGTAAAGCCGAGAGAGCAGTAGGACAGTTGCATCCTGTTCTACCGCAAAGGCATGGCCGACAATCTCGCCGTTCTGGGTCGCCACAAGGAATGAGGTATTCGGACCTGCCGCCTGCGTAGCGAGCACATCCAGGGCGTGCCAACGGTTCGTCGTCTCCGTAACCCGCTCAACGCCGAGCAAGCTGTCGTACGTGTCGTGCCAGGTTGCGACGAGAAGGTTCCTGACCTCGCTTATGTCGTCCGGCGTAGCAGGCCGGATCATGATCTGATCGTCGAAATCGTTGCCGCTTGTATCGGTGCGCGTCCCTCCAGATGCAGGCCGTCCGTCGTGCCCGTCTGACGGACGCGGGACCCGTCCCGGTGGCCACTCCGGGTAATGAGGCACGTCTTCGCCGTCCGCTAACCAGGGCGCATCGTGCGAGGTCCAGATGTGCATACCGGGTCGCGTGCCGGGGTCGTCGTCCAGCGTTGCCACCCGAAGGATGACGTGCGGCTGGGCCAAGCGCTCGGCCAGGAGATGCGTGCCGCACACCGAACAGAAGCGTCGGAGCTTGGAGGGCGAGGACTCGAAAGCGGAGAGCCTCTCCTCGCCTGCCGTCCAGCGGAAATGGTTCCGCATGATCCCCGCGGTGGAGGTGTAGGCCGCGGCGTGCGCCTTGCGGCAGGTCACGCAGTGACAGTGCACGATCGGCATGTCGAGTTGATCGACCTCGTACCGCACGGTCCCGCATAAGCAGCTCCCGTGCAGGGTCATGCCGTCTGGCCTTTCTGCGGGCTGGCCGGGTTGAGTTGCTTGCTCATGTAAACCGTCACGCCCCCTTTGAACGGTTCCTCCCGATCGACCCGGTAGCCGAGCCGGCCATAGAGCTCGACGTTCCCGGCAAACAGCGGGTTCGTGTAGAGCCGCACGACCGAAAGGCCGAGCGACATCGCAACCGTCTCGGCATGGGCGAGAAGTCGACTTCCATAGCCTCGCCCCTGGAATGCCGGCAGGACCGCCACATTGTCGATCAGCAGGTGGCCGTCTTCTGGCACCAATTCGATCAAGGCGGCCAGGTCACCATCCACGTGCAGTAGCTCGATGCGGTGGTCCCGCACCCTCGACCCATAGTCCACGGTCATTGGGGTCGGCTCGCGGCCGATGGCGGCGATCCATTTGGTGTAGGCCGCGCACGTCAGTTCATGAACGGCAGCGGCGTCGGACGGGCCAGCGGTCCTAATTATCGCATCCGAGTGAAGCCGGGGCGGCCCCATCTTGAACCAGGCCTTCGCGATGCGGCCACCCTCGACCTCGTAGATCGCAACCACGTCCACCTCGCCGGGTCCATCCGGGAAGGTGCGCGTCACTGTCTCCTGATCGACGACCACGTTGGCGACCGTGATCCGCTTGACGAGCGCGCCGTGCAGGTTCGGTTCCTTGAAACGGGCAACATGGCGCGCGCGGATCTCGGCGGCGCCGCTGGCCAGCAGCCGCGATGGGAACTCGTAATACTGGCAGTCGTCAGCCCACCACTGCATGAAGGCCTCGATGTCGCGGGCATTATAGGCTTCGAGTTGCTTCCGGACGGGAAGTTCGGTGTTGGCGTCGTTGCTGGTATCCATTGTCGCATTTCCAAACAAAAAAAGCCCCCGCGACGTGTGTCGTGGGGGCTGAGGCATGTCCTCGAAGAAGGCTCCGCTTAAGTGATGGGCTTACCCGTCACCTGTCGTCGCCGAACGTCGCTGGACACGATAAACCCACCGCGATTTCCGCGGCGTCGGCGTCGGTCAACGACGTGTTGGGGCAGGCTCATGCAACCTCAACTTCGGGCGTCAGACCTTCATTCGTCAAGAGGTGTAGTCAGCATTGTTTGAGCGCCGTCGGGGGGAACTTTGTGGCGCCGTCGGCCGTAGCAACGACCCCGTTGCAAGACCCCCATTTTAGAGTTGGCGCATCACCTCGGCGGGCCGCGGCAATGGCGTGATCCCGGGGAGAGCCCCGACGCGCGAGATCCACGACAACACGCCCGGCCACCGGGCCAGGTCGAACTCGCCCTCGTCCGCCCGATGCGTGTAGGCGAACAGGGCCAGGTCTGCGACCGTGGGCGAGCGGCCGACCAGCCACTCATGCTCGCTCAGCCGCCGCTCCATAACCGTCAGCGCGTGGGCACCCTTTCGCGCGCACTCCTCGAGCCGACCCTGGAAGAGCTGCTTCTTGCGCTGCCACGTGATGAGGTTCCGGGCCACTGCGATGTATGGCTCGTGGCTGTATTGCTCGAAGAACAACCACTCATGCACGCGCGTGCGCGCCAGACCCGGCTCGGGCAGCCACTCATTTCCCTCGCCGAAATGCAGGAGGATGGCATTGCTCTCCGTCAGTATGGTGGCGTCATCCAAGACCAGCGTTGGAACTTTGCCGATCGGATTGAGCGCCAAGAATGCGGGCGTCTGGGTGTCGCCGGCATTTCCGTCAGTGTGCACCCACTCGAACGCGTGGCCGGTCAGGGCCAGGATGGTCGCAGCCTTCCAGCAGTTGCCGGACTCCTTCATGCCGTAGAGCTTCATCGCACCCCTCGTGTCACAACCCGGCCTTGACGCCGGAAAATTTCCTGCATGGTGCAGACTGACTGTATGCCCCGGCACTTCCAACCCCAGAGGCAATCCGCGCCGTGGTTGCGGCCGTCACCCCGAAACCGGTCAATGTCTTGGCCCTCGCCTGCGCCGCTTACGGCCCGGTATTACGCGTCGGCCGTTTGTTGCGGCAAGGCGCGTTGCCGACGGCCCTCGCCGGGATCACGCCGCATTCGGAGATCCAGGCCCTGATGGGGCAGAAATGAACGTCGTAAGCGACGAAGTGACAAAGACCTTGCATCGCCTCAATGACGATTGATCGGCCCGCGTGTCGGCGCGGCGCTCGGCGCGGTGCCGGTCACCAGGCCGGCCTTGTCCGGCGTGCCGGGAGTAAGCAGCATCTTGACTTCGTGGAGCGCGGCGGTGCGCGCCCGGCCGGTCTCGCGTAGCGCCGCTTCCACATCGGCGTCAGGCGCGCCCAGCAGTTCTGTCGCGAGCCGGTCTAGCAGGGTCGCGAGCCGCGCGGCGGAATCGTCTCGCCGCGATGTCATCGCCCGCAACTCCAAGCCAGCCCATGCCGCAGCAGGGTCCGCCGCATGCGCCGGCGTGCCGTGTCGTACTCCACCTCACTGAGGCCATAGTGGAGCCTGATCTCGGCAGCCGATAGATCGTCGGCCAGCCCGGCGAGAACGCGCAGCGCAACAGGATCGTCGGCGAACAGCCGGTCGAGCGCCGCGAGCGCCTGCACGGACGCGTAGGACCGCTCCGGATCACTGCCGGGCGAAGAGTCGGGCACGCAGTCCGCAATCCCCTCCCATCGGTATCGGCGCCAATGCTCGGTGCATAGGCTGCGCATGATCCCGCCCAGAAAGGCGATCAGCGCCACCCCCGCCGGCCAGCTTCGCGAGCCGTCGAGCGCCCGCAGCACCGACTCCTGCAGCAGGTCCGGCCAGCCGACACTGCCGGGAGGCAGAGCACGCGCGCGCAGCCGGGCCACGGCGCGCAGGCGTAGCAGGTCGGCGTCCGTCAGGGTGCAAAGCGCCGCGGCCACGTCGCCGGAAGGCGGCAGTGGCCCGGTGGCGTCCGCAGGCGCGGCGTGGCGCGGGTCGGTAAGCTGCGTCATTGCACTACCATGCGCGCCAGCCGGACCAGCGCGGACATCGCTCGTAAATTTTTTCTTCGGCGTCCGCGGCCGCCCCCGACCCGCGCATAGCAACGTGGAGGGAGAGAATAATGGGACAGGCATCGATCGAAAAGGTGGGGATCGAGGAGGCGCGGCACTGGTTTGCCGAGGGGCTGCGTTACCACGCGGGCGTGCGCTCGCCGGCCGTGGTGGAGGCCTTCGCCGCAGTCCCGCGCGAGCGTTTCCTCGGCCCCGGCCCGTGGCGGATTCGCAGCCCCATGGGCCCGCTACCCGCCTCGTATTGGACCACCGAAGACGTTGACCCGCGCCGCCTGTATCACGACGTGCTCGTCGCCATCGACGAGGCGCGCGGGCTTAACAACGGGCAGCCCAGCCTCTGGGCCCGCCTCTACGACGAGCTCGACCTGCAGCCCGGCGAGCGCGTGGTCCATGTCGGCGCCGGCACTGGCTACTACAGTGCTGTACTCGCCGAGTTGGTGGGCCCAACGGGCCGGGTCACGGCGATCGAGGTCGACCCGGCCCTCGCCGCCAGGGCGCTCGCTAATCTCGTGCCCTGGCCACAGGCAGAAGCCCTGGTGGCCGACGGCTTCGTCCACCATCCTGACCCGCCGGCGCATGCGATCGTCGTCAACGCCGGGGTCTCGTCGATACCACAGGCGTGGCTCGACGGCCTCGCGCCAGGCGGAGGGCGGCTGCTGGTCCCGCTGACGGTGGGATGGGAGGGCGGCTTCCTGCTGATCACTCGACCCGCAACGTCGACCGCCGCTTGGCCGGTTCGCTACGTCTCCAGGACGGGCATCATCCCCTGCGTCGGCGGGCATGACCCCGAGGCCGACGCGCGGTTGGCCGCAGCGTTCGCGCGGTCGCACCTCTCCGCCGTCCAGTCACTGCGCCGCGCGCCGGAGTTGCCGAACGCGACGTGCTGGCTCGTTGGCGACGGATGGTGGCTATCGACCGAGCATGCGTAGCCTGCTGTGGTCGAACCGGAACTACCGTCTGCTGCTGGCCGGCAGTGCCGTAACCAACCTCGGCGACGGCGTGGCGGCGGTCGCCATGCCCTGGCTCGCCACGCTGCTCACGCGCGACCCGCTGATGATCTCTGCCGTGGCGACGGCCGAATACCTGCCTTGGTTGCTGTTCGCTCTGCCCGTGGGCGTCTGGACCGATCGCGCCGACCGCCGCCGCCTCATGATCCGGGCCGATGGCGCGCGGCTGGTGCTGGCGCTCTGCGTCGTCGCGTTGACCTTCTTCACCGCCGCCGGGCCGACTGGGCTCATCGCGTCACTGGCGGTTATCGCCTTCCTGCTCGGCACTGCGGGGGTTGTGCGCGGCAACGCCGCCCAGACTCTGCTGCCGTCGATCGTCGCCCGCGACGACCTGGAACGCGCAAACGGTCAGATGTGGAGCGCGGAACAGGTCATGGGGCGGTTCGTTGGACCACCCCTGGCAGGCGTGCTGATCGCCGCAGGAATCGTCGTGCCGTTCGGGTTCAACGCCGCGACACTCGCGCTAGCGATCGGCATCGTCTGGCTGATCGCGCTGCCGGTCAGGCGGCCGACGGAACAGAAGAGCTTCTGGCCCGCGCTGCTGGAGGGCTTGGGGTGGATGCGGCTTAACCCGGTGATCCCAAAACTCGCCATCATGGTGGGTGTGAGCAACGCGGTCTCGGTGGGTGGCTCACGATCCTGGTGCTGTACGCGCAAGAGGTGCTGCACCTGACGGCGACTGGTTACGGGATCCTGCTGAGCTGCGCGGCGGCGGGCGGGGTGCTGGGCGGGCTGATCGCGCCAGACATCGCGCGTCGGATCGGCATGCGCGCGAGCCTGGTCCTGGCCCTCGTCACCTTCGTCCTGCTGCACCTGTTACTTGGCCTGTTCAGTTCGGTGGTGCTGGCCGGGCTCGCGCTGTTCCTCGAGGCGGCGGGAGGCATGCTTTGGAACGTCGTGACGGTTAGCTATCGTCAGCGGCTGATCCCGGATGACCTGCTCGGCCGGGTCAACTCGGTTTATCGCTGCTTCAGCTGGGGAGCGATGCCGTTTGGGGCCTTGGGCGGCGGCGCGTTGGTCTCGATGCTGGAACCTGCGTTCGGCCGTTCGGCGGCCCTCCATGCTCCCTACTTATTCGGCGCACTCATTTGCGTTGGGCTGCTGGTCTACGGGCTGCTGCGGCTCCGCTTTGAGCAAAGAACCTTCGCTTAATCCCGCTTACCAAGGGGCATCAGAAGCTGTCTCCCGCGGCACCCGCAAACCTCCGCATCCATCGCACCACCTCGTCCAGCATGTCAGCCAGCACTTGGTCATCTCTCCGACCGCTGCGCGCCGGCACGTGGGAGCTATGGTCGGCGTCGGCAATGCCGAACAGCGAGGCGGCGGGGGCAAGCCGAGCCAGGACATCCTCGATCAGCGCGAACTCGGCCAGCGCATCTTTCGTCCCCTGAAGAAAAAGCATCGGGACGTGCACGTCCGCCAGGTGGTTCGCTCGATCCGTCGACGGCTTGCCCACCGGATGGAGCGGGAAGCCAAAGAAGACCAGACCGTGCACTTCGAGCAGCGGATCGAGCGCCTGCGCTTGCGAGGTCATACGTCCACCGAACGACTTGCCGCCGGCGAACAGCGGGAGCGACCCGGCGGCGGCCAGAACGGCGGTCCGGACAGCTGCATGCGCCACCGGCGGCTGGTCCACCCGCTTCGACCCGGCCTCCATGTAGGGGAACTGAAAGCGCAGCGTGGAGACGCCGCGCTGGGCGAGGCCGTCAGCGACAGCCGTCATGAACGGATGACGCATGCCCGCACCAGCCCCATGGGCCAGAACGAGGCACGCAAAGCCGTCTATCGCGTCGGTGCGTAGCGCAGAGACCGTTTTGGCGTCGGATAGGTTGAGGACCAGCTCGGAACTCTTCATGCAGGCAACCTATTTGGGCGACCCCGCGGCCCATTTCAGCCGCCATCTCCAACCATAGGGCCAATGTCGACTTTCGGTTGGTCGGTGTCGGACGCCGGGGTCGCCGTTCCGTAAAGGTGGGAGCCGATCCGCATCTCGATGCGGCGATGGAGCATGTGCCTGGCGGACTCTACCGGCGCCCCGGCGCGAAGCGAACACCGACGCCGATCCCATCCTCATCGACCATTTGCACGCCCGCCCGCTCGAGAGCCTGGCGGATCGCGGCCAGAGTGGTCTCGCGCGGTCGGGCGGTCTCGTTCTCGATCATGTTCAGCGTCGCGGCCGAAATGGCGGCCTGGTGGGCCAGCGTCGACTGGGTCCACTTCAGCAGCCCACGTCCCGCACGGATTTGCGCAGTGGTGATCATCGCGGCACAGCCTAGCTGAAATTAGAGAATTTCTAAAGTTTCGTATTGACCGTCCGCAACGAAACCCGGCATATCCTCCCGCGACGGGCCGGATCGGGCTGGGTTATCTGAGAAATCACCCGGTCTGAGATATTATGACCGTCAACAAGTTAGGCGCGGGCCGAAGCTCGAGGGTTATCTGCCAAATGCAAGGCGGCACGAAAGTGCAACGCGTGCGTTGCCCGGAAACGGGCATACCCCTCGGCAACACCATGTCCGCGCCACTTTGCGTGCGTTGGCCCGGGCGGCGATGACATGACCGCCCGGTTTGGATGTGAAAGGAGACTATCGTGACAAGATTTACTCGACTGCATTGCGACGCGATGGGCTCCGGACGCTTCGGCCGACCGCAAACGAAATCGGCGCCAGAGCAGGCATGAACATCATTTCAGACATCACTCCGGCGGGCCGGAGCGCGAGGGTTATCTGGTCGCTCGGGGTTCGAATCCCCGCCGCCTAACAAGGCGGGAGCAACCCCTCGCCACAGCATGCCCGCCGGTCATTTGCGACACGAGGCGGGCCATGAAGCACTATCTCTCCATCCTTGCGCGACGGGTCGCAGCGATCACTCCGCAGCACAGCCCGATCGCACGCACCGTACCGAACAGCGCGGGCGGGCACGCCTTCCCGGTCGACGACTGGACCCGGCTGGACCGCTTCCTCGTCCTCGGTTCGGAGGCGGGCAGCTACTATGCCAGCGAGGCCGCGCTCACGTGCGACAACGCCCAGGCCGTCCTGCGTGCGATCGCCAGCGATGGCGAGCGGGCCGTGTCGCGCATCGTCGCCGTCAGCGAGAGCGGGCGGGCGCCGAAGAACGACCCGGCGCTGTTCGCCCTGGCGCTCGCCGCGGCGGCCGATGACCTCGGCACGCGCCGTGCGGCGCTGGCCGCGCTGCCGCTCGTCGCGCGGACCGGGACGCATCTGTTCCAGTTCGCCGCCTTCGTCGAGGGGTCGCGCGGGTGGGGCCGGTCGCTGCGCCGGGCTGTGGGCGCGTGGTATGCCGCGCAGCCGGTGGAGCGGCTCGCCTACCAGTTGGTGAAGTATCGCCAGCGCGCGGGCTGGTCGCACCGCGACCTGCTGCGCCTATCCCACCCGGTGGTCGCCGAACCGGCGCGTGCGGCGATGCTGGAATGGGCATGCCGTGGCACCGAGGGCGAGGTGCTGCCCGCGCTGGTCCGTGCCGCTGCCGAGCTCGGCCGGACCACGGATGCGGCAAATGCGGCGGCGCTGATCCGTGCGCACGACCTGCCGCGCGAGGCGGTGCCGACGGCGCTGCTGAACGAGGCGGCGGTGTGGGCGGCGCTGCTCGAGCGCATGCCGTTGACGGCGCTGGTCCGCTCGCTGGCCAAGCTGACGGCGGTGGGCGTGCTGCGTCCGCTCGGCGAGCAGCTTCCGCTGGTGCTGTCGGCCCTCGGCGATGCCGATCGCATCGCCCGGGCTCGGCTGCATCCGTTGTCGATCCTGATGGCGCTGCGCACCTACGCGCAGGGTCGGGGGGATCGCGGCGGGCTGCAGTGGGAGCCGGTGCAGGCCGTGGTCGATGCCTTGAACGCGGCGTTCTACACCGCCTTCAAGATGGTCGAACCCACGGGCAAGCGGCTGTTGCTGGCACTGGACGTGTCGGGCTCCATGGCTGCGGGTCGCGTCGCCGGGTCGTCGCTGACGCCGCGCGAGGCATCCGCAGCCCTGGCGCTGCTGACGGCGGCAACCGAGCCCCAGACCCACATCGTGGGGTTCGGGGCGACGATGGTGCCGTTGCGGCTGTCGCCGTCGATGCGTCTGGACGATGCGGTGCGTGCCGTGTCGGGCCTGCCGTTCGGGGCGACCGACTGCGCTCAGCCGATGCTGTATGCGCTGGAGCGGGGCATCTCGGCCGACGCGTTCGTTGTCTATACCGACAGCGAGACGTGGGCGGGGGCGATCCACCCCGTGCAGGCGCTGCGCCAGTATCGCGAGCGGACCGGCATTGCCGCGAAGCTCGTTGTGGTGGGGCTGGTGTCGAACGGGTTCAGCATCGCTGACCCGGACGATGCCGGCATGCTGGACGTGGTCGGCTTCGACACCGCCGCGCCCGCCGCGATCGCGGATTTCATCCGCGGGACGTGACCATCTCCGGCAGCCGAGACCCGGCTGCCGGAGTTTCAACTTGAAGCGAAAGGAGGCGGCCATGCGTCGCCCGAGTGCCTACGAAACCCGTGCCCGCGAACTGGCGATTGCTGCTGGCCTCGATCCCGATGCCCGTGTGGCGCGTCCGGGTGAGATCATGTCCAAGGAGGGGGGCGCCCGCGGCTGGCCCGTCTGGTGCACGTTCCGCGATGCCGCCAAGGCGGAGCGGACCGACCGGCTGCTGGCCGCAGTCGAGCTGCCGGCGCAGCTGGACGCCTACAAGGATGCAGCGCTGACCGTGTTCGGCACGCACGAGGCCTCGACTCTCGGGCAGATGCGCAACTGCATGGGCGTGGGCAATGTCGTAAGTGGCGTCGTTTGTGCCGACGGCCACCTTGGCTACGCGCAGCCGGTCGGCGGCGTAATCGCCTATGAGCGGCAGATCAGCATCTCCGGCGTCGGGTTCGACATCGGCTGCGGCAACATGGCCGTGCGGCTCGACACGCCGTTCGCCGCCATCGCCGACCGGGTGCCCGCGATCCTGGCCGATGTGCGCCAGGTGATCTCGTTCGGCGTCGGCCGGGCCAACGCCGAACGGGTCGAGCATGCGCTGCTGGACGACGACGAGGCGTGGGCAGCGTCCGACATGGGCGCCTACCGGCAGAAGGCGGCGGCGCAGCTCGGCACGGTCGGCTCGGGCAACCACTATGTGGACCTGTTGGTCGACGAGGCCGGGTCCGTCTGGATCGGCGTCCACTTCGGCAGCCGCGGCCTGGGTCACACCACGGCCACGCGCTACTTGAAGGCCGCCGGCGGCAAGGACGGCATGCACGTCCCGCCCGCCGTGGTGGACGAGGACGGTGAGCTCGGCCGGCGCTACATCGCGGCCATGGAGCTGGCGGGTCGCTACGCCTATGCCGGGCGCGAGTGGGTGGTGGAGCGCGTGCGCCAGATCATCGGTGGCGCGGTGACCGACATGGTGCACAACCACCACAACTACGCCTGGCGGGAGACGCATGACGGGCGGGAGGTCTGGGTGGTGCGCAAGGGCGCCACGCCGGCTTGGCCCGGCCAGCGCGGCTTCGTTGGCGGATCGATGGGCGACGACGCCGTGATCATCGAGGGCATCGACAGCCCGGCGTCGGCCGCGGCGCTCTACTCCACGGTGCACGGTGCCGGGCGGCTATTCGGGCGCATGGCGGCCAAGCGGACATTCACCCGGGCCCAAATGGATGCTTGGCTGAAGCAGCGCGGCGTGCTGCTGGCGGGTGGCGATCTGGATGAGAGTCCGATGGCCTATCGCCGGCTGCCCGACGTGCTTGCCGAACACGCCGGCACCATCCGGGTGCTGCACACGCTGCGTCCGTTCGCGGTCGCGATGGCGGGCGAAGGCGAGTTCGATCCGTTCAAGGACTGAGAGCTGGTCCGGGGTGGCGACGTCCCGGACCACAGCGACGGTCAACCGACCGTAGCTTCGCATAGCCGCCAAACTGACCACGAAATTGCCGGCCGTGAACAGACTGTCGGCTTTGGAGCTGCAAGGGTGAGCAAGCGGACATTCCCGTTGCTTGTCTTCTCGGCAGCTTCGACACAAAGCCGACTCTCGCTGTCCTCCCAACGGCCCCCAGGCTTTCCCGCAAACGATGGAGTTTCGGGAACGCGCTGCGGCAAGCCATCGGCAGCCCGGTGGCGTTCACGCATAGCGGGTACCCGAAAGCGCAGCCCGTGTGCCGGTAGTCCCACGATCGATCAAGGTCAGGAACATGCGCCTTGCCGCCTCCGCATCGCCCGTTGCCCTTAGCAGGGCGTGCGCGCGCGCAAATGCGATGCTCCACGTAGACGCAATAAGCGTAGCGCCGAGATAGGCGTCAGCATCGTCCTGCGGACGGCCGACCTCGTCGGCCAACACCGCCGCCAGCGCATAGACGAAATCGTCGCGCATCTGACGTGCGCGCGCCTTCAGGGCTTCGCTCGCCAGCGAAGTCTCGACGAACGCCCGCGTCTCGGCGCACAACGGGAACATCGGGTGTTGCTGCGCGACCATGTTCTGCGCGAGCATCCCCAACGCCTCGATCGGCGACGTGCCCGGCGGTCGCGACCGAATGGCCTTGAACGCGACCTCCCGCGCCTCCTGCTCGCGGTCGAAGAACATGTCCTCCTTGCGAGGGAAGTAATTGAACACCGTCATCCGACCCACGTCGGCGGCCTCCGCGATCTCGTCGATCGTCACGCGGTCGAAGCCACGCGCCATGAAGAGGCGGGTGGCGGCATCGGAGATGGCTTGGCGGGTGGCGAGCCGCTTGCGGGTTCGTCGGTCAGCTGCGGACTTCATCACTGCTTGCGCCATTACATATACTCAGTACAATGTAATATTCCATCCATTTTTAGGTTGTCCCATGGCTCCGTCAATCATCGATTCTACTGCGCTGTCGACGAGCCATCGACACGTGCTGGTCAGCGGGGCTGGTTTTGCGGGGCTCGCAACCGCCTATTGGTTAAACCAGCTTGGGCACCGGGTCACGATAGTGGAAGCGGCGACGGCATTGCGTCGAGGCGGGACCCCCGTCGACATTGAGGGAGAGACGATCGATGTCCTGACCCGGATGGGGCTTATCGAGGCGATGCTTGCCAAGGCGCTTCCGCCTCGAGATTTTGAGTTCAAGGACGAGAATGATGTGACGTTGGGCGCGATGGAGGCAGACAGCGATCCGGCAGCGCAGGCGCGCTATGAGATTCACCGCGACGATCTGTTGGACCTCCTTATGGGCGCGCTGCCGGACGAGGTGGAGGTGCTGTTCGGTCGATCCATGGAACGCCTTGTCGAGAACCCGGACGGCGTATCGGTGACGCTAACCGACGGAAGCCAGCGTGACTATGCGCTGGTATTCGGGTGCGATGGGAATCGCTCGAACACGCGTCGGCTGCTGTTCGATGCGTGCGACCAGTTCACCTACTTCATGGGCGGGTACTTTTTCCTGAAAGTCGTGCCACATACTGGGCTGCTGCCAGCGAACCGGTCGCAGGTGTTCAGCGTGCCGGGCCGCACGGCGCTGCTTAACGGCTATGACGATCGCACCGATATCGGGTTCGGCTTCCGGACCGATCAAGAGATCAAGTACGATTACCGCAACCGAGCTCAGCAGCGTAGCCTCATCCAGGCATATTTTGACGGCTTGGGATGGAAGGTGCCGGCGATGCTCGCGAGCGTAGAAGCCGCCGACGACTTCTACTTCGACAGGATCAATCAGATCAGGATGCCGTGCTGGTCCCGGGGACGTGTCGCCCTGGTCGGCGATGCGGGCTATTGCCTCTCGCCGCTCGCGGGCTTCGGCGGGTCGATGGCGATCATCGGTGCGGGCCGTATGGCGGATTGCCTCAAGCGCTATCCCGACGACCACGCCACGGCCTTCCGGCATTACGAGGACGGGCTACGCCCCTTCGTCGAGGACGTGCAGCAACGGGCCGCCACCAGCGGTTTGGAGATGATGTTCCCCGCCGACGACGCCGAGTTCGCGGAACGGGACCGGAAACTCGCCGCGGGTGAAATCGACCTGTAGCGGCGAATCTTTCCCATGAAGAAACTGGAATGGTCCTTCGCGTCGCGCCAGGCTACGTCCGGATTCCACCCATCCCGGCCATTGTTACGTAAGGTCGCTGTCCGTCAAACGACCAGAACCCGGCCACACATCGGTGGTCCGGAAAAAGGGATGCGAATGAGAGTAATCGGACAGATTGTACGTGACTCTGTTGCACGGATCACGGCTGCGTCCGCTGGGGTAAGATGATGCTCATGTCGTTCCCCGTCACTGTCCGGGGTGGGTTGTCGTCCCGTTCAAAGCCAATGCCGAGCGTCGCCATCACATTCCAAAGCAGCGTTCAACCCTTCCTCGACGTTCGCGTCGCCGTTCTCGACGGCACTCTGGAGAACTCGTTCCGCAAGCTTTATCCCAAATTCCGACCGGTCCGGTCTGAACAGCGCCGTAGCCTGAGTCCCCACCCTTATGCATGCTCTCGACGATGCCAGCGTCATCCATTCGATGATCCACAAAAAGTCGTTGACGTGAACATCGAGCGCGGGTGAATTTCGGTCCTAGACAAAGTGTCGGAAGGATCATCGTGGATGCACAGCAAGCCGTTGGAGCCCTGGGCGCCCTCGCGCACGGGCATCGGCTCGCCATCTACCGGATGCTGGTTGAGACTGGATCGGGCGGGCTGTCCGCGGGCCTGATCGCCGAGCGCGTCGGCGTACCGCCGTCCTCACTCACCTTCCATCTGCACCACCTTCTGCGCGCTGGACTCGTCACCCAGCGCCGGCTGAGCCGACAACTCTTCTACGCGGCCGACCTCGACTAAATGAACGGGCTGATCGGGTACTTGACCGAGAGCTGCTGCGGTCGTGGTACGGCCGATCCCGTCTGCGATCCGTCCCGCGCCCCCGCGGCTCAGTCGACGGCGGCTGTATCCGGTCCCGCACGAAGGAGATCGGCATGAGGCGGCTGTCGGTGCGCATTGCGATTCGCAGCCTTGTCGGATCGACGCACGTCGGGGGCGCGCTCGTCATGGTCGATCTTCCCGGCTTCGTGGCCGCCCCGCTCGCCGGCGCCGCATGCGGCGCGGCGCTGATCGGCTGGCTGCTGCGAGAGCCCGCCGGACTCGAAACCCCCGTCGCTGAGGAAGCTGTGCCATGAGTGTCACGATCTACCACAATCCCGGCTGCGGCACGTCGCGCAACACGCTGGCCATTATCCGCGCCACGGGCCTCGAGCCCCTGATCATCGAGTATCTGAAGACTCCACCGCGCCGCGCGACCCTGCAGGGACTGGTGGCGCGGATGGGAGTGCCTCTGCGTCAGATTCTGCGCGAGAAGGGCACGCCGTTCGCCGAGCTCGGGCTGGGCAATCCTTCGATCTCCGACGACGTGCTGCTGGACGCGGTCGAGGCGCACCCGATCCTGATGAACCGGCCGATCGTGGTCACGCCGAAGGGCGTGGAGCTCTGCCGTCCTTCCGAACTCGTGCTGAGCCTGCTCGACGGCCCGCTGCCGGAGAACTTCGTCAAGGAGGACGGCGAGCGCGTCTCAGTGAAGCTGTTCTGATGGACGGCTTCGACCTGTCCCAAATGCCAGCCCTGGACCGTGCTCGCTTCGAGGTCCCGACCGCGACTTCTCTGCGTGGTCCCGTGTCCAGCCACATGCCCCGCATCCTGCTGCTGCACGGATCGCTGCGGGCGCGCTCTTACTCGCGCCTTCTGGCCGACGAGGCGGAGCGGCTGATGGTCGCGATGGGATGCGAGACTCGGCGCTACGACCCGACGGACCTGCCGCTGCCGGACGGGGCCGATCCCTCGCACCCGAAAATCGCCGAGCTGCGCGCACTGTCACTGTGGTCCGAGGGGCAGGTCTGGAGCAGCCCCGAGCGGCATGGGACGCTGTCGGGCGTCATGAAGTGCCAGATCGACTGGCTGCCGCTGGAGCAGGGTGGCGTCCGACCTACCCAGGGCCGCACGCTGGCGGTGATGCAGGTCTCTGGCGGCAGCCAGTCGTTCAACGCCGTGAACGCGATGCGCCTGCTCGGGCGCTGGATGCGTATGATCACCATCCCCAACCAATCGTCGATTCCCAAGGCCTACGAGCAGTTCGACGAAGCGGGACGGCTGCCTCCGTCGGCGCTGTACGAGCGGGTCGTGGACGTATGCGAGGAGCTCGTGCGCTTCACCCTGCTCACCCGCGACAACGCGGACCTCCTCGTGGATCGCTACAGCGAGCGCATCGGCAGGGAGGTCGCGGCCGCGCCCAGCGTCGCCGAAGCCGGCTCAGGGTGAGCGTCGAGCACGGCCGTGCTCGATGGCTGGTCGTCGCCGCCTTGGGCACAGCGCAGACCCTGGCGTGGGCCAGCAAGCTACTATCTCCCGGCTGGGCGGCCGACTGCCTCGGCTGGGCTGCGCTGGGCGCTGGCATGGCGCTCGGCTTGTACGACGCGGCGTTCGCGACGCTCTACGGGCGCGCAGCTTGGGGACCGATCACCGGCATCACGCTGATCGCAGGGCTTTCCAGCACGGTCGGCTGGCCCCTCTCGACGGTGCTCCTTACGCGCACAGCTGGCGGGCGGCATGTCTCGCGTGGGCCGCAATGCATCTGTTCGTGGGTTTGCCGTTGAACCGGCTGGTCGTGCCGGACGCTTCAAGAGCCGCCGGTGAGCCGTCGCCAGTCGACGGAGCTGCGGCGGGCGGCCGACGCTCGATGGCACTGCTTGCGTTTGCGTTCGCGGCAACGGAGTCCCGTACAGGTCGGCCGCAGCCTGGCAGATGATGCCGTCGAGACGCGGGCAACAGCCGGCTCCTCGAACCGGCTCCGAGGATCGTCCGGCGGAGCCCTGGCCAAGGTCCACCCGCCCCGGCACCGTCTCAAAGCCTCAGAACGGAATAGAGGACCCAGGCGATCAACGCCGCGCACGGGAGAGTGAGCACCCAGGACGCCACAATCGCCGACATCGTGCGGTAGTTCGCCTGTCCCGTCGTGAGGCCGATACCGTAGAGCGAGCCCACAGCCACATGGGTCGTCGACACGGGCAAGCCATTCAAGCTGGCGGCCAGCACGAGCGCTGCGGTCGACAAATTCGCCGCCAATCCCTGACCCGGGTTCATCGTTGTGATCTTGCGGCTCATTGTCTCCGCGACGCGACGCGCGCCCAGCAACCCTCCGGCGGCCATCGCCGCGCCCGCGGTCATGACCGCGTTCGTGGGCGCCAGCCAATGGACGACCAGCAGCACGCCGGCGATCTTCGGCGTGTCGTTCAAACCGCGCGCAAAGGAAACTAGGCCGGAGCTCGCGAAGAGCCCGATACCGATGATCCGCTGCGCATCGACGCCGATCAAAGACCCCGAGTACCTCTGCGTGCAACGCGTAACCTCGTAGTCTGCGAACGCCATGAGCGGATCCGGCGAGGCAGACAGGGCGAACGCGCTGCTACCCATCGGAACGGGCACCAGATGCTCCTTCACGCCGACGCAGATGCACCATTGCTTCGCCAGCCCCATCCTCCATCGCGCCGCATGGAAGGCCACATAGACGACCGCACCCAGGGCCACGGCGAGGACGGGGCTGAGCAGGAGGGGGACCACGAAGCTCTTGTCGAGCGCGCCGAGGCTCACGCGATCGAAGCCGTCGGCCCAGCCGGCCCCGATCAAGGCGCCGAGCAGGCCGTGCGTCGTCGACACCGGAAACCCCAGCCGTGTGGCCAGAACAACGGTGGCCCCGGCCCCTGCGGCGACTGCGAGCAGGAACGACGGATCGCTCGTCATCGCGTCGGGCACAAGGCCTTTCCCGGAGAACTTCTTGAGCAGCACCTCGGCGAGGAACACGGAGGCGACCGAGCCCGCGAGAGTCGTGAGCGTTCCCCATGTTATCGAGGTCCGGTAGTCCGCCGTGCCGCTACCGTAGATGCTCGCCACGCCCTTGAAGTTGTCGTTGGCCCCATTCGAGAAGGCCAGAAAGCACGCAGATGCCAGCAGCAGCGGCAGAATCATGAGGACGCCTCGTTCGTTGTGCCAGACGCGTGTTTTCGGGCTCGCTTGGGAGTTCAGCCGGCTGCGTATTCCTGCGTCTTGAACGAGAGGTGCCGCACGAGCTCCGGTGCGTCGGCGATCTTCCTGATGCCTGCCCAGGTCTGCTTGTAGTTCGGTATGATCAGCTCGTTCGTGGCCTTGCTGACAACGTTCCCCACGACGCCCGTGGGATAGGCGAACAGCATGAAAGCCTGCCTCTTTCGAGCGCTGTCGGTGGGCCACGCCATCGCCTGTGTCGAGCCGTTGTCGTTGAACACCTCCACCAGGTCGCCGGACTTCAGGCCAAGCTCGCTCATGTCGGCCGGGCTGATCTGGATGAACGGGAGCGGGAAACGGTCCGTCACGAAGTCGTTCGCCTGATCGAGGTAAGCCGACTGCCAGACGTGATTGGTGCGTCCGTTGTTGATGAGGAACGGGTACTTGTCCTTCTCGACCTGCTTGCCGTCAGCCATCAGCCCTCGCCACGCGGCGACCGCGAAAACCGCCTTGCCGTCCGGCTTGTTGAACTTGCCGTCCGCGTACAGACGCTTGGTCCCCTTGATCCGCTGCTCGCCGGACGTCGGAACGACCGGGGTTGGGCGCTCGGTCTGGATGACCTCGTTCCCGCGCAAGGCGTTATCGCCCTCCAGGCCGGTCGCCGGCTCCTGAAACCCGTTCGTTCCCATCGCTCGAAGCCGCGCGTAGGTCACGAACTCGCCGCCCTTCTCATGGCGGTGGTAGCCGTCCATGAAGGCGTCCTCCTCGGTCGTCCAGTCGTAGCCCTTGAACCGGTCGGCGGTCGCGTCGTCCCCGGCCTCTCGCCACGAGCGTTCCAGGCCCTGCGCCAGCTTCGCCACGATCAGGCTGTCAGGCAGGGCGCGGCCGGGCGGATCCATGTAGCGCTCGGTCAGGCGCATGCGCCGCTCGCCGTTCATGCTGGTCAGGTTACACTCGCCCGACGTCGCCGCCGGAAGCATGACGTGGGCGCAGGAGCCGATGCGCGTGGGCACGATGTCCACGTCGACGACGAACAGCCCGCCCTGCGCGATGGCATCCATGATCACCTTCACTTGCGCCGGGCGGTCGCCCGCGGGCACGCTGTCCATGGCGGTCTTCACCAGCCCGGTCCGGCGCTGATACGCGAGCTTGAACTCCGACGCGTTCAGCGAGGTCTTGAAGTGATCGCAGCCCCAGATGTGGTGGACGCCGCCCTTCCCGCCGATGACGAGCTGGTCGACGTATGCGGCGGGCTTGCCGACATGTCCGTCTGGCGGCCGCGAATACCCCTCCTGGTGGCCGCCCATCCGGACGCATCCCCCGCCCGGCCGGCCGATGTTGCCGGTCGCCAGCGCGACGTTCACGAGCGCCTGGTTGGTGCGGTAGTTGTCGTTGCCCCAGATCAGGCCCTTCTCGTAAGCGAACATCGTGCGGCGGCGGGCCGCGCTGCCCTTCGGTTCCGCGATCCAGGAAGCTGCCTTTCGGATGTCCGAAGGGTCGAGCCCGGTAATCGCGGCAGCCTCTTCGACGCTCGTCCTGTTTCCTTCGACCGCCTGATCGAAGCCGCTGGTGCTCGCGTCGATGAAGGTGTGGTCGACCCATCCCTTGGCAGCGACCTCGGTCAGCAGAGCGTTGAACAGGACCATGTCCGTGCCGGGGTTGACGGCAAGATGCAGGACGCGGTCCTTGCCCGCCTCCGCCTCGCAGGCGGCGACCGTCGGTGTTCGCCTCGGATCGACGATCACGATCCTTGCGGGCGCGACAGGCTCGGCACCGAATTCGGACTTCCTCTTGGCCAAGCTGCTCCCACGCAGGTTTGGGACCCAGTGGTTCAGGAAGTAGTTCGTCTGGGTCTCAAGCGGATTGCAGCCGACCGCGAAGATCGTGTCCGCTAGTTCCGCGTCCTCGTAGCAGTTGTTCAACTCGCCCACGCCCATGTCGCGGGTGCCGTGGACCTCGGAGTTGTAAGCGGGCCGGTTGTGGATGCGGATGTTCCTGACCTTCATGCTCTCGAAGTAGAGCTTGCCGGTCGCCCAGGTGTTCTCGTAGCCCCCGCCGGCACCGCCGTGGTCGTAGGCCGAGACCAGCAGGCCGTCCTCGCCCTGCGCTTGCACCACCCGCCGGGTCACCTCGGCGACCAGACTGATCGCGTCGTCCCAAGACGTCGGCTTGAGGTCGCCGTAGCGCCAGATCATCGGGTCCGTGAGCCGCTGCGCCTGGGTCCCCGTCGTCTGTGAGAACGAGTTCTCCCCCATCCTCGATCCGCGGATTGAGCCGAGGCCTGAGTTCACCTCGCAGTTTCGATCCGGCATGATGACGAGATGGACGTCTTGGCCGTCCTGCTTGACGATGTTGTACATCGACGGGCTGAACCAGCCGATCGCCTCCGCGCCCTGCTGCTTGCTTAGGTCGGCCTCGAAGACATTCTGCGAGGGCTTGGGACCGCCCTGCTTGTCCACCGGCCACGACACCGCGTGATAGCCGCAGCCGACGATGCAGTAGTGGCAGACCACGTTCTGCACCCTGGCGTCCCGGGGCGGGATCGGCAGACGGTCGACGTTGCGCTTGTATGCCATGAGTGCGCCCTACCCGGCTGAGGTGAGAACGTTGGACAGACGGCCGTAGAGCAGCTCGTCGACACCTTCGGCGTAGATGTCGTTCCCCTGCAACCGAAGGCGGAACTGGGGCAGGTTCTGCGTCGCGTGGCCCCAGATCTGCAGGCCGCCTTTCTCCACGTCGAAGCGGCTGTAGTGGCCGGGGCAGTTCAGCGTCCGGTCCTCCGCGTTGTAGGCCAGGGGAATGCCCTTGTGCGGGCACATCGTGCTGAACGCGACGAGGTCGCCGTCAGGTCCCGCGCCACCTTCCACTCTCGCGCCGAACTTGATCAGAACGCCGGGGCTGTCGTCGTCCGGATAGAAGATCTGGACCGGCTCGTTGATCTTCACTTTGGACAGCACTGCGATTTTCGCGACCGGGTAGGCGACCCGAGCGAGCGCAGGGGCGGCCTGCGCCGATGACGTCGGCAGAGCCGCAGCGGCCGTCGCCCCGGCCAACCCTGCGGCTGTGCGCGCGAAGAAGGACCGGCGACCGACGTCGACGAGTTTCTCACAGTGGGTCACTAGCTAGGCGCTCCTCGAAAGGGTTGAACAGGTCATCGGCAGCACAGCGAGTTCTCGCGCTTGATCTCGGCGGCAGCCCGTGCGGAGACCTCGGGAGGCGCCTCGACCATGAGGTCGCAGAACCATCTGCCAAGCGAAGAGAGGTCGGCCTCGATCGAACGCCCGTTTTCGCCGGCGATGACGAACTCCGCGATGTGATCGCAGCACCAGGTGGCTGAAGACAGCACCTGCCCGACGCCGACGTTCACGGCGACGTCGCGGACCTTGCCTGCGGACACGTCGGGCATCGCAGACAGCATCGTGCCGTGCCGCGGCGGCACGCCGATCCATCCCAGAAGCTCGGAAGGAATGAGGCCTAGCCGGTCTCGAGACAGCCTCGGCCACTCAAGCTCCAGGCCGCATGAAGCTCGGGCGACCGCCTGGTTCAGGTCGATCCCGAAGGCGTGCCGAAGCGTCCGATGGATGCAGCCGCCAGCGGGACGGCTGGCGATCTCGCAGAGCACGAGCTCGTCCTGCGGCGTGTGGAAGACCTCGCAGTGGAACGCCATGACCGGGGCCGGGGGCATCGCCGCCAACACGTTCGCCGCGAAGTCCCTGAGTTGAGCCGTCAGCGGATCGTCGATCGGCAGCAGCCAGCTTCCGTGGAGCTTCGAGTCCTGGTACGAGAGGCCGGCTCCCATGTAGCGCGCGGGCCAAACGAACTCGATCCGCCCGTCCACGACCAAGCCGTCGACGTGGAAGAACTCGCCTTCGACGAAGCGCTCCACGAGGGTCCGCGCAAGCCCTTGGAAGTCGAAGAGCGCGTCGGAATGGTCCATGATCAAGGAGCCGAGCTGCTCTTCGTCGCGCACGATCTCGGTGCCGTTCCCGCCGCTGCCGCTGCGAGGCTTGACGACGACAGGGAACCCGTGGCGCTTCACGAACGCCTGCAGATCGAGCGGCGACGAGACGGTCGCGTACGCCGCCACCGGAATGCCGGCCGCCGCCGCGCGCTCCTTCATGGTCAGCTTGTCTCTGAAGGCGATGGCACCGGCCGTCGTCTGGCCGGCGATCCCGAAGGCCTCGCGCAGCTGCGCCGCACGGACCAGGTCGAACTCGGTGGGGCCGAGCACCACATCGAACGGGTTCTCGGCGTGCAGCTCGATCGCCAAGGCCTCCACCAGCGGGCTGCTGTTGAAGTCGGCGAGGAGGTAGACCTCCTTGAAGCAATCGGCAGCGCCGTTGGCCAGCTCGGCGTCCTCGTCGCGCGCCGGGTCGCCCGCCGCGATGACAACGGCCTCCACCTCGCCCGGTTCGAACCACCCGTCACCTACGCGAAGCGACATCCGGCGCGAGTCGATGATCAGGACTCTCATGCTGCTTTTGTCTCCAGATCGGCGTGAAGCTGTTCGGACGTCTGGCTGTCATCAGATCGGGCGGACTGCTGCTGCCGGCGCCACATCGTGGCGTAGTCACCTCCGGCTGCCACAAGCTGCGCGTGCCGCCCTTGCTCGATCACCTTCCCGTTCTTCAGAACGATGATCTGATCGGCGTCCACGATTGTGGAGAGCCGGTGTGCGATAATGAGTGTCGTGCGGCCGCGCGTCAGGCGGCGCAGGGTGTCCATGATGTCCTGCTCCGTGACGGAATCCAGCGACGACGTCGCTTCGTCGAGCAGCAGGATCGGGGGGTTCTTGAGTATGACGCGGGCGATCGCCACGCGCTGGCGCTCTCCCCCGGAGATCTTGAGGCCGCGTTCGCCGACGCTCACCTGGTCGCCTTGCGGCAGGCCAGCCACCAGCTTGCGCAGGCGAGACCCATCGATCGCAGCTTCGACGTCGGCGGGATCGGCTCCCGGCCGGCCGAACTCGATGTTGAACCGGAGCGACTCATTGAAGAGGATGGTGTCCTGCGATACCAGTCCGATGCTGCCGCGCAGCGAGGATTGGGTGACGGCGCGGATATCCTGTCCGTCGACGGTGATCCTGCCGCTGTTCGGGTCATAGAAGCGCAGCAACAGCCGCCCGAGGGTCGTCTTTCCCGCGCCGCTCTCGCCGACGATCGCGACGGTTGTGCCTGGGCGTATGTCGAAGGACACGCCGTCCAGGATCTGAACGCCGTTCGAGTGGGTGAACGACAGGTCCTCGAAGCGCACCGCCCCCTCGCTCACGATCAGCGGCTTGGCGCCCGGCGCGTCGGTGACCGCGGGCGTGCTCCCGAGCGTTGAGAGAAGGCTCGCGATATCAATCACGCCCTGGCGGATCTGCCGGTAGGTGAAGCCAAGCATGTTCAGGGGCTGGAAGAGCTGCAGCAGATAGGTGCTGACCATCACGAAGGCGCCGACGGTCATGGCGCCGCGCGCCAGGCCGCTGGCTGCCATCATCAGGATGATCGAGAGGCCAGTGCTGATGATGAGGCCCTGGCCGACGTTGACGAGAGAGAGGCTGACGACGCTGCGGACCGACGAGTTCTCGTATGCCTCGAGCGCTTCGCGGTAGCGCCGGCTTGCGAAGTCCAGGTTGTTGAAGCAGATCGTGCTCTCGAAGTTCAGCAGGCCATCCACGGCGATCGCCTTGGAGCGGTCGAAGTCGCTGTTCATCACTTTTCGGAACTTGATCCTCCACTCGGTGACGATCAGCGAGAAGGCAACGTAGACGACGACCGTCACGATCGTGACTGCCGCGAACCACGGGCTCAGAAGGCTCCAGAGCACGGCGATGACCATCGCGATCTCCACGAGCGTCGGCAGCGCGCTGAACAGGAGGTAGTCAGTCACCTGCCGTACGCCGGTGACGCCCCGGGAGATGCGCTCTGTCAGACCGCCCACCTTCTGATCGAGCAGGTAGCCCGGGCCCTGCGCGTGCATGTCCTCGAAGGCGCGCACCGCTAGGTCTCTCGTCGCGGTGCGAGCGGCCTTCACGAGGAGGACCTCTCTGGCCTCGTTCATCCAGCTGACGATGAGGCGGGAAAACCCGTATAGGAGGATGAGCGCCACCGGTATCCCGATGGTGGCAGCCCTGCCTTCAGAAACGGAGTCCACGAGGCGCTTGAACAGCACCGGCACGTACACGTTCGCGACACGCGCCAGCAGGAGACACGCGAGAGCCGCGACGAGCCTGACGCGGCCCGGCCACGGCTGGCGGATGAACAGCAGCCGCAGGACCTCCTTCAAGGAGGGCCATATCTGCAGGGCCGAGTCTTTGGTCTGCGCCATGATCAAGGAGACTTCCAGCTAGATGCGCGGACGCCGGCGCTGTCGACGGTTCCGCCAAACGCGCGTCAGTCAGGAGACCTCGGCCGGGCTCCGCTCGGGTGCGGTCTCGACAGTCGCCCCGACTTTCGGCGTGGGCTTGCAAGCCCATTTCGCCTTCATGGAGCCGGCTTCAGACGTCTCGTCCACCTCCCACCACACCGCGTCGAGCGAAGCCGTCACCGAAGAGATCACGGACTTCCCGTCTTCGATGATCCATCGAGGCTGGATGAGATGGCTGGTCTCGATGGTGACTTCGTCATCGATCTCGAACTTGAGTCCGCGGCCTCGTGAGACCGCGTAGCGCGCCCCTTCCACGGGGTTGAGGCCAGGCTCGACTGACCGGAGGTCGCGCTTGAGATAGTGGGCGATATCCCAATACCGCAGCCCGGCGTCGGAGTTCGTCGCGACCCAGCAGTGCATCCCGGTGGTGGTCGGTTCCGTGCCGGCCTCGAAGTAGTAGCCGGCGACGTAGGCGCATTCCACGTCGACCGCGTAGAGACTCGCCATGAGCATGGTGTTGATGTCGATGCAGTTGCCGCGCACGACGTCACAGACCAGCTGCGGTTCCTCTAGGCTCATGTTCCTCGAGCCGTAGTTGAATTTCGAAGCCACGAACTCGACGACCGCCGCAACCTTCTGGTCGACGCCTTCGCAATCCTCTGCCAACGACCTCACCGCGTCCTGCAGCTCTTTGGATGCGGTCGTGTATCGGTTGGCGAACCGCTCGAAGAAATCTGCGGACGGGCGTCCCGAGCCGACCTCGAACTCCATCCCGTACTCGATCGGCGCAGAGAACGGGCCGGGCATGTAGTAAGCCTGCTGGTGAGATAGCGAAGCTCGCACCACTCGAAGGGAGTCGGTAGGCAGACCGACGAACCTGACGAACCGCTGCTCGGGGCTATCGATCGGGATCGGTATGAGAAGCCCGCGGTCATCTGCGTGCTTCTCGATGTTCTTCAGCCTCACAGTCACGACTGGCATGGAAGATTTCTCTCAGTGCTGACCAGGTCTGCTAGACGAAAGTCGGTTCAGCCGCAGCAGGAGCCTGACGAGCCGCGTGGCTTCTGCTGCCGGGACATGGCAAGGGAGAGGGCCTGCCTCGACCACGAGGAACCTGCCCCTGGCGCTCGCCGGACCAGCACGACCACAGGCGCGGACGCCGACGAGTTGCAGCAGGAGGCACCCGCGGGCTCCGCCGGCTCGACGGCCACAGGGCCGCAGCAGGATGAGGCCGCCGCCGGTGCGGGACCGCAGCAGGACGCCGCTGCGGAGCTGTCGGTGCCGCTGCTCTCTGTTGCGCAGCACCCCGGCATGTCCGTCGAGCAGATCCCCGTCGCCGGGAGCTTCAGCTGCACCGACAGGGCGGCCGCCATGTCGCCCGCCAAGCCGGCCACCACGGATCGGACCTGTTCATAGCCAGTCGCCATCAGGAAGGAGGGAGCGCGGCCGTAGCTCTTCGATCCGAGGGTGAAGAAGCCAGGCTCCTCCGGGTACGACAGCTGGAGGAACCCGTGCGGCTCTACGCTTCCGCAGTAGTGCAGGTTCGGATCGACGAGCGGGGCCAACGCCGCGACGCTCTCGAGTCTCGGATCGATTTCCGTCCGAAGCTCGCGGGTCAGCGAGTGATCGGGCCGCTGGCCTGTCGCGACGATGATCTGGTCGAAGGGCCCGACCGTCTCCTGCCGATCCCCGCTCATTCCAGTGAGAATGAGCTCGCCCCCAGCGTCGTCGATCGAACGCACCCGGAAGCGGTGCTTGAGCGAGAGGCGTTCCTCGCGCGCAAGCCTCGCAAGGTTCGCGCCTAGGCGTCCGCGCGCCGGGAGCTCGTCCCGATCACCGCCGCCGAACAGATTATCGCGAAGAGCTCCCCGGATGATCCAGGATATCTTCGTGTTCGGATCCTGCTCGGCCAGATCGGACAGTCCGACGAGAGCGGTGGCAGCGGAAAGGCCCGAGCCGATGACAGCGGTATGGCGGCCCCTGAAGCGTTCCGCGTCCACCCCCAAGAGGTCAGGAAGCCCGTAGTAGAGCCGGTCGCGCAGCGTGGCCTCGCCCGCGGCCTCCAGCCCCTCGCCGCCCACTGGATTCGGGCTCCCCCAGGTGCCCGTCGCGTCGAGAACGTGGTCCGCCTCGAGCACGGTCTCGCCGGCGTCGCCGCATGACACTAGAACAGTGAAGGATTGAGCCGAACCCTTCTGAGTGCGGATCTTATCCGCTCCGGCTCGCGCCACGCCGCGGACGCGCGCGCCAAGGCGGATGTGAGGAGCGATCTGCGGATGGCGCGACAGCGGAAGGAGATAGAGGTCGATGAGTTCCCGACCGGTGGGGATGCTGTCGGGATCCGGAGCCTGCCACCCCGTCTCCTCGAGCAGTCCTGCGGCCGTCGGATCGATGTTGTAGCGCCATGGTGAGAACAGCTTCACATGCGACCACTGGCGCACGCTGGCGGCGATGGCGTCGCTCGCCTCCAGGAGCTCGAACCGCAGCCCGCGCGAGGCCAAGTGCGCTGCGGCGGCCAAGCCCACGGGCCCGGCGCCGAGGACGAGCGTCTTCGTCATGATCTTTGACGTCGGGATCTCTGAGATAGCGTCGAGCATTCGGGAGTCTCCTTCTGGCAGATCAGCAGTCGCAGCCGGCTGAGGCGTAGTCCCCGCGGCCGGGGAACGTGCCATCGGAGCGTCCAAGAGGCACCAGACCTTTGGTGACGGCAGGCTTCCGGATCGCTGGCGTGTTGCAGTCGAAGAGACGCGCGGCCTCAGGCTCCGGCTCCGCGTAGCAGTGCAGTACGTCAAACTGGCCGGCATACGGAGCGCTTCCGAGCAGACGGAACGTCTTCTCGCAGACAGCAACCCGGTCGCCGCGCCGGTAGCGGTGGCCGTCGTCGTCTGCCACCTCGGACCATGGGCCGCGATAGACCACCGCATGGCCGAAATCCCAGCACGGGCCCTCTTTGCCCTTGTAGGCGGAGATCTTCCATAGCCGGACCTCCTTGCCGGCTGAGACGAGCACCGGTCGGGGGCTAACCATCTGCAGAGTCGTGCCGTGCAGACCCGACGCCGCAACGACATCGAGGAACTCGGCTTCCGTCGGAAGCCAGGCGGCTCTCACCTCTTTGCCCAGCCGCACCCCGCTTCCGGCATCGGCGAGGGGCTCGTCGGCAAGGAGCACTAGGGCCTCCAACCGTCCCGTCCGCGACCTGAGGACCCGATACAACTCCCCGAGGCACGAAACCCCCTGCGTTCTGGTCAAAAGGTTCAGCTGAAGATCAGCCACCACGTAGTCGACGCTGTCATCGGCGATCCATGGCGAGGATGCCGCCTGTCGCTGGAGGTCGCGCCGAAGCGCGGTCATCTGGGACAAGGAGCGCACCGGGTGTTCGGTCAGAGCCGTGGACACCGCCTCCGGATCGAGAGAAAGGTCGGTGACGTCGCCATCGACGACCTCAACTCCCGTGTGCTCGCGAAGGCGAGCGGCCGACTCATCTGACGTGCCGGGAACGACACGGACACGCTCCACGGCGAACCGTCCGGCGATGGTCTGGACGAGAGCCGGTGTGGCTGCGCCGAGGACGAGCGCGTCACGAGCCTCGAGTGGAGGCTCCAGAGCCTCGACGGCCCTTCGCAAGGTCTCCTGTTCGATCTCGATCTCATAGGCTCCGCCGGTGCGGGCCATCGCGCGAAGTGCGACGGCCTTCAGCCGGGCGAAGCGGGTTTTGCTGTCGACGTCCATCTGCATCAGCATTTGAGGCAGCACCTTTTGAACGTGCCCTCCTCGACCGGCGTAAGCGAGCTGAGGAAGACCTCGTCCATCATGGGATCGTCGTGGTCCCAGTCGAAGTGGAACTCCTGCTCGGTGAGCCTCAGCTTCTGGATGCTCGGGTTCTGGAGCAGCGGCGATCCTTTGTAGAGATGCAGCCGCGTCTCGAACTGGATTGGGTCGACGAGGTCGGTCAGGCCGGTGCGCTCGAGGAAGTCCTCGAAGCGGACCAGGTCGGGGAGGCCGATCCAGGGATTGAACATGATGAAGGTCGGGTTGAGCATGACGCCCATCGCCTTCAGCTCGGTGATGCACCGCTCCGTCATCTCGACCGTCACCTCCTTGTCGAGCTGGCGGAGAACCTCGTCGCTGGGAAACTCGAGCGCGGACGTAATGATCCGCAGCCCGAGAGTCGCGGCCTCGCGGACCAGCTCGATATGCTCCAGCACATGATCCACGCGAGTGGTCATGTCGTAGGTCACATGCGGGAACTCGGCGTGCAGTCGCCGGAGGATGCGCAGCCCATGGTGCTTGGCGTTGAAGAAGTCGGCATCCGTGAACGTGAGGTGCGTCATCCCGTCGGCCACGAGCGCGCGCACGTCATCGACGAGGATGTTCTCGTCGACCATCACGACCTTGCCGTCGTACGCGGCGAACACCGAACAGTATGAACACCGGTGATGACAGCCCCGCGTCGCCTCGACGCCGCCGGCGACGACTTCATACCGCAGCAGGCGGCTGAGGTGGGGCTGCGGATACTTCCGAAGCGAGGGCACGAAGCCGCGGTCAGGGCGGCCGACGTGGCCCTTGGAGAAGAAAGGGTGCGGGCTCGCGTAGCTCTTGGCGGGATCGCGTGACACCACGCCGTCGATCAATTCGGCAGGCCTCTTGTCAAGCACCTGCCGGCTCAGCGACACGATCGGCTTTTCCCACTCGCCGGAGATGGCGTAGTCGCAGTATTTCGCCGCCAAGCGCTGCGCGTTGATCGTCGCATACTGGCCGAAGAACACGATCGGGGCGTCGGCGTTCGCCACCCTGATCTGGGAGGCGATCTGCGTGGCTGCCGATAGCGAGTCGAACAGCGGAACGGAGACGGCGACTATGCTGGCGTCGGCGACCCGCTCCATCGCAGGTCCTTCGACGTAGACGTCGAGGAGATCAACATCGGCGCCGCCTGCGCGTAAGGCGCTTGCGGCCGAGATCGCGGTGTTCGGCTGATATCCACCCTCAAAGGTCGAAACCACGACTACATCCGACATAGGCGGCCCTCCTGCTCTAAACAAACCGTTCTCAGGCTCTGTCGCCCCCGCCTCAGCTCGGACAACCCTTCCAGCAGTCTAGAAGGGTAGGCAGCGGTCCCTTGGTCGTCAACAGGAAGTTTCGGCGACCGGCGAGTTTCATTGCGCAGGGGCGCGGTCATTACGTCGAGTGGCTCGCAGCCGTGACGATGACTGGAAACGCTCGGTAGCCGGCGCGATATCAGGTCAGACCCATGCGCCACGACCAACTAGCGGTTGCGCTGCAACCCTCCATCGCAGCTTGCGAAGCTTCTAGGACTGTCGTAGGTATGCAAAATGAGACGGATGGCGACATGAGCGCTTCGAGGAAAGTCGTGCTGACGGAGGTGTCGACGACACCGCCGGCGGGCATTGCACCAGCACATGCCGATGCCAGGGGACCGGCCGGCCGGACGCCGCGACGGTCGGTGCGAGCAAAGTCCAAGCCGCCGGCCGATCACCGGGGCGCGGTCAAGAAGCTTGCTGCGCTGGCTCAAGAGACGAGGCTGGCAGCGTTTCGACTGATCATCGCAGCGGGAAAGGACGGCTGCTCGGCTGGCGTGCTGGCCGACGGCCTGGACATCCCGGCAACCACGTTATCCTTCCATCTTGCGTCTCTGGTCCACGCCGACCTCGTCTCGCAGCACCGCATCGGTCGCCAGATCATCTACAGCCCGCGCGTGGACTCTCTGAACGGGTTGATTACGTACATGATAGAGAACTGCTGCGGCGCGGACTACTGCGCGCCTGCCTGCGGCGACTTTCAGGTTCCGCGTGGCCCGGCGCAGGGGTCAGCCGCCTGCAGGCCGAAGTAGCGCGACGACGGCCCGCGAGCCGACAAGGCTCACGGGCGCGCCTGCTGATCGTCTTCTGGTCGTCTACTTCGCGGCGCCCTGCTAGGGGAGCTTCTGAAACGTCATCACGAAGCGGTCGCTCTCTCCGATCGCGAGATAGCGGTCGCGGTCGGAGGCTCCCAGCCGCAGAGTAGGCGGCAGGGTCCATACGCCGGCAGGGTAGTCCTTCGTGTCGCGAGGATTGGCGGCGATCTCGGAGTCCGCGAGGTGACGGAAGCCAGCCTTCTCGATCAGATTGATTGCGTAGTCCTGACGGACGTACCCGCTGGCCGCCTTCGGATCCTGGGGCACGTCATCGCGGCCGCGATGGTCCTCGATCCCTAGGACGCCTCCTGGCTTCAGCACCGTGTGAATGCTTTGCAGCACGGTCTCCGCGGTGCCGTCGCCCAGCCAGTCGTGAAGGTTGCGGAAGGTCACGACGAGGTCGGCGCTTCCGGCTGGGCCCAGCTCCCCGTCGCCATCAGCGAAGTCGACCGGCTTGACTCGATCGTAAGCTTCCGCGCCGTGAAGCTTCTCGAGGAACTTCTTCTTTCCCTCGCCGATCGCCACGACATATTGGCCTTGAGCCCTCAGGTAAGGTGCCAGCGTCTCGGTCCAATAGCCTCCCCCCGGCCAGATCTCGACGACCCACATGTCGGGCCGCAGTCCGAAGAAATGCAGCATCTCGTAAGGATGTCGTGCCGGATCGCGAGACTTGTTCGCTTCAGTCCTGAGTGGACCGGCGAGCGCCGCCTGCAGCTCCTGGTCGACATCCTCGGCGGCTGCGGCTGTTGCGATCAGGCTTGAGGCGACGCACCCCGCCCACAGCAGTCTGATGATCCGCTTGTACATTCTCGCATTTCCCTTGCGCTGAAGTTCGCTGGCTCCGGCTGCCTTGACGTGTAGGAGTTCCGCGATATGCTTCTGGAAATCTCGAACTGTCAAGGGATCGTCGCGGTGGGTGTCTCGGTCCGGATCGGCATTGCTTCGGCTGCAGCGTTGTCGGTGATTACGACGATTCTTTGGCATGTTTCGCCCGCGTCCCCACAGCCCTCGTCGGCCGTTCGGGACGTCAAGGTGATCCGAGCCGAGATGCATGATCTCCCGCAGAGAGTAGAGGCTGTCGGCCAGGTCTCCGCCCTGCAGCAGGTGCAGGTCGTCACTCAGATCGACGGCCAACTTGTGTCGTGCCTGTTCACGGAGGGGCAGGACGTCGCTGCGGGAGCCGTCATGTTCCAAATCGATCCCCGCATCTATAACGCCCGCCTTCAGCAGTCGAAGGCTGCGCTGAAAAAGGATCAATCGCAGCTATCCTACGCCCAGATGCAGCTCCACCGAGCGCAAACGTTGGTGAAGGGTGGAGACCAGACAGTCGAGACGACCGAGGGTCGCTCGGCCACCGTTGACCAGATGCAGGCAGCGATCGCGGCCGACCAGGCGACAATCGCTGCTGACGCTGTTCGGCTGGAGTTCACGTCCATCCGAGCGCCCATCAGCGGTCGCGTCGGCAAGCGTCTTGTCGACGCGGGCAATGTGGTCTTGGCCCAAGCCTCCAAGCCCTTGGCCACCATCACCCAGCTCGATCCGATCGCGGTGGAATTCCACGTGCCTCAGGCCGCGCTCGAGCCTGTCATGTCGGCTTCGAAGAGGGCCGACCTAGCGGTCGACGCCTTTGACGAGAGCAGCGGGAAGCAGCTCGCGAGCGGAGCCCTGAACCTGATCGAAGACGCGATCGACACGACCACCGCGACGATCACCATGCGCGCGATCTTCAAGAACTCCGAGCGGCGCCTGTGGCCAGGTCAGCTCGTCGGGGCAAGGATCAGCCTGGGGGTGAGCCAGCATGTTCCAGCGGTGCCCTTCAAGGCGCTGAAGCAAAGCGCTCGAGGCTATCTGGTCTATGTCGTCGATCCCGACGGCATCGTCCGTATCCGTGCTGTCACGCCCGGGCTGCAGGTCGACGGCCTGCAGGGAGTGACCGCGGGTCTCCAGGATGGCGACCTGGTTGTCCTTTCCGACCAGGACGCGCTTGCGCCCGGAGCCCGGGTTCATCCGACGATCGTCTCAGGCGCCGCAGCGGGTGGAGCATGAACGTCGAGATCCCCCGTCATACCGCGACCGGCTACGCATTCTTCGTCCGTCGCCGGATCGCCACCACGCTTCTTGCCATGGGCTTGTTCGTGTTTGGGGTCACCGCGTTCATCGAGCTGCCCGTGTCGGCACTTCCGGACGTCGAATATCCGACGATCATCGTCGAAGGCTTCATGCCGGGGGCCAGTGCCGACACGATGGCGACGGCCGTGGCCGCCCCGCTCGAGAAGCAGCTCGGGACGGTCACCGGCGTGATCTCGATGGTGTCGACCAACACGCCCGGCGTGGCGCACATCGAGATGCGGTTCGAGCTGGGTCGGAACATGTCCCAGGTGTCCGCGGAGCTTCAGTCGGACATCGACGCGGCCACGACCGACCTGCCCCCGGACATCCTGAACGTGCCCGGCTGGTACATTGACAACCCGAGCGACACCTCAGTGTTCGTCGTGGCACTGACCTCGGACCTGATGCCCCTCACCCAGGTCGACCTCTACGGCGACGCGGCCGTCGCGCGCCGCGCCACGTTGATCCCGGGGGTCCGCAAGTCGGCGAACTACGCCCGAGGCCAGGCGGCCATCCGGATCGACATCAACCCGCGGGCCCTGACCGCGCGCGGGCTGTCGATGGAGGACGTACGCGCCGCGATCCGCGCGACGAGCGTCGACCAGGCGACCGGCAAGCTCGACGACAACAAGACGATCTCCACACTCTCGACGAACGGCCAGATCACCGACGTCGCCGGCTACCAGAACCTGGTGATCGCGACGCACGGGTTGGCGCTCGTCCGGCTGAAGGACGTGGCGAACGTCTCGCTCGGAATCCAGGACGAGGACCAGATCGGCTTCTTCAACAATGACCCTGCGGTCGCTTTCGGCTTCAAACGAGCGCAGGGAGCGAACATCGTGCAGACGGTGGACAACATCCGTGACCGCCTGCCGGACATGCAGGCCGCCCTGCCTCCAGGCGTGAAGCTGCACGTCGCCGTGGACCGCTCCAAGGCCGTGCGACGGGCGATCCACGACATCGAGGTCACGCTTGTCTTCACGACGCTGCTGGTGGTCGGCACGATCTTTGCCTTCCTCCGTCGCGTGTGGGCGACGCTGATACCGTCCATCACCATCCCGCTCTCGATCCTTGCGACCTTCTTCGTCATGCATGCGCTCGGCTACACCCTCGACAATCTCTCGCTGATGGCGCTGACCGTGTCGGTCGGCTTCGTGGTCGACGACGCGATCGTGGTGATCGAGAACATCGCCCGCCATGTGGAGGAAGGTGCGTCGCCGATGCAGGCGGCGATCGACGGCGTGCGCGAGGTCGGGTTCACCATCCTCTCGATCACGCTGTCGCTCGTCGCGGTCTTCATACCGGTGCTGTTCATGGGAGGCCTCGTGGGGCGGCTTTTCCGCGAGTTCGGCGTCACGATCAGCGCCGCCGTCCTCATCTCGGCAGTGATCGCGCTGACTGTCGTCCCGATGATGGCCGGCATGCTGTTCACGCCCCAGCCCGCTAGAAGGAGCCGCGACCGGGGCGTCCTCGCAGCGATGACTCGACAATATGGGCGAAGCCTGGACTGGTTTTTGGCTCGAAAATACCTTGCCTTGACGCTGTTCGTCGCGATCACGGCGTCCACGGCCTACCTGTTCGTCATTATCCCGAAGGGCTTTCTGCCGCCGCAGAGCACCGGGGTTCTTTCCGGCAGCATCGAGATGGACCCTGACGTGGCATTGCCAGCGCAGGGCGAGATCACTCAGCAGGCCGTGGCGGTCGTGCTGAAGGATCCTGCGATCGAGAGCGCGGTGTCGTATCGGGATGGCCGCATGCTGATCCAGGTCTCCGGGGAGGCTGCGAAATCCGAGCCAATCAGGGACATCGTGGCGCGAATCAAAGGATCCGTTTCGAAGGCGCTGCCGGGCATAAAGTTCTACCTGCGGCCCCAGGCGGAGCTGGCGCTCAGCAGCTGGGTCGGGCACGCGGAGTATCAGTATTCTCTGACCGATCCCGACCGTGCGGAGTTGGCTGATTGGGCCCCGAGGCTGACCCAGGGACTCCAGGAGCTTCCCGGCCTGACGAACGTTAATCCGGATGAGGAGGACTATGGCCGAGAGGTGCACGTCGAGATCAATCGCGACCTCGCTTCCCGCCTCGGCGTGAGCGCGTCGGACGTTGCGCAGACGCTATACGACGCCTTCGGCCAACGGAGGGTCAGGAAGATCTACTCGGACGCTGGCCAGTCCTACGTCATCATGCAGGTGGCGCCCGAGTTCCAGCACGATGAGGACGCGATCGCGCCGCTCTACGTCCGCTCGTCGTCGAACCACCTGGTTCGCCTTGACGCGGTCACGACGGTCCAGACGCGGTCGGCCGCCCTCACCGTGAAGCACAAAGACCAGCTTCCCGCCCTGAGCGTCAGCTTCGACTTGCGGCCCGGCGTCTCGCTCGGCGACGCTGTCAACCAGATCCGGACGATGGAGGCGGCGATCGGGAAGCCCATCGCGCTGCAGACCGCGTTCGAAGGCGCTGCCGGAGAGTTCGAGAAATCACTGCGCTCGGAACCCTTCCTGATTGGAGCGTCCGTGCTGGTCGTCTACATCGTCCTGGGCATCATGTACGAAAGCTTCCTCGACCCCCTCGTCATCCTGTCCGCGCTTCCCCTGGCCGGACCCGGAGCCCTCCTGATGCTCATGGAGACCGGCTACGACCTGAGCATGATCGCGGTTGTCGGCATGCTGCTGCTCATCGGCATCGTGAAGAAGAACTCAATCATGATGCTCGATTTCGCGACCTCCCGCCGGAGAGAGGGAGCGTCCGCGGCGACCGCGATCAGGGATGCGGCCGTGATCCGCTTCCGGCCTATCATGATGACGACGATCGCGGCGTTGGTCGGGACTCTGCCGCTGGCCATAGGCACCGGGACCGGCTTCGAGCTCCGTCGCCCCCTCGGCCTGTGCGTTGTGGGCGGCCTGCTCCTCAGCCAATTTCTGACGCTCTATTTCACGCCTCCGATCTACGTCCTCGTCGACCGGCTCAAGCGGAAGGGGCCGGTCACCGTGGGTCGACAAGGTTTGGACGTGGAAGTGATATCCGAGCGCGCGACGGTGCGCTGAATGCGCTCGCATTCCAGCTTCACTGAGGCCATAGAAAGCTTATCGTAACGCGGGAAATTCATGGAAACGAAGGAAGTCAACGCGTCACTAGTCGTTCCAGACACGGGCACCCTCCGTCGAAGCGGGCGCTGTGTCCCGGCGATCAGCGACCACAGAGCGCGACGCGCACTTCCGTCAACACCTCGCCAAGCCAGTTGGTGCCCCGCCAGGTCTCGCGCTGTCGCGCGCGCGGGTCGTCCCTGGCCAGCCCGATGCCCCAGACGCGGTCCTGCGGCGACGCCTCCACCAGGGTCGTCCCGCAGGTCTGCCTGAGCCGTTCCAGGAGGTCCGGATGCTGGCCGAACTTCGCCGTGTTGCCCCGGAAGACGACGTCGCGCGCTACTGCGGCCCAGGTATCGGCTACGAAGCCGGCGACCCTTCGGCCGAGCGCCTTCTGCCCTGCGGGATCGGTCTCCGCCAGGATCGCTTCCGCCACGGCGGCGTCGCCGAACAGCCGCGCTTTACGCCAGTGCATCCACTGCTCGCAGCAGGTGAACGGGGCGCCTTCTATCGTCATGGACCGTGGGTAGAACTGGCTGCATTCCGCATGGGGCGCCCCCTCGCGATGCGTCCAGAAGAAGGTGAACTGTTCTGGGTCCGTAGTCATGCTGGACCATACCCCCAAAAGATCCTGTTCTGTCCACGGCGCACGGGTCCGTCAGCGCGAACGGCGGCCGACTCACCGTCCATCGCACCCGGGTCCGGGCAGGGCTGCGCGGGTCAGGTGACGCAGCAGCGGGCTGGCATCGAAGCGGCCGGCATAGGCGGGGTCGGTCAGGTAGCTGACACGGTGAAGCAGGTAAGGCGGCTCGCCGGAGACCAGCACGCATCTGTCCCATGCTGCCGAGTGAGGCAGTAACAAAACGGTGAGCCTCTTGATGGCCACGAAGCCTTTTCAAAATCCGAGCAGTCAAATGCCTCTCAGGGTTTGGCAGCGTACCGACGATGATGGCTGAAATGCAGTTTCGGTTCCGCTGCTACCCGCCCCCGATCAGGAGCCGGTCGGCTTCGGCGGTCACGGCACTGATCACCAGACCAGCAGGTGACACCTCCTGGAATGACGCGCGTCGCGTGCGAAGCTCTCCCCGAATCGTGCCGACGCAGCCTACCCGACCTGCACCGAGAGTGAGTCAGCGCCCCTTTTGGATGCCGATCAGGGGATCCCGTCTACATTCCGGTTGACAGCCAAAGATCAGGCCTTGACGGCGAGCATGGACGCAAGGCGATCCCAGGCCGGGGCATTCGCCTCCGTTCGCGGCGGCATGTGGTCCGATGCAAGTTGCCGATCGAGGTCGACGGCCTCTGGCGCCGCACCCGCATCCAGAAGGATCGTGACCATCGCGACATCCAGCCTACTGGCGGCGATCCCGAGCGCGGTCATTCCCTCGATGCCGCTATAGCTGTCGATCGTACGGTCCGCCCCCTTCGCCAGCAGCTGCCTCGCCAATTGGTGGTTGCCCTCCGACACCGCCCACCGCAGCGGCGAGTCCCCCTCCTCACCCATCACGTTCGGGTCGGCCCCCATCTCGAGCAGGAAAGCGGCGGCGTCCATGCGATCGTTGAACAGTGCGGTCAGCAGAGGTGTGCCGCCGCCAATGTCAGGGAAGGTCGCGTCGATCCCGGCCCCGTGCCGCAGCAGCATGGGGATGGCTTCGGCCGGGCCGCCATCGTCCAGGGCGACAATGGCCGCGTGTAGCGGACGCAGCCGGACCCACTCGTCCTTGATCTGGTTGGGGTCCGCTCCGGCTTTCAGCAGCCGAGCCAGCAGGTCCAGGTCATGGGCGGCGATGGCGGCGAACAACGCTTGGCTCATGACACGGGCGGACCATCGGGCGGGCACTGCCTGCTCTCGAGTTCTTCCATGCCCCGGATCCCTTTGTCCAAATCTTCCACCGCTTGCTTGTGCCCCTCGTCCGTAGCGCCTGCAAAACATTCGTCCTGGACGCGCTGCCGCGCGTCCCGAAGCTTGCGTAGGCCCTCGAGCCTGCGCCGCACATCGGCGCATGACACGGCCGACAGCTTCTTGGCGTTGCCCGACTTGAACGCCGGGTTGGTGAACAGGCTGCTCTGGGCTTGATCCTTGGCCGCCTCGAGTTCCTTCAACCTGTCGTCGTCGCAGGTCTGGCCGGGCTTGGACCGGGTTCCGGCACAGGTCGGGCAGACCACCTTGGCGTCGCTGCCGGCCTTGCTGCCTTCGTCCGCCTTCTCGTTGGCATGGTTCATGTGCTTGGCCAGCCACTCGGCCAGGGCGGACCCGGCAAGTTGTCCGGTGTAGCCACCCAGCCGGCGTCCCAGCATGGCACCCGGAACGATGGCCTCGGGGCCGAACAATCCCCCGACCGCCCCGCCCAGGACACCGCCCAGCCACTGTCCCCCGACGCCGCCGATGGCACCACCGGCCGCTCCAGCCCCGCTCATCGCCCGTGCACGCCCTCAGCCACCACGCTGCTGCATCTGGCCGGCCAGCATGACGATCATCTGCCGCACCTGGTCGTCGGGCGAGCTGCCGCCATGACGGATGAAGTCCAGCGCCCCCGGCGTCCGCGCCACCTGCCCCTCGCTGGCCATCACCAGGTAAGCCCAGCGCTTGTGCCCGGCCTCCGTCCGTATCCCGAGCTGCCGCCCGCTCGTGTCCGCCTCCCGCACGAAGGTCTGCAGTTCCCGGTCGGAATAGGACGGCATGGCTTCCGGAAACACGTCACGGAGGTAGTCGGCCACGCGCGAATGCGATTCTGCGACGCGTCGCGCCGTGAGGGCCTCCACCTGCTCGGGCCGGATCGTGAGCGGTCCAGCCGGCGAAACGGGCCAACCGGGATCTGCGACGACCCGTTTGGCGCCGTGGCCATCCAGGGGGTCGAACACGATCTCGCAGGCCGGACCGAGCAGACGGTTGAACTGCGTTTCGTCCAGGCAAGGCAGCAGCGCCCCCAACACGCCGGGATCCCAGTGCCGGAAGAGCACCGACCTCCAGCCCCGGTCACCGGGATCGTCCGGATCCGGCCCGAGCCGGCCGGCGGCCGCCCAAACCGGCAGGCGCACCATGTTCAACCGCCGCAGGTGGTGGAACAGGGCCACGTCGCCGGCCGGACACGACCAGAATACCATGGCAGGGAGGCTGCCGACGAGGTCCAGCGCGAGGTCGACGTCCCCAGAACTCGGCATGCGCACGAGCCACGGCCCGTGCCGCTCCACGTCCTGGTTCCCATGACCCAGGAACAACGACCGTGCGGACAGCCCGGCTGGAAGATCGTCGAAATGACCACCATCCATGATCCCGAACAGCTGGGGCTTCATGCCGCTCGCGGCAAAGGCCAGCGTCGATGGTGTCCGCGGTGCGGCCCGTGCGTCACGAGGTCGCACGACGTCGACCTCACTGGCATCTGGCGCTCGGCCGCCCGGTTCCGGCAAAATCCGCTCCGTCACCATCGCGCGCGGCGCCTCATATGAGACTGAGGGCGATGGCGAAAAGGACTTGGTGGTTCACGTCATCCCCTTTGCAGCAATTCGGCCTGGCGGCAGTCCTGGCCGTGGGAGGATACTTTCCCCCTGGTAGTCAGCCAAGGACCTTCCCATCCCCGCCGACACCCGACCAGCCCGAGCTGCTGAGCAGGACAATCCCGCGTGCAATCGGCAGTTTAACCGCGCCCGCTGGGCCTTTCAGGCGTCCTGGAAAACATCAGACCCATTTCATGGGAGGCTCTGGCGGCGGTGGTCGAGAACGGCCCGTCGGTTGCGTTGCATGGCGTGGTGCGGTGGCGATTGGTCGATCTGTGCCACTGGGTGTGGCAGACGTTTCGGATCAGCCTCTCGCCGCAGACGATGAACCGCGAGCTTCGTGCGATGCACTACGGCAAGCTATCCGTGCGGCCGCGCCATCATAGTCAGGCCGAAGGGGCGATCGCGCTTTTAAAAGCGTTTCCCCGGCCTGCTGGTATGGGCACTCGCGCCCGATGATCGAAGTTGCTCCAGACCGCAAACGATGCGTCGGAACGAACGTGAGTAGAGGCCATCACACTATAGGCTCGGCGCGCCGCGCATCTTCGCCGACCGCAAGTGATCTCCTCAGGTGGCCGCCACCGGCCTGGCCTCTGCCGCCCGCCTCAGCCCAATCAACTCGTCCAGCTTGGTGGGGTCACTTTGTAGTGCCAACGAAGGGCCGGAAAAACTCTCGCGCCCCCCGGATAACACGATGGCCTCGTCCGCCAGCCCCAGGGCAAACGCCAGATGCTGTTCGGCCAACAGGATCGCGATATCGCCGGTGCCGGCCAACGAGCGAATACACGCGCCGACTTCGGCGACAATGATCGGGGCCAAGCCTTCGAGTGGCTCGTCCAGCAAGAGCAAGGCCGGATTACTCATCAAGGCCCGGCCGATGGCCAACATCTGCTGCTCTCCGCCCGAGAGCTGGTTGCCACGGTTGGTGCGTCGCTCCCGCAGACGGGGAAACAGGCCGTATACCGCGCGGATCGTCCATCGCCCGCTCCGGCTGGCGACAGCCAGGTGTTCTTCGACGGTGAGCGACGGGAAGACGTCGCGTCCCTGTGGCACCCAGGCGATGCCGGCACCGACCCGGGCAGAGGCGGATAGCCGGGCCAGGTCGCGTCCGCGTGACAGGATACGCCCGCGGCGAAGCGGCAGATGGCCCATAATCGCGAGCATCAGGCTGGATTTGCCGACCCCGTTGCGCCCCAGCAGGGCGGTCGTCTGTCCGGCGCGGATGGACAGCGACACGTCCTCCAGCACCAGCCCGGCTCCGTAACCGGCACTTACCGCTTCCATCTGCAGCATGGGGTCAGCCATCGGCGCCGGCTCCGAGATACGTCTCGCGCACGCCGGCATGGCAGGCGATCTCGGCGGGCGTGCCCTCGCACAGGATCCGGCCCTCGACCAGCACGGTGATCCTCTGCGCGAAGCGGAACACGAGATCCATGTCATGCTCCACGAACAGGACCGCGACGTCGGGCGGCAGCGCCGTGATGGCGTCGAACAGCACGTCGCTCTCGGCGCGCGGCACGCCGGCCGCGGGCTCGTCGAGCAGCAGCACGCGGGGGCGCAACGCCATGGCGAGCACAATCTCGAGCAGCCGCTGCCGGCCATAGGCCAGCGCCTGCGTCGGCCGATCTGCGACATCCTGCAGTCCGAAGCGGTCGAGCAGCGCTGAAGCCTCGTCGATGGCGTCGTCGCACCGGCTCAGGCGACGGAACGGGTTCCACCCAATCCCCAGCCGTTGGCAGATTGCGAGCGCCACGGACTCACGCGGGGTGAAGCTGGGAAACAGCGTGTTGATCTGGAACGTCCGCCCCAATCCACGCCGTACCCGCGCCTCGGTGGGTAGCGATGTCACGTCCTCGCCGTGCAGGTGGATGGAGCCGGCGGATGGGGTGACGGCACCGGTCAGCAACCCGAGGAACGTGCTCTTTCCGGCGCCGTTCGGACCGATCAGCGCATGCCTGGCGCCGGCAGGCAGGTGGAAGTCGACGCAGTCCGTCACCTTCAGCCCGGCGAAGTTCTTGCTCAAGCCCGCCGTCCGCAGCGCGCTGGCCGTCATGGCCGCGGCGTCGCGATGTGCCGCAATAGCCGGCCGGCGCGGGACAGCGATCCCGTGACCCCGCCCGCACCGGATACGACGATGCCGACCAGCATCAGGCCGAGCCAGAAATTCCAATAGACCGGGCTCATTGTCGCCAGTTGGTCGCTTGCGATCACGAACACCGCCCCCCCGATCATGCCGCCCACCAACGTCCCGGCGCCGCCCAGCGCGAGCATGATCAGCACCGAGAACGAGCGCTCGAGACTGAGCACATTCATGCCGACGAATTCGGAGATCTGCATCGACAGCGCGCCTGCGACGCCGGCCAGCGTGGCCGAGATCATGAATGCCACGGCGATGGTCCGCCGTCTCGGCACGCCCAGCGCCGGCAACCGCGCCGCATTCTCCCGCATGGCCTGCAGCGTCAGCCCGAACGGCGACATGACCAAGCGGCGCGCGAGCCAGTACATCGTGCCCACGACGGCGACGACGTAGATGTATCCGGCTTGGCCCGCCAGGTCCCACTCGAAGCGGCCCAGCAACGGCGCGGGTGCGAGGCCCCGCAGCCCGTCCTCCCCCCCGGATATCCCCGGGAACTGGGTGACGCCCTCATAGAGCAGCAAGCCGATGCACAGCGTGACGACCAGCAGCGCGATGCTGCTCAGCCGCGACACGATCATGCCTACGATAAGGCCCGCGATGCCGGCCACGGCAGCGCCGACCAGAAGATTGCTGACGGGTTCGGTCCAGCCATGCAGCATCGCCAGAGCCGACGCATAGGCCCCCAGCCCGAAGAACGCCGCGTGGCCCAGCGAAGCGATGCCGGCATACCCGAGCAGCACGTCGAGCGACATCGCCAGCAGGCCGCCGATCAGAGCCTGGGTCAGCAGAAGCAGCGAGTCCGGGACGACGAAGAAAGCCAGCACGGAGGCAGCCCAGAAGCACAGCTCGAGCGGACGCCAGCGCTCCCGCTCCCGCAGCGGCCCGTGCGTTGCACGCACGGCTCCGACCCGGCCCAGGGTCAGGCTCATCGCAGACCCAGAAGGCCGCGCGGCCGCCAGAGCAGGACGCCGATCGTCACCAGGTAGACCGTGAAGGCGGCGGCATGTGGCGCGTAGTATTTCAAGACCATGTCGCTGAAGCCCAGCAGCAAGGCGGCCAGCAACGTCCCGCGCATCGACCCGAGGCCGCCGACCACCACGATGATCAGCAAGTAGACCATGTAGCGGATGGGGAAGTTGGGATCGAGCCCGACCACGTTGATGCTGAGCGCGCCGCCCAGGGCTGCGAGCGCGCTCCCCAGCGAAAAGACGGCGGTGAACAGCGTGCCGACCGGGATGCCGCAACTCGTCGCCATGCGGCGGTTGTCCACAGCGGCCCGGACCTTGGCGCCGAACGTCGTATGGTCGATCCCGGCCATCAGCGCGACGGTCAGCACGGTTCCGACCGCGATCAGGAACAGGCGGTAGACCCCGAACTCCATCCCGCCAAGGCGCAGTTGGCCCTCGAGGAACGCCGGCACCACGACCCGGGCCTGGGACAGGCCGGCGAAGTAAGCAGCGACGGCCGCGGATATGAAGACCAGGCCGATGCTCAGCAACACCTGGTCCACCTCGCTGGCCTTATAGAAGCGATGCAACAGCCCTCGTTCCAGCACGGCGCCCAGCACCCCGCCGACCAGCGCCGCGGCCGGCAGGGTCGCGAGGAACGGCCAGCCCAGCCCGGACATCAGGCCCACCACGGCATACCCGCCCGCCATCCCGAACGCCCCATGGGCCAGGTTGGCGAAGCCCATCAGCCCCATCGTGATCGACAGACCGCCGGCCATGAGGAACAACAGCATGCCGTAGGCGAGGCCATCGAACCCGATCGTCACGAAGCTGTCGAAAGCCACCCGCCGGCCCTCAGCCCAGCACCGTGGTCGGGTCGCCCAGCATCGGTTCGGTCTCGAACTCGACGTTGACAATCTTGCCGTCCTGTTGCTCGACGCGGCGGATGTAGATGTTCTGCACGGCGTCCCGGGTGCGGGGATCCACCTGGAGCGGTCCCCGCGGGCTTTCGAACCTCGACTGTCCCAGCAACTCGATCGTTCTGTCGGGATCGATCTTGCCGTCCTGCTGCTCGACCGCCTTGTAGAACGCATACATCACGTCGCGGATCGTGACGGCGGTGAAGTTGGGCATGGTTTCTGCGCCGGCCAAACGCTGGTAGCGGCCGACGAAGTCTTTGTTCACCGCCGATTGATGGGTGGGCGAGTAGTGATAGGCCGAGATCATGCCGAGCGCGGCCGGGCCGACGGCGTCTAGCGTGCCCTCGTCGGTGACGCCGCCGAGATCGAGGAGCTGGACCCCCGCCTGGCGCATCTCGGCCGCGGCGTAGGCCTTGGCCAGCGAGACCGGGATGTCGCCTGCCGGCACGAAGACGAACAGCGCGTCTGGCTTCGTGTCCTTGATCCGCTGCATGTAGGCGGAGAACTCGAAGTTACGCAGCGGCACCCGCAGCGACCCGGCGATGCTGCCCCCGGCGGCGGTGAAGGTCTTCGTGAACATCGCCTCGGCGTCGTAGCCCGGCTGGAAGTCTGACACGAGGGTATGAACCCGCTTGAGGTTGTTGCGGGCGGCCCACTTGGCCAGCTGCTGCGCCACTAGCGCCTGGGTAATACCGAACCGCACGAGATAGGGAAACTCGCCAAGGAAGCCCGACGAGGTCGAGTTGACGATCAGGAGCGGCTTCTTCCCCCGCGTCGACAGCGGCGCCGCAGCCAGGGTGTTGACCGTGTAGTCGAAGCCCACCAGGGCATCGACCTGATCACGGACGATCAACTCTTGCGCCAGCCGCCGCACCAGATCAGGCGCGGGTCCGGTCGTGTCCCGGCGGATGATCTCCACCTTGCGGCCTGCCACCGTGTCACCGAACTGGTCCAGGAACACGGCCAGGCCACGGTCGAGATAGGTGCCCCCGCTCGCCGACAGGCCGGAGAAGCCATACAGCAAGCCGACCTTGATTGGCTTGCCGGCGGCCTGGGCCGCCGGGTTGGCCGCGAATGCGGCCGATGCGGCGGCGCCAAGACCCATGCCGATCAGTGTGCGTCGTTCCATTGCGCTCCCCCCTTCGCGAGCCTGGGAGCCTGCCAGGGCTCAGAGTCCCGCGTCCAAGCCTTGATGGCTCGTTCGTTGATGAGCGGAACTGTATCGCATTACGGTCCGGTGTCCACCAGTAATTCCCGCTACCACTTGCCTGGTTGCAGAACGCGCCGTTGCTGGGCTGCCCGGGGACGGACCATAGGCCGCTAGGAGGCGCGGTCCGTTTTCTTGCGCCGCGGACGCGTCGCTCGTTGCTGTTCCGCTCCCGACCCAGCCATTGGGCCGCCTGGATCGGCGCCAACCCGAACGTAGTAGTCCGATCCGAGTGCGGCCGAGATCGCCTGCGCGCAACCGCGTACCGATTGGATCTGGCCGGGATCGGCCGGATGCTTGATCTGCGCCTGCGTGCCGATGATGCCGACCGCCGCTGCCAGCTCGTCGCTATGGTTGAGGATGGGGGCTGCCAAGGCATTCACCCCGTAGGATGTCTCGTTGTTTGCCGACTCGAGCAGCGCCCTCCGGCACTTCGCGAGGCGCTCGCGCACCAGCGCCGGATCGATCAAGGTCTCCGGTGTCATCCTACGGAGCGGTCGTGCCAAGATCCGGTTGACGGTGGCAGGCGAGGCGAACGCCAGCATGAGGCGGCCATGCGCGGAGCCGTGCGCCGGCAGCCGCAACCCCTTGCGCACCGTGACAACGATCGAAGCCTCGCTTTCCACCGTATGGGCCACGATCATCTCGTCGCCCGCCGGCAGGGACAGCATGACCGTGAGCTTGGTCGCGTCACGCAGGCGCCGCATGTGCGGTTCCGCGATGGACTGGATGTCCGATTGGTTCGCCGCCGCCTGCCCGAGTTGGAACAGCTTCCACCCAAGCAGGTAGCGTTCGCTGCCCTTGTCCTGTGCCAACACGCCCAGGTCGCGCAACGTCAACAGGTGCCGGTGGATCCGGGCCTTCGCTTCGCCGATCCGGCGCGCCAGCTCGCTCACGCCGATCGGCTCCCCAGCGAGCGCAAGCTCCTCGATCACCCGGAATGTGAGGATGACCGATTTGATCCGCGCCTCCGGCGTCGTCTTTGCGTCGGCGTCGGCGTCGTCATCGGCGTCGGGCGTGGCCGCCCACTCGTCATCGGTTTTCATGGCCACGCTTACCACGGAACGTTTCTGAAAGGCAGGGCGGTCCCGACAATGACCAGATGATAAAATAGTTGACGCCGTCACGCATTGCGATACGGTCCAACATTAACAGGTGGAGGAACCAATGGCTTTGCGCTCTGGGCGGGACTATCTCAACTCACTCCGGGACGGCCGGGTCTTCCACATGGAGGGCAATCGGGTGGAGGACGTGGCGTCCGACCCTCGCTTGGCAGGGGCTGCGCGGACCGTCGCGTCGTTGTTCGACATGCAGACCGACCCGGCGGTCACCACCACGATGACCTACACCTCGCCGACGTCGGGCGAGCCGGTGGGCCTGTCGCACATCGAGCCTGCCGACCGTGAAGAGCTGGAACTCCGCCGCGGCGCCTGCAGCGTCTGGATGCAGGCGACCCAGGGCATGTTCGGACGCAGCCCCGACTTCATGAACGTCTTCATGTCGTCGCTCGGCTCCGCTGCTTCGTTCTTCGGAGCCAACGGCCCCCAATTCGCCGCCAACGCCCGCCGTTTCGCCGACGACGTGCGCGAGCAGGACCTCGTCATGACCCATACGCTGGTCAACCCGCAGGTGGACCGCTCCAAGACCGTCGACAAGCAGGACGTCGATCTGGCATGCCGGATCGTGCGTGAGACGGACGCGGGCATCGTCGTGTCGGGCGCTCGTATGGTGTCCACCCTCGCGGCCTATGCCGACGAGATCGTGGTGCTTCCATCCAGCTACATCGCCAACACGCCCGAGGCGAAGGACTATGCCTTCGGCTTCGGCATCCCCATCGCCACGCCGGGCCTGAGCTTCCTGTGCCGCCCGAGCCTGGTGCCGCAGGGCAAGGCCTCGCTGCTCGACCACCCTCTCTCGATGCGGCTCGACGAGACCGACGCCGTCGTGGTGTTCAAGGACGTGCTGGTGCCGTGGGAACGCGTATTCGTCCATCGCAGCCCGGCCCTGTGCAACCGGCTTTACCCCGACACGCAGGTGGGCGCCCACACGTCCCACCAGGCCGCCATCAAGGCGCTGGCGAAAACCGAGTTCATGCTGGGGCTGGCGCTCAGCCTGGTCCGCTCGACCAAGATCGACGGCTTCCTGCACGTTCAAGGCATGCTGGCCGAGATCATGCTGTCACGCGAAACGATCAAGTCCTGCATCACCGCCGCGGAGGCGGAGGCCAAGCCCACCGGCTTCGGCACCGTCGCGCCTTCGGCCATGCCGCTCTGGGTGATCCGGCTCGGCTTCCCTCGCATGTTCCACCGTATGCAGGAGATCATCCAGCTGCTCGGCGCCGGCGGTCTGGTCGCGTCCCCCAGTTTCTCGGAGTTCAGCGGCGAGGCGGCGGATGCGGTCGCGGAATACCTGCAATCGGCCAGCCAGGGCGCCGTGGATCGCGTTCGGCTGTGCCGGCTGGCCTTCGATGCATCGGTCTCGGGCTTTGCCGGCCGGCAGCAGCTCTACGAGCGCTACTACACCGGCGACCCGGTGCGGCTAGCTGGAACGTTGGTCAACCTGTATCCCGACAAGGACGCGCTGCTCGGGCGTATCGACGACTTGATCGAGAGCCTGAGCGTGCAGAGCCGCGATCCCGTCTTCGCGCCGGCACCCGACGCGTTTGAAAGCATCGAGGCGGCGCGGGACCTGCGGCGGGCCGTGGCGTGAGCGCGGGTGGGCCTCCGGGGCGGCCGATGCTGGTCTACGACCAGCGGGCGGCCTATCGGGGGCGGCGGCTGAACGCGATGTTCCTGGCCTTGCGGGGTCCCGCGGAGCGGGCGGCGTTCAAGGCCGATCCTCTGGCGACCTACGACCGCTTCGGCCTGACCACCGAAGAGCGGGCTTTGGTCGAGGCGTGCGACTGGGACGGGCTGATGCAGGCCGGTCTGAGCATCTATGCGCTCGGCAAGGGGTTGCCGGCGCTGGGTTCGGATCTGCTGGAAGTCGGGGCAGACCTGCACGGTGTGGACCGCGAGAGTTTCATGGCCGCCCAGCGTCATGCCAGGGCGGGGGGCTGACATGGCAACGGTGATTGCCGGGATCGGCGGTTCGCATTCGCCCTCCGTTGCACGCGCGTTCGACAAGCGGCATGTCGGCGACGAGTGGACGCCGTATTTCGACACGTATGCCCAGGTGAAGCATTGGCTGGCGGACCTGAAGCCCGACCTGGCCATCGTGTTCTATAACGATCACCTGAACGCGTTACGCTTCGACCAGTATCCGACGTTTGCCGTCGGCGCTGCCGACTTCTACCCCCCGGCCGACGAGGGGCATGCGCCGCGGCCCTTCCCGGGACTGCCCGGGGACACCGACTTCTCCTTCCACCTCGCCGAGACCCTCATCGGCCACGCGTTCGATCCGACGATGTGCCAGAGCCTCCCGGTCGACCATGGCGTGATGACCGTGCTGCCGCTGCTGTTCGACCAGCCCTGGCCAGTTCCGATCGTGCCGATCGCGATCAACGTCATCCAGCACCCGCTCCCGACGCCGGCGCGCTGTTACCGGCTGGGCCAGGCGGTGCGCGACGCCATCGCGACCGACGGCACCGACCGGCGCGTCGTGGTGATCGGGACGGGCGGGCTCTCGCATCACCTGCAGGGTGCCGAGTTCGGGGCGATCAACCCGGCCTGGGACAACGAGTTCATGGACCAACTCGAAACGGACCCTTCCGCGCTGAGCCGCCTTGGGATCGTCGACTATCTGGAACGCGGCGGATCGGAGGGGGTGGAGGTCATCATCTGGCTGGCCATGCGCGGCGCGCTCGGTGCCGCCCCTCGCCGCATGTATCGCAACTACCACGCCGGGCTTCTGACCGGCTGTGCCGTGCTGGCGCTGGAAGAAACGCAAGCCGCCTGAAGCTTCGATCGTCACGGAGGAAACAAGGATGTACGACGCCAAGGACCCACGTGCCGGGCTCGCTGCTCCGGCCTCGACGACGGCCTATGCCGGGCCCTTCTTCGCCGCGGAATATGGCCGTTTCTATGCTGACCCGCCGCAGGAGGCCGACGCCCAGGCCCAGCATTGGTACACGCGCGGGCAGAACTTCGTGGTGGTCTTTACCCGGGCCGAGGCCGGCGCGGTCATGGGCCGGACGGACCAGGTCGACGAATACGTCGTCCTGCTGCCCGATCCCGGGAGCGTCATCGAGATCGAGGCACAGGATGGCAGCGGCGGGAAGGCGGTGACCCGCGTCGAGGGCCCCGCCATCGTCATGGTGCCTCCCGGGCCCAGCACGATCATGGTGGTCGCCGGCGGCCAGGTCGTCCGCCTGCTGACCCACCATGCCGCCGACCTGGTCGCCCGCTGCGCCAATGCTGCCGCTTACGCGACGCCGCACCCGGCTGTCACGCCGGTCGAGCCATGGCCGGCGCCTGCGGGCGGCTGGCGGGTGCGCGCCTACGACGTGGACGTGCCGGAGATGCAGGGCCGCTTCGGGCGCATCTGGCGCTGCACCACTTTCATGGTGAACTGGTTCTACCCCCGCCTGGGCCCGCGCGACGTCACCAAGCTGTCGCCGCACCATCATGACGACTTCGAGCAGGGGTCGTTGGCGCTGGATGGCGAGTTCGTCCACCACTTACGCTGGCCCTGGACGACCGACCTGAATGCCTGGCGCGAGGACGAGCATGCGCTGTGCGGCAGCCCTTCCATCGCGGTCATCCCGCCGCCCTCGATCCACACCACGCAGGCGATCGGGGCTGGACACAACACGCTGGTCGACATCTTCAGCCCGCCGCGACTGGATTTCTCGCGCAAGCCGGGCTGGGTGCTCAATGCCGACGACTACGGTATGCCCGATGTCTGACCCGCTCGCGCTCCGGCTGCGGCAGCCCGGCCGGACGCTGTTCGGCACCTGGGTGAAGATCCCGGCGCTGGAGGTGGTGGAACTGCTGGCCCATGCCGGGTTCGACTACATCGTGATGGACCTGGAGCACGCGCCGCTGACCCTGGAGGCGGCGTACCGGGCCACGGTCGTGGCGCAGGGCATGGGCATGGGCGTGTTGGCGCGGGTGCCGGACAGTTCCGGCGCCTTGGTCCAGCGCCTGCTCGATACCGGGCTCGACGGCCTGCTGGTGCCGCGGGTCGGCGGGGCGGCGATGGCGCATGAGGCGGTCCGTTCGATGGTGTTCGAGCCGAACGGGCGACGCGGGATGGGCATCACGTCGCGTGCCGGGCGATGGGGGCAAGACAGCATGGCGAACTATCTGCGGCAGGGCCACGACAACGTCGTGCGCGGCATCCAGATCGAGGACCGGGCGGCGCTGGAGGACATCGACGCGATCGTGGCGACCCCGGACCTGAGCGCCGTGTTCATCGGCACCGGGGACCTTGGGCTGTCCACCGGCTTGCCGGCCACCCATCCGGAGATCGACGCGCTGATCGGCCGCGTATTGCTCGCGTGCCGCGCGCACGGCATTCCGTGTGGCACCGCGGTCGGCACCGCGGATGCGGCCCGCAGCGCCCGTGACCGTGGTTTCGGCTTCGTGATGGTGAGCAACGACGCCAGCCTATTCGGCAAGGCCGCCCGCGACCTCGTCGGCGGGCTCTCGGCATGACCCGGCGCAGCATCGCCGTCCCTGGCTTCCGGCACGGTGACAACCCCATTCCTGCGGCCTGCCGCGTGGGGCCTATGCTGGTGTCAGGCGCAATCTTCGGGGTGGACCTGTCCACCGGGACCGTGCCGACCGACGCCGGGGCGCAATGCGCGAACATCTTCAAGCTCATGCAGATGATCGTCGAGGCAGGCGGCGCCACGATGGACGATGTCGTGAAGGTCACTGCGTATCTACATCCCGACACGCCCCGCAGCCTGCTGAACGACCATTGGGTGCTGGCCTTCCCCGATCCGGCCTCCCGTCCGGCGCGACACACCGTGATCAACCCGAACCTGCCCGCAGGCCAGCGCATGCAGTGCGACGTGATGGCGATGGTGACGCCATGACTGTGCTGGACCCCGCCGCGTTTCGCGAGGCGCTTCGGAAACTTCCGACCTGCGTCACCGTCGTTACGACACGCGACGCGGACGGCAGGCCGCACGGGATCACCATCGGCTCGTTCTCGTCGGTGTCGCTGCAGCCCCCTTTGGTGCTTTGGACGCTGCAACGCGCGGCCTGGTCGCACCGTCTGTACGCCAGCGCCCAGCACTTCGCTGTCAACGTCCTTTCCGCAGATCAGGCCGGCTTGTCGTCCCGGTTCGCGTCACGCGTCGCCGAACGGTTCGACGACGTGTTGGTGGATACCGGCCTGTTTGGCCTGCCGCTGATCCGTGATTGTCTGGCGACCCTGGAATGTGCGGCCACGAACAGCCACGACGCCGGCGACCACACGATCTTCGTCGGCGAGGTCCTGCGTCACCGGACACAGGACCGGGCCCCGCTCGTCCACTGCGGCGGGGCCTATCATACGCTCGAAGTTGTTCAGGCCTAATATATAAGGCCCTAGCGCGGAAGCACGACCGGATAAAGTGGGCTGTCCAGCGCATCACCCTCCCGCAGGGAAATACCGCGGCGCTCCATTTCGCCAGGCTTATCGAGCGAGTCCCCTGGCCGGCGCTTGAACACCACATCCTCCCCGGCCCAGCGCAGCGAGAACGCACGGCGTCGCTGGCCCGTACTGCTGTTTCCGTTGGCGCCATGCAGCGACCGCGCATGATGCACGATGATGTCGCCTGGATCGACATCCCAGGCCAAATACTCGTAAGCGCCGGGGTTGGCGTCCACGTCAGGCACCGGCTCGTAGATGCTCCGCGCCTCCTTGATCGCGATGGCATCACGCATCGCTGGATCGGCGGCCAGACCCGCATCGATGAATTGGCGCCTGTACAGTTTGCCCCAGCTATGCGATCCCTTGATATAGGTCACGACCCCGTTCTCCGGCGTCGCGCGATCCAGTGGAATCCAGAACGAGATGATCTGCTCACCGTCGATCGGCCAGAATACCAGATCCTGGTGCCACAGCGTCTTCTCGACCGCACCGGGCTCTTTGACGAACGTCTGATCATAAAAGAAATTGACCTTGGACGACCGCAGGAACCGCGCCGCCAGTTCTGCCATTGGCGAATCGAATACGACGGCGCGAAACTCGGGCACGCGTTGCCACAGCGATGCGCCGGTGAAGAATGTGCCCTTACCGGTAAAGTCCTCCAGCGGCTTGCTCGGGTCGAGCAGCAATTCGTCGACCGTCTTGCGCAGACGATCAACCCATTCCATCGGCAACGCACCCCGCAGGACGGCGGCGCCGTCGCGCCAGAACTGATCGACCATCGGATCGGGACGCGATGCTTCGATAACTGATTTCGCTAGTTGCATTCTATACATCCTGATGAAGGTCTTTGCCGCCAGGAGCACCGTTCCATGAAGCCCACTGGAAACGAAACTCATTGTTCGACTGTGTCATATCGACGGAATGAATAGATGGCTTGGCTTCAGGAGAACGACATGTCGCTTCGCGCCATCAACCTCAACCTGATCCCAGTGCTGCGCGCGCTCCTGCAAGAGCGCAACGTGTCCCGGGCAGCGGTGTCGGTCGGCCTCACCCAATCGGCTGCTAGCGCTGCCTTGTCACGATTGAGATCGATACTGGGTGATCCGCTGCTGGTACGGGTCGGCCGCGGCATGGAGCTGACGCCTCGTGCTAGAGCGCTGATCGAGCCGGTGGAAGATCTATGCGTACGGTTGGCGGCGATCTGGCAGGATCCACAGTTCGATCCGGGGTCGTGCCGTCGAAACTTCGTCATCACGACCACGGACTACACGTCGATCACCATCATGGCCGGGATGATCGCAGTGCTGCGCAAGCAGGCGCCTGGTGTCTCGATCCAGTTTCTGAGTCTGCCGCCCGAGGTGGCACTGGCCCGAAAAGCGGACGAGATCGATTTCCTCATGCTCACACGGGTCGGTCTCGAGCGTGCCGGCGGGGGCGTGCTCCAGTCGCTTCCATTATTTCACGATGACTTCGTCGCCGTAGTCGGTCCTCATCACCGCCTGGCCAGCGGCTCGAGCGTGGCGCCGACCGATTACCTGAACGAACCCCACATCGTCTTCTATCCGGGCGACTTTACACCGCGGGACGGTGTGACCCGGACGATCGCGGCAAGAGTCCAGCAGTTCAGTGTCTTGCCGTTCGCCGCCGCGCTGACCGACTGCGTCGTCATCATGCCACGGCGTATTTTCGACCATGCTCGGCCGCTGATGGATTTGCGTTTGATCTATGAGTTGTCGCCGCCGATCAAGACGGAAGTCTTGCTGACATGGCGGCCGTTCCACGATGAGGACCCGGCCCATCAATGGTTCAGACGGTTGCTCGTCAAAACCGTCGGCACGTCGACGGCTGCTGAGTCTATGCGAGAATAACCGAATCCCGTCGGTTTCGTTGATTCGCTGTGGGCATGACGACGAAGACGCAGATCGTGCCGCCCGGATGCCACATCCGCGAGCATGCGCACGACGGGGTCGAGGAGTTGATCTTCGTCCTCGCCGGCACCGGGCGTGCGGTGTTGGATGGCGAGAACGAGGGCATGGTGCCGGGTCCACGCCAGAGAACCCGAAAACGTCCGCGCTGACCGGGCATATGGTTGCTGCCGAAATCAGGCGCGCGCTCGAGAACATCGATGCCGCCGGTGACGACTTCTCCCCCCGCACAAGGGCGACGGCAAAATTGTGGCTGTCCCGCGTGATGAGTGACAGCTACTGTTGACGGCTTGCCGTGCTCCTGATGCTCAAGCGGAAACTCTCTCGAAACTCTGTAGACAATCGTTGCGCACTTTGTCGCGAACGCGTTAGGCTGATGGTGCGCTGAGGACCCAGGCTGACCCACCAGCGCACCGTTGGCTGTTGCGGCAAATGGAGAACGCGAGATGAATCTGTTTCGACGGCTTATCATCGTCGCTACGCTCGGGCTGGCGTTAGTCGCCGCCTCCCGACCTTCCTTCGCGCAAGGCGACCCTTTTGGCACCATCAAGCGTATCCAGCAATCCGGTACGCTCCGTATGCCCGTAATGATTGGTGAAGAGCCAGGCTATGTCAAAGATCCAAAAACGGGCGAGTGGTCGGGTTACTACATCGACTGGGCCAAGGACATTGCGACCCTCCTTGGTGTAAAGATCACGTACTACGAGACCACATGGGGTAATCTCGCGGCAGACTTCCAGGCCGGGAAAATCGACCTGGCAATCGGGCTCAATCCGAATCCTCGCCGTGGCCTGGTCGTCGACTATGTGCAGGGCTCGATCTGGTCGGGCGTGTGGGCGCTGATTACCAAACCGAATTTCGCCGCAACCACATGGCAGGACATCAACAAGCAGCAACTCCGTATCGCCGTCCAGCAAGGCAGCACCATGCAGGTGATCGCCGAGGCGGTGATCCCGCAAGCCAAGATCCTCGTCGTGCCGACGCGCGATCAAGCCCTGCTCGAAATGCAGGCTAATCGGATCGACGCGATCCTGCTGGCGGACAGCGACGCAGTGCTGTTGCAGTCACAGAACCGGGGCAAGGTCGTGGTGCCAGAACCGATCCTCTACAACCCGGCGACGATTGGCATCCGGCGAGAGGAAGGCAATGCCGGATACATGAATTTCTTGGCGAACTGGATGACGCAGCAGCGTGAGCTCGGCTTCGCGCGGGCGCGGCTGCAGGCGGCCTGGCTAGCGATGGGAATGGACCTGAGCCAAGTGCCGCTGCGCTGATGGGCTTCAATCTCGGCATCCTGGCGCCGTATGTTGGCCTGATAATGTCGGGTTTGCTGGTGACATTGTATTACACGGTCGCGAGTTCTGTGTTTGGACTTGCAATCGGGCTGCTGGTTTGCTTGTTGCAGCTGAGCGGCTTTAGGCCGGCGGTTTGGTTCGGCCGGGCTTACGTCGAGTTCTTCCGCAACGTCCCGCTGCTGGTCCTGCTGCTCTGGAGCTATTACGCGCTACCGATCTTCACCCAGATTGAAGTTACCAAGCACGATGCTGGTCTAATCGCCCTGAGCTGCTATGTCGGGGCGTTCTACGCTGAGATTTTGCGCGCCGGCGTGCAATCGATCGATGTCGGGCAGACCGATGCCTCGGCAGCACTGGGAATGACCTATGCGCAGCGCATGAGGCGGATCATTCTGCCGCAAGCGCTGCGCCGCATGCTCCCGCCGCTGGCCGGGCAAACGATTATCCAGATGAAGAACACGACGCTACTGTCGGTCATCACCATCCCAGACGTGCTCTATCAGTCAACCTACATTTCGAGCCTGACGTATCGGCCGATGGAGATATATACGGTCTTAGGATTACTGTTCCCGATATTGTTGATCCCGCTGGCGCAGGTGTCACGCAGGCTCGAGCGGTTGGCCGCGTGATGGCGGGAACAGCGCCGATCCTGTGCATGCGCGGCATTCGTAAGAACTTCGGCGCAGTCGAGGTTCTGCGCGGTATCGACCTGGACGTGGCGAGCGGCGAAGTCGTCGTACTGATCGGAGCGAGCGGTTCGGGGAAGACGTCACTCCTGCGCTGCATCAACCTGCTCAACGTTCCCAGTGCGGGCCGGATCGAGGTCGACGGCACCGTGCTCTTCGACACCGAGTCCCCCTCGAGCATCAACCGCGCGGTGCTGTGCCGGCAGCGTGCGCGGATCGGCATGGTGTTTCAGCAGTTCAATTTGTTTCCCCACATGACCGTGCTGGCCAACGTCATGGAGGGCCCGGTGACCGTGCTGCGGGAACCCCGCGAAAGCGCTGCGGCGAGGGCGCGAGGGCTTCTCGCGCGGCTGGGGCTGGAGGCGCATGCCGAGAAGCGCCCGGCGCAGCTATCCGGCGGCCAGCAGCAACGTGTCGCTATCGCGCGGGCGCTCGCCATGCAGCCGGCGCTCATGCTGTTCGACGAGCCGACCTCGGCGCTCGATCCAGAACTGGTTGGCGAGGTGCTGCAAGCGATCCGCGACCTCGCGCGAGACGGGATGACGATGGTCATTGTCACGCACGAACTGGGCTTCGCGTACGAGATCGCGGATCGGGTGGTCTTCATGGAGGCCGGGGAAATCGTCGAAGCCGGCCCGGCCCAAGAGTTATTACTGCGACCGAGCAGCCCCAGACTGCAGGGATTTGTGGCGCGGTTCCATGAAATGGCGCGCGCGCTCTCGCCTATGCTGCATGACGGGCAGGCACGCGCGCCCGCGCCGATCGCACTATGACGCCGGCCCGCCGGCCCGAGGAGCCGGATGCAGCAGTATTACCCCGCTACCGGATCGCCGAGGTCAGTCAGCTCGTTGGCGTGAGCGTGAGCACGATCCGCCTGTGGGAGGACCACGGTCTGGTGCGGCCAGATCGCGGCGGTGGCCAGCAGCGGCGCTACAGCGCGGCCGACGTCAACCGTCTCAAGCAAGTACAGATGCTTCGAAGCGTCCGCTCGCTCAATCTGTCCGCCATCCGCACCATTGTGGACGCTGGCGATCGCGACGGCGAAGCTTTGCCCGGCGAGATCGGCGGGCGTTTGCGGGCGGCTCGGCTGGCGCGCGGTCTAACGCTGCGGCAGGTGGCCCAGCAGACCGGTCTGGCTATGTCGTCGATCAGCTCGCTGGAGCGCACGTCTCGCGGCGCGTCCATGAGCGCGTTTGGACGGTTGGCACGGTGTTATCAGCTCGAACTCGGCGAGCTGATGGGACCGAGTAGCAATTGCTTGGAAGGCGCGGTCCGGGCCGGCACAGGTCGACGGGTGCCCTACTTGCTTCCCCAAATCGATATCGAGCAATTGAGCGTGGGCCAGGTGGGACTGGACTGCGAGAAGTGGATTCTCCTGCCCGGCGCAGCAAGCGACGGCGCCTACGTGCATGCGGGCCAGGAGTTTGTGTATGTCCTGCAAGGACAATTCGATTTGACACTCGATAGCGACACCAGCATCCGGCTCGGACCGCACGACTCTATCTGCTTCGCCAGCACGCGGCCACACTCCTGGCGAAATGCCGGACAGACGCCAGCTGTCGTGATCTGGATCAACGCGCCAGCCCTGAGCGGCAAGTGACGACCCGGCTCGTGTCAGTGCTGGACAGCCACACGGCCGGGCATCCCACGAGGGTCGTGACCGCAGGCATCCCACCGCTGATCGGCGCCAGCGTGGCCGAGTTGCGGGATGCGTTTCGTGCCGCGCACGACGACCTGCGGCGCTTCTTGCTGCACGAGCCGCGCGGGCATGCGGCCATGTTCGGCGTTGTGCCGGTCTCGAGCGCCGCCGCCGATTTCGGTGCGTTCTTCATGGGCAGCTATGGCTACCTCGACATGTGCGGCCACGCGACGATTGGTCTCGCGCGGACGTTGCAGCATCTCGGGATGATCGCGCAGGGCCAGGCCAGCTTTCGCCTGGAAGTGCCGGCAGGGATCGTGACGGTACGCTTCGAGCGTGACGACGACGGTGGGGACTGGATCGGCTTCGACAATCTGGACGCGTTCGTCGCCGGTGAGGGTGTCGAGCTGGACCTGTTCGGCCGAACGGTCGTCGCCGACATCGCATATGGCGGCAATTGGTATGGCTTGGTCAGCGCCGATGTGGCCGGGATCACGCTGGAGCCGTCTGCGGTAGCCAAAGCGTGTGTGGTCGGCGCCGAACTGAAGGCGCAGGCCAATCGGCGCATCGAGGCAGGCACTCTGCCGGGCTGCACGCATCCGCTGGACAGCATCTTGTTCTGGTCCGAGCGGCGGGATGGCGGCTGCGTCGTCTCGCGTCACCTCGTCGTATTGGAAACCAACAAATTCGACCGCTCGCCCTGCGGGACCGGAACCTCGGCCCGGCTTGCGCAATTGCGCCGCCGGGGCGCGATCGGGCCCGGGGAGATCGTCACCGCCGAAGGCGTACTCGGCACACGATTCCGGGCGAGTTGCGTCGACTCGATCAATGGCGCCGTTCGGCCCAGCGTGCTCGGGCAGGCGCACATGACCGGGCTCTCCACATTCATGCTCGAGGCCGACGATCCTCTGCCACACGGGTTCCTGTGCCGGTAACTGGCGGCCCGACGCTCCGCCAGGCGTACGACATCGTCATCATCGGGGGTGGGTCAGCCGGTGCCGTGCTCGCACATCGGCTGTCCGCGGATGCGCGGCTCACGGTGGGCTTGTTCGAGGCCGGCCCCGACATCCTTCCCGGCGCCGTGCCCGACATCATCGCAGACAGCTACCCTGGCTTGGCCTATTTCGACCCCCGGTTCCATTGGCAAGACCTGCGCGTGCACACGCGGACGGCTCGGGCCAATTCCGGGCAAGCTGCCGACAGTAAGCTCGAGCAGGCGAGAGTCATGGGCGGGGGCTCGAGCATCAACGGCCAGTTCGCGGTCAGAGGCTTGCCGCAGGACTACGACGGCTGGGCCGCTCTTGGCGCGTCCGGCTGGGGTTACGACGCCATGCTTGGGGCACTGAAGCGGCTCGAGCGGGACCAGGACTTCACCGGGCCGTTGCATGGAAGCGTGGGTCCAATTCCGATCCGGCGCGTGTTCCCGTCCGATTGGGCCCCGTTCACTTTGTCCGTCCTCCGCGCGATGGAACGCGAGGGTGCCTCGTACCGCGATGACTACAACGCGACCTCGGAGGACGGCCTGTTCCCAATGCCGCTTTCGAACGAGGCCGGTCAGCGGGTCTCGACCGCGACCGCCTATCTGGATGCGGCAACCAGGCGAAGGCCCAACCTCCACATCGTCGCGAACGCCACGGTCGAAACCCTCCAGATGGCGGGCCGCCGGGTCGAGGGCATGATCGTGACCATCGATGGCGCACGCCGATCGGTCCGGGCGCGCGAAGTGATCGTCAGCGCGGGAGCTTTGCACTCGCCCGGGCTGCTGATGCGGGCGGGCATCGGGCCGGGCGATCACCTGCGCGCCATGGGCATAGAGGTGGTCCATCACCTCCCCGGCGTGGGCGAGAACCTTTGCGATCACCCGCACATCGCCTTCGGCATGCACCTCCGGCCCCATGCCAGGCTACGCCGCGGACAGCGTCGACATATCTTCATGGGCGCGCGTTATTCGTCCGGCGTTGCCGGATGTGGCCCAGGGGACATGCTGCTTATGCCCGTAAACCGGGCCGGCTGGCATCGGCTGGGCTTGTCGCTCGGCGCCATCAACGTTTGCGTCAACACTTCTTACTCGCGCGGCACGGTCCGGCTCCGGACAGCCGACCCTGGCACCGAGCCGCTGGTGGAGTTGAATTTGGCCTCGGACGGCCGCGATCTGTCGCGACTGGTGGACGCGTTCAAGCGCATCCGACGGTTGGCGCAAAGCCCGGAGGTCCAAGACAGTATCAACACCTTCTTCCTCGCGGGCTATTCTGACGAGGTGCGCAGGCTCTCGGTCCGAAGCCGTCGGACGTGGATCAAGACTGCCGTGGCCGCGGCATTATTGGATTTCGGGCCGACCCGGGGCGCGATGATCCGGTGGAAGTTCGGTAGGCCGGACCGGGTCGACCGCATGGCCGCCGATGATGAGCAGATCGCGGATTGGGTGCGCGCGAACGTCTGGTCGGGTTGGCACGTATCCGGGACCTGCCGGATTGGTCGCGATGACGACACGTTCGCAGTGCTGGACGCGCACTGCCGAGTGCGCGGCATCGCCGGCCTGCGCGTGGTTGACGCGTCGGTCATGCCCGCTGTCGTCAGCGCGAACACGAATATCACGACGATCGCCATCGCTGAACGCGCCAGCGACCTCATCCTCAATCCATCGACGGAGCCCGCTCATGCGCGCCAATAACGTCCGTACGCTTTGGTCGGAAGACCGTGTTGTCTACAATGGGTGGCTGATGGTGCCCTCCTCGATCACGGCGGAGATGCTCTCCCGCCAAGGCTGGGACAGCATCACCATCGATATGCAGCACGGCCTGATCGATTACTCCGATGCGGTACCGATGCTGCAGGCGATCTCGAACACCGATGCGACGCCGCTCGTCCGCGTCCCCTCGAACGAGAGTGGCATCATCGGCAAAATGCTCGATGCCGGGGCGTATGGGATCATCTGCCCGATGATCAACACACGGGCCCAGTGCGAGGCGTTCGTAAAATCGTGCCGGTATGCGCCCGTGGGATACCGCAGCATGGGGCCCGTGCGCGCCACGATGTATGCTGGTCCTGACTACGCCCGGGGGGCCAATGCAACCGTGCTCACCATGGGCATGATCGAGACGGCCGAAGCGGTGGCCAACATCGATGAAATTCTCTCGACGCCGGGCTTGGACGCGATCTTCGTCGGTCCCTCGGACCTGTCGGTCTCGTACGGCTGCGATCCCGGCTTTGACCCTCGCTTTCCCCAGGTGTACGAGGCGATCCTGATTATCGCGGCCGCGGCCAAGCGGCATGGCGTGGTCGCTGGCATCCACACCGGTTCCGTCGGCTACACGCAGGAGATGATCGCGGCTGGCTACAAGTTCTTCGCTTATCTCAGCGAGTTCCGTTTCATGGCGCTGGCTGGGGCGGACGCGCTGCGGTCGCTGCGGGAGGGAGCGGTTCAGGCGACTGCATCGGGCGGCAATTCATATTGAACCGCACGTTGTCGACCCAATCCGGCCCCAGGCGGAAAGCGACCGTCGTGGGTGCCGGCATCGTCGGCGTGTGCTGCGCCAGCTACCTGCAGCGGGAAGGCTTCGACGTGGAAATCGTCGATCCCGAGCCGCCCGGGACGATGTGCTCGCACGGAAACGCGGGCGGCATATGTCCCGGCTCATGCGTCCCGATCGCTGGGCCAGGCATGCTGTCCAAGGTTCCCGGGTGGCTGCTCGACCCGGAAGGACCGCTGCATATTCGCCTGGCCTATCTACCGCGCCTGTTGCCCTGGTTGGTGCGGTTCTTGCGCGCCGGTCGGGAAAGCGAGGTGCGCCGGATCTCAGCCTCACTCCGAGCGCTGCACGCGCAGACGTTCGCCTTATACGAGCCGCTACTCCGCGATGCCGGCTGCCCGGACCTGCTCGAGCGGCACGGCCAGCTCTTCGTCTACGATGACGACGTCGGCCCGGCAAAAGATAGCTTTGGCCTCGAGCTCCGACGCGAGGCAGGCGTCGTCGTCGAAGTGCTGAACCAAGACGAATTGCGGCAGCTCGAGCCGTCGCTGGCACCGATCTTCAAGAGTGCGGTATTTCTGCCCGAGCAGGGGCAGTGCAAAAACCCAGGACGACTCGTGGCTGCGCTCGCCGATGCCGTGTTGCGCAACGGCGGCACGTGGCACAGGGGCCGGGTGCGCGGGGTGCGCTTCGCTGGGGGGCGCCCGGCGGCCCTGGCGACGGATGAGGGTGAGATCCCTGTGGAGACGCTGGTGATCGCGGCCGGTGCCTGGTCGGGCAAACTGGCGTCCCAACTTGGGAGCCCGGTGCCGCTCGAGACCGAGCGCGGCTACCACGCCACGGTCACCGGCACACATACCGGCCTGCGCATCCAAACGATGTGGGCGAACCGGAAGTTCGTCGCCGCACCGATGGAGGATGGGATCCGCTTCGCTGGCACGGTCGAGTTTGCCGGGCTCGACGCCCCGCCCGACATGCGCAGGGCCGACATCTTGCTGCGCCAGGGCCGACGCATGTTCCCCCAGCTTGCCGAGGCACCGGTCACCCAGTGGATGGGGCATCGCCCGAGCCTTCCCGACAGCCTGCCCGTGATCGGCAGGTCGCCGCACCATGACAACGTCCTTTTCGCATTCGGTCACGGACACATGGGGCTGATCGGCGGCTCCGTCACCGGACGGCTGATCGCCGACTTGGCGGCGAGCCACCAACCGACCGTCGATGTGCATCCTTACAGGGTAGACAGGTTCCGTTCGCAGACGCCGTAGCGTTCGGCTGCGACTGTGTCATGCGCCGACAGCCGCCGAATAGGCCCACTTCGACCTGCATACCCCACCCGGTCTGGACATTTCGGACACGCTGGAGCGCCCGAAGGCGGCATTGCCGTCCAGCGTGACCAAAAACCCTGGACGATGCTTATCCCGGCCATACATCCCGCCCGGCGTGCCGGTTGTGGCTGTCCTCGTCTCCACCAATCGGGCTGCCGGAGTCGAACCGCAGCTCTGGCCTTGGGCGATCAGCGCTTGTCCGAGCACGGCCAGCCCGGCCGGCAACGTGACCAGCGCGACCTCACCGGTGACCTGATCTCGCGCCACGGTGAACACCGCCGGGCAGGCGTCGAGCGGCTTGCCGTGCGACGAACAATCCCGGGTACCGAGCAAGTAGAAGTCGAACCGACGATCATCGGCGGCGATCCGCCCCGGCGGCGGCGACTCCACCCTGGCTAGGTAGTCGTGCAGCGTGCGGGACGAGTGCCTGATCCGGGCGATCGTGCCGCCCACCGACCGGCAGGACGACCACACCCTGTCGGTCAGCCGCGACGACGAGGTGGCCGGCCTGAGCGAGCATTTCCGGCCGGCAAGCTTCCTGCAAGCGTGGATCGACCGTCCACCGCAGGTCCTTTCTAGCGCTCCTAATCTAGGGCCTTTCGACGAGGACTGCTCGGCATCGTTTAGCGAAACTTAACCATTCGAGGCGACAAGCTGTCGGACAGCTGGTTGCGTGATGACGGTATTGAAATCCATGGACCTCTTCGCAGAACGGCGACGCTCGCTTGCCGTAAAAGGGTTGGGCGTTCTCGATACGCCACCCGAGCCCGCGTTCGACCGTTTTGTGATCGAAGCTGCGGCGTCATTCGAGACACCAATCGCACTACTCTCGCTTATTCACAGTGACGAACAATGGTTCAAGGCCGGGCACGGCCTGGTACTCACCTGCATTCCACGCTCTGCCGGTTTCTGCGGCTCCGTGCTCGACCAATATGGGGCGCTAGAGAGCTGCGATCCCGAACACGATTCGCGATTCGCCAAGCTGGCGGTTGTCACCGGCGACCCGTTTATCCGCTACTACATCGGCGCACCATTGAGGCTGTTGAGCGGCGTCGGCGTTGGGGCGTTGTGCGTGCTCGATACCGTCAGAAGGCCGCCTGCTTCCGGCGATCAGCGGGCGTATCTACTCGGCCTGGCTCGTCAGGCTTCCATGGCGCTGGAAGCGCGCGCTGATCTCTGGCGTCTGGGAGCGGTGGCATGACGCGCGTCGCGCTCTGCCTGACGCAGCAGCATGACCTGCCTCTCGTAGCCTTAGCGGTGCTGATCTGCCTTATCGGTTCTGCCACGAGCGTCCAGCTGTTCGGGCGCATCAAATCGGCCACGGGCCCCAGCCGGCTCGGGTGGGTGATCCTGGCGGCGGCCGGCACCGGCACCATGGTCTGGTCGACCCACTTTGTGGCGATGATGGCCTTCCGAACGCAAGCGCGGGTCGTCCTCGATCCGTTTATCACATTGATCTCGCTGCTCGTCGCAATCGCGTTGGCGGCGCCTGGGCTCGCACTGGCTAGCCGTCAACCTCGCTGGGTCGGTGCAGCCGGAGGCGCCCTGATCGGCGCGGCTGTCTCGGCGATGCATTATCTCGGCATGGTGGCCTACCGGTTGGATGGAACCGTCACGTGGGACTGGCGCTACGTCGTCGCTTCCGTGGTCATAGCCTCGCTGTTCGGGGCAGTTGCCTTCCACGTGGTCAATCAATCTGGCCGCTGGCGCAAGCTCCAAGCCGCAGGGCTTCTTGGGTTTGCGGTAGCGGCCCTGCATTTCACCGGCATGGCCGCCATGAACATCACGGTGCTGGATTTCGGTGACGGCCTTTCGGACGGGGCGATGGCAGCGCTTGCCGTGACGACCGCGGTTGCTGCCCTGCTGGTCATCGGTTGCGCAGCAGTCAGTGCGCTCATCGACGGGCATACACAGGACGAGTCTTACCGGCGGCTGCGCCACATGGCGCTGCACGACGGCCTGACCGATCTGCCTAACCGCGTCAGCTTCAACGAGGAGCTGAGCCGGCGCCTGGAAATGGGAGGTGGTTACAGCTGCATGGCCGTCGTCATGCTGGACCTATCGCGCTTCAAGGCCGTTAACGACACTTACGGGCATCAGGCTGGCGACCAGTTGCTGATCGCGCTTGCGGCTCGCCTGTCCTCCATGACGCGGGTCGGAGAGTACGTCTCGCGCCTTGGCGGCGATGAGTTTGCTGTGCTGGTGTCCTACGACAAGCCTGCGGAGCTGTCGGCTTTCCTGGAGCATCTCCAGGCAATCTTCGCCACCCCGTTCGCGTTCGAGCGATTCACCGCCTCAATCAGCGGCAACATTGGTGTCGCGCTGGCGATCCAGGACGGCCGTGATGCCGATACCCTCCTCGCCAAGGCCGATCTTGCCATGTATCGGGCCAAGTCGGTCCGTTCAGGGGAACCCTGCTTCTATGAGCCCGGGATGGACGATGCCGTGCGCGATCGACGCGACCTTGCCAATGACCTGCGGGCAGCGATCACTGTGGGGTCGTTTGAGCTGCACTATCAGGTGCAGGTCTCAGTCGGCACCGGCGACATCACAGGCTACGAGGCACTGATCCGCTGGCACCATCCGACCCGCGGGCTGATCCCGCCTGGAGTGTTCATCCCTCTCGCCGAAGAGATAGGCGAGATCATACCTCTGAGCGTCTGGGTATTTCGCCAGGCCTGTTCCGAAGCGTCGCTATGGCCGAACCGGCATAGCGTCTCCGTCAACTTGTCGCCGATTCATCTGTCCGATCCCGACCTTATCAAGACATTACGATCAGCGCTCGACGACAGCGGCTTGGCGACCGAGCGCCTGACATTAGAACTGACCGAGAGCGCCATCATCCGCGATCGCGAATTCGCGCTGTGTCAGCTGGCCACGCTTCAACGCATGGGGATCGGGATTGCCCTGGACGATTTTGGTATCGGCTATTCCTCTCTCGATGTCCTTCGATCCTTCCCGTTCAACCGCATCAAGTTGGACATGTCGTTCGTAGCCGAGATCGAGCGCAACCAGCAGGCAGTGTCGATTCTGCGGTCCATTGCAGCGCTGGGTGAGACGCTGAACATGCCGGTGCTGGCGGAAGGGATCGAGAACGCAGCACAACTTTCAATCGTTGCACGCGAAGGGTGCGCGGCAATCCAAGGCTATCTGATCGGAAAGCCATCACGCACGTTAGCCGACCCCAGCCAGGTAAGACATGCGATGAAGCTCGGCCCGCATGATACTCTGCCGAGTGGTCCTGGACGCTCTGACCTCGTGGCAAAACCCGACCTTGCTCTGGCTACAGCCCTCGGCTGAAAAGCAACCTCTGCTCGGCGCGACCGATCCAACAGGCGACCGACAGCACGACGCGCGTGCCGACGCTGTGGCTTTATGCCGAAAACGACGGCTGGTTCCGCCCCGGCCTGGTTAGCCGGTTGCGAGCCGCCTATACCGGAAGCGGCGGACAAGCTGAACTCGTCGTGCTGCCTCCCTTCGGCTCGGACGGACACGCCTTGTTCTACGCCGAAGGCGGAAAGCAGTGGCTGCTGCCTGAGCTCGACCGGTTCCTACGGGCGTATAAGCTGCCGAGTTGGGACGAAGCCAGCTTCGCCTCCCTCCTGAAAAGCCCGGCGCCGGCTGACCGACAAAGTGTGGAAAGCTATCTGACTACGCAGCCGTCCGAGAAGGCGTTGGCGCTTGGGTTACACGGTGGTGCTTACTGGCACCAGGGCAGTGCGACATTGGAGGAGGCACGGCGAGACACGCTCACGTACTGCCGCAAGCAGACCGGAGCCGACTGCCACCTAGTGGCGGAGAACTACATACTCGTGCCAACGGCGACCAAAGATACCATGCCTCCCTGAGGCTTCCTTAATGAATGCCGGATCGAGTTGTTCGGGGCCGCTTCATCCAACTCAGCGCTTGGTGCGCCATATAACGCTAAAAGGAACCCGCCATTTACCGCTGAAGGCCACATTCGCCCACTATGAGCAACACGCGCCAGCCTCATGTGCCGACCGCTGGATCCGACGCAAACCAGACTTTTGCGTCAGCTTCCGTTACGCTTCCAGGGTCAGCCACGGAGCGTCCGGTGATCCCCGTCTCAGGCCTCTATGAAAGCCACCTCACGGTAGCCGATCTGGATCGGTCGATCGCATTCTACCGCGATGTTGTTGGGCTTGAACTGGCACACACCATACCAGCTCGGCATGCTGCGTTCTTATGGGTCGGCGGACGCGAGCGATCCATGCTCGGTCTGTGGTGCATTCATAGTTCGCCCGTTCGGCTGAGACTGCACATCGCCTTTACTACTGAACTGGAGCACGTCAGGAGGTCGGTTGCCGTCCTCCGGTCCAAAGGCATCGTTCCTCGGGCAGGTGGTGGCGGTCCAGAGCTCACGGAGCCCGTTGTATTCCCATGGATGCCCGCAGCGAGCGTCTACTTCGACGACCCCGACGGCCACTCGCTGGAGTACATCGCTGTTCTCCCTCATCCACCACGGCCCGACTTGACCGGAACGGTTTCACTGTCCGCCTGGGAGGCAATGAACACCTCCGGGTGACACGTTGCCGCCCAACACCGTCGCTGCGGTCAATGCGTCCAGATCGGCGCCGACGATTCCCAGCTCGGCCAGCAACTCGATGTTGTGCTGTCCCAGCTCCGGCGCCGCGGTTCGGATCGATCCGGGCGTGCCCATCAGCCGAGGCACCACATGGTGCATCGGCAACTGGCCCATCTCGGCATCCGGATAGTCCGCAATCAACTCCCGCTCGATCACGTGCGGGTCCTCCATGATCTGGGCGGTGTCGTAGATCGGCCCGATGGTCACCTCGGCGGCTTCGAAAAAGGTGACGTTCTCCGCCTGGGTGCGCTCGGCGATGAAGGCGCCGATGATGGCATCCAACGCCTCGACGTTGCGAAGCCGATCGGCGTTGGTCCTGAACCGGGGGTCGTCCACCAGGTCCGGCCGTCCGATGGCGCGAAACAACCGCTCGGCCATCTTCTGGATCGAGCCGGACAGTCCGACATACCGGCCGTCCTTGCAGACAAAGGCGTTACGCGGCGCGGAGTTGGTGGAGCGACTTCCCGTGCGCGGCTTGACCTGTCCACTCAGCCGATAGTTCGCCGCCTGCGGACTCAGGATGGAGAAAAGCGGGTCCAGCAACGGCAGGTCGATCACCTGTCCCACCCCGCCATTCACCTCCACCTCCCGCAGCGCGATCATGGCGGCCGACGCGCCATACAGCCCGGCTACGCCGTCGGCGAGATACATGGGCGGCAGCACCGGCTCACGGTCTGCAAAGCCGTTGATCGCGGCAAAGCCGGACGCGCCCTCGATCACGGTGCCGAAGCCGGGGCGCTGCGCGTATGGCCCGGTCTGGCCCCACCCCGAAATGCGGATGATCACCAGCCGTGGGTTGAGCGCGAGCAGCACGTCGGGCCCAAGTCCAATGGCTTCCAGCACGCCGGGTCGGAAGCTCTCGACGAAGATACGGGCGGACGGCACCAGCTTGCGGACGATGTCGATCGCCCTGGGATCCCGCAGGTTCAAGGACAGGCTCTTCTTGTTTCGGGCGTAGATCTTCCAGTGGGTCGAGACACCCTCCGTTTTCCACGCCCGCAACGTGTCGCCCTCGAGCGGCTCGACCTTGATCACGTCGGCCCCGTAGTCGCCGAGCATCTGCGTCAGGGCGTTGCCGGCGAACAGGCGCGACAGATCCAGCACGCGAACGCCGTGCAGCGGACCTGTCTGCCCCGGCTGATAGTCCCGCCGATGCAAACCTTGGCCCAAGGCCGTCATGCCGCCACCACCATGCGTTCGAACAGGCCGGCCACCTTATCCTGCTGGTCCAGGTTCCAGGCGACGTGGAGAAAGGCGCGGATCTGCGGTTCCGGCCAAATCGGCGCCACGACCCGCCGGAACTTCGTCTCGATGTCTTGCCGCGTCGCCGGCCGGCCGCCAAAGCCCGGTAGGTCGTCCACCTGCTCCGTCAGCACATGCCCGTCATCGAGCGTCACGGTCACCCGGGTTGGAATCTTCTGCGGATACATCCGCGTCAGCGCAGCGTCTTCCTCGACCGTCAGCTTGGCCAGGAGCGCGAGCAGGCGCGGGTCATGCAATGCCTGTTGGGTGTAGCTGGTGTTGCCGATCTGCCCGTCCAGCATGGATCGCGCCACGATGTAGGGCAGGCTGTGGTCGGCGGTCTCGCTGGTCTCCGGCGCCCATTTTTCCCTGGAATCGGCAGCGTATTGCTGACCCGCCAGCGTGGTCGCAACCACGATGGACCGGACCCTGGCCGGATCCGGCACGGCAGCGCCGATCGTCGCGGCAGCCGCGATCGCGGTCTGCAGCAGAGCCTGGGCCGGGTAGAGCTTGATCGAGCAGTCGGCCACCTTGAACGCTCCGCCGCCGCCCTGGCCGCCGAACTGGCTGACATCGAGCGTGAACGGCCCCGAGACCTGCTTGAAGAAACCGGCTTTGCCCTCGAATGCGGGGGCCGGGCCGGTGATGCCGCCGCGGGCCAGTTGCGCCGCAAACAACGCGTTTCGGCCGGCATCGGCGTCGGCCAGCCCTTTCCAGTTGGACAGAACCTCGAGCCGCGTCTGATTGACGGCCAGGTGCCCGGCGAGGGACAGGTTGACCGCCTGCGTCAGTTGTGGCCGCGACAGCCGCATCAGCTTGCCCGCGGCGAGCGACGCGGCCGGCAGGCTGAAGGTGGGATGGTCCCACCCTCGAACGCTGATCTGCACGGCATCCAGCAACCGGCAGTCGATCTCGTAGGCCAAGGCGATCGCCAGGATCAGGTCCCGTCCGCTGCGGCCCTCTGCTTCGGCCACCGCCAGACATGGCGTGATGTTGTCGCTGGGATGCCCGACCTCCCGCCCCGCATAGGCGTCGTTCAGATCGAAATGGCGCAATGCGGCGCCATTGGCGAAGGTGGCCCACTCCATGGTGGTGCGCCGGGTCGTGCCGATGAGCGTTGCCGCATCGCCGCCATTCTGCAACGCGACGTCACGCACTGCCCGCACCGGCGGCTCGTTGAACGCGCCGATGGCACAGCCGATCGAATCGATGAAGTGTGCCTTTACGAGCTCCACCACAGGCGCCCCGAGATCGCCATAGCCGATGCCGTCGACATAGCCGGCGAGCTGTGCTGCCAGGGTGGTCGTTGCCGGGGTGGTCGCGGCGGGCTGAGCCCAGGGGGTGCCGGTCGTGCCCGCAAGGGTCACCAGCCCGGCGAGACCGGCCAGGGCGGCCCGGCGCGGAAGGGGGGTCGTCATGGGCACATACTCCAAAGCGCAATTCGGATCACGGACGCGGCGTTCCAGGGTCAACCCAGCAGCAGCAAGGCCGCGCCATACACGACCGCGGAGACCAGGAACGTCACCACGGTGAAGCCCATCACCCGCTGGATCCCGATCCCGGCGATGGCGACCACCGGCAACGCCCAGAACGGCTGCATCATGTTGGCGACCTCTTCTCCCATCGCGACACCCATGGTGGTGGCCGGGATGGAGGCGTGCAGCGCGACGGCCGCCGGGATGGTGAACGGTCCCTGCACCGCCCAATGGCCGCCGCCGCTGGGCACCACGAAGGTGATGACCAGGGATGCGAGGTAGCCCAGGAACGGCAAGGTGTGGGTGGTCGCCACGGCCGCGACCGACCGCGACATCTGCTCCGCGAGCCCGGTCGCGGTCATGATGCCCATGATCCCGCCGTAGATCGGATATTGCAGCATCATCGCGCCGGTTTGCCGCGCCGCGTTCTTGACGGCGTTGGCGTAGTTCACCGGAGACCGGTGCAGCAGCAGACCGGCGATCAGGAACATGAAGATGACCACGTTGATGTCCAGCGACAACGCGCCGCTCCACCAGGTCAGACCGAGGTAGCTCAGCCCCGCCGCAACCAGAACCAGGCTGCCGACCGGCGATTGCTCCAGCTTGCGCGCGAACGGCAGGGCCGCCCAGGCGACCGAGGGCGGGGCCGGCTCGTCCGCCGGCGGGGTGAACACCTGCATCTCGTCCTCGCGCGGACGGATCGCCATGAAGACGAACGGCATCACCGCGACGACGATCAGCGTCGGCGCCAGGTTGAGCACGGTGAAAATGGACTCGCTGAAGGGCAGCACGTGCCCCGTGACCTTCTCGACGATGTTCAGCACGTTGCCGTGCGAGGCCTGCGAGAGCGGGATGGAGCCGGACGGGCCACTGCCCCAAATCACCCAGCCGGAGTAGGCCGCCGCGACCAGCCATGCGTAGTCGAGCCGGATCTGGCGTGCGACCTCCCGCGCCAATACGGCGCCGATGACCAGGCCGAAGCCCCAATTCAGCCATGACGCGCATGCCGCGACCAGGAAGGTCATGACGACGGCCTGGTTCGGCGTCTTGGCCAGCGACACCATCGCGCGCAGACCCCGCTGGACGACCGGCGCGTGCGCCAGAACGTGACCCGTCACGAGGATGAGGATCATCTGAAAGGCGAAACCCAGGATCCCGAACAGCCCGTTATACCAGGACGTCAGGATCACCGGCAGTGTTCCGCGCGGCGCGAACGCCGCCGCCGCGCACGCCACGAGGATCGTCAGGCCGATCGCGAGCACGAAAGCATCCGGCATGATCCGCTCGAACACATAGGTCGATACCGCGGTGAAGCTACGTTTCGGCCGGGTGGCCGATGGGACCTGCGTTGTCATCTGCGGCTTCCAATCAGGAGGGTGCGTTTCCGTCGTTGTCCGGATGTCGCTGCGTCCGGTTTAGTTTGTCGTCGGCCAAACGGTTATGAATCGGGCGGTCCGGACGCGGCTTCGGCCAGCGCGACGATGGAGCGCGCGCTGGCGACGAACGGGGCGTCCACCATGCGGCCGTCGACCAGAAAGGCGCCAATGCCTTCGGCTTCGGCCTCCGCTGCGGCGGCCAGCACGCGACGGGCTTTGTCCACCTCGGCCGGCTTGGGCAGGAAGGCGGTGTTTGCGATGGCGATTTGCGTCGGATGGATGCAGCTTTTACCAGCCAAGCCGTGGCGCCGCGCTGCCTCGCATTCCGCGCGGTAGCCTTCAGGATCAGCCACGTTGGCGTAGGCCCCGTCATATGCGGCCACTCCGGCCTCGGCCGCCGCCAGGCGCACGGTGAGGCGGATGTGCGCCAAAGCGTCCCTGAAAGTTGAGAAAGTCGGAAGGATTGATCGGAGCCGCGAGGATATCGATGAGAATTTCGCCGGCTGCGGGCGGTAAAGGCTCGGGAAGATCGACCACTTCGACCACCTCCTGGCCCGGCCCGAAC